>CAIMVM010000296.1 GCA_903844895.1 uncultured Pseudomonadota bacterium
AACTATATAAGTATGAAAACCACATTTGAAATTCGGTCACTATTTGATAGTATGTTAAAAGATCTATCAGGACTAATTAAGGACGAACTTACCATTCGCTATAATTATAGTAGCATACTACATGGCACAATTGATATTATCATTGAAAGAGGAAACCAGTGTATGGCCCTTGGAAGATTTCGTACCGTTTCGGAGGATAGCCCCAGTGATTTTTCAGAGCGATTTCGCCAAGCTATGGGCTACCCTGAAGATACCTGGTACTTATTTGACTTTGATGGGAAGCATATGGTAATTAATGACCTTAGCCTAAGTGAACCAATAGATGAACTCCCCTCTACGCCCGAGGAAGGGCTACGACGTTTAATTACAATACCTGAAGAATGGCATGCTGACCAAAAGAAATTTCAGGAAATGAAACAGTTTCTGGAAGCGGTGCGCCATCTTATTGATGAGGAATCACTAAACAACTCTGTAAATTAATAATTATGAATACGCTTAAACAACTCCTCACTGAAGTGAACTCCATCGGCTTCTTGGGACGTATTTTCGGATGGGGACGTGTAAAGAACCTTATCGCCACAGCTATGGCAGAGCTGGAAGTATTACTTGACCGCGCTAGTCGCTATGACAACTCGATAAAACAGCTAGAGGAAGAGTTAACCGTAACTAAAACTGAAAATCGCGGTAAAACTGAACAACTGATAGGGTTAGAAAAAGCAAAGGCAGGATCAGATGCTGAATTATCAAGGCTAAGAGAAGAAGCATCCAAACTGAGACAAGACAATGCAGTCATGCGAAGTGAGGAGGCCCAACGAATTAAAGAACGTGACCAGGCTGTAAACAATCTAGCAAAGTTTCAAGACAAGATTCAGCGTGATCAAGATGCGTTTGTAGCAGCTCAAGCTCAAAAAGAAATAGATAGGCTTGAGAATATGAAAGCCACCTGGGCGAAACATCAAATTGGTACAGCAGAGCGCATTAAATCACTTTGTCAAAAACATACAATACAGTATTTGAAAGAAGTACCCTTCAAAGGTGAGCCTGACAACACTGTATTTATATGTGATGAACACATCGTTTTTGATGCAAAAAGTCCGGCTGGTGACGACCTTGGGAATTTCCCAACTTATTTAAAATCACAAGCTGAGAAGGCCATCAAATATGCTAAACAAGAAGGGGTAAAAAAAGACATCTATTTTGTAGTACCTTCTAACACACTTGAGCACCTATCACAGTTTGTATACCCCCATGCCGACCATGATGCATATATTATATCCGCTGATTCGCTTGAACCAATACTTCTCAGCCTACAAAAAATCGAGGAATACGAGTTTGCAAAAGAGTTAACTCCAGACCAGCGTGCTAATATCTGCAGAGTAATTGGGCGCTTTGCACACCTAGCCAAACGTAGGGTGCAAGTAGATAACTACTTTGCTACACAGACCATCGAGCTTGCTTATTCCTGTGAGAATTACCTACCAGAGGAAATTATGAATGAGGTAAAGGAGTATGAAAAAGCTGAAAAGCTCAATCCTCCGCAAGAGAAGCGCGTTAAGAACATACCCGTAGGAGAGATTGAAAAAGACACTCAAAAAGTTCAGCGCGAGGCAGAAGGACGAGGCGTAAATATTGATGCGGAAGCTGTCTCGAAAAAAATCGATGATACCCCCCTCCATAAGTCTTAGCTTATGGGGACCTAATCTTAAAAGC
>CAIMVM010000297.1 GCA_903844895.1 uncultured Pseudomonadota bacterium
CCTAATCGCATCAAAGACGCTCCACTCGCAAATGTCTTGTACTTGCTATTTGGCAGATACCTTTACTGGTGTTGTAAAAGCTTCGACACAAGACACTAGGTATCAAAACGGGGAACACTCGGATACAAGCGTCTCCCTAGTCATTCGACTTATTGAATCAATGAATTTACAGAAGAATACGAAAATTATCGAGGGGATTTTTCCAGATGAATCCGCTTCCTCTTTGACAACGGATGAATTTAAATTTTGCCACATTGATGTTGACACATATGCATCTGCTAAGGGGTGTTTTGAATGGGTCTGGCCAAGACTAATCTTCAGTCATTTAATGGACACGAGACCACTAGTGTAAACTAGATTTATAATTCTAGTTTATCAGTTTGGAAGGGTCTGGGGAACCTTTACAAAGGTTTCCCAGTCTCAGGTCTAAAAACATTAAATTTAGGAATCAAAAAATGACTAAAGATTTAAAGAAGCGAGTCAACCGCAAGTTCACCCATGAGTTTCGAAAAGAAGCTGCTGACCAGGTCATTGCCGAGGGGCGATCAGTTACCGAGGTTGCAGACGCCCTTGGAGTACCTGCCGGAACTTTGTCTGTCTGGGTGTCGAAGTTTCGAAACGGGCAATGGACATTGGATTCAGGTCTATCGAACGGGACAAATCGAACTAATCAGCCGACTATGGATCAACGTAAGATCTCCGAGCTTCAGGCACAATTGCGGCGAGTCACGCAGGAGCGAGACATCTTAAAAAAGGCAGCGGCGTACTTTGCGCAAAGCCTGGGCTAAAGTACGCCTTCATTTCAGACCATCAGTCAGAGTTTGATATCGAGATCATGTGTGACGTGCTCTCGGTATCACGGTCAGGATATTATGCCTGGAAAACTCGCGATAACTCAAAGAAAGAGATGAAGTTGCTCAATCTTAAAAGAAAAATTGAGGGTATTTTCATGGGTTCAAAAAAAACGTATGGCTCACCAAGAGTATTCCAAGTCCTTAAGGGCCTTGGAATACCAGTTGGCATAGACACTGTCGCAAAACACATGAGTGACATGGGTCTCCGGGCTAAAACTAAGAGGAAGTTTCGGGTGAAGACAACCGATTCAAACCATTCCAACCCCATTGCCCCAAACCTACTGCAACAAAACTTCTCGGTCTCAAAGCCCTCTAGCGTTTGGCTATCCGACATCACGTATGTAGCAACTGATGAAGGCTGGCTTTACGTCTTCTCGATTATGGATCTGTGCACTCGAAAAATTGTCGGTTGGAGCCTTGCAGAAAGTTTAAGTCATGAGCCGCTGCTGTCGGCCCTAGCCATGGCCTTGAAACGGCAAAATTTTGAGCCTGGTTTGATTTTTCACTCCGATAGAGGTGTTCAATATGCCTGCGATGCATTCCGTAAGGCATTAGCCGATTTGAAATTTATTCAAAGTATGAGCGCTAAAGGTAACTGCTACGACAATGCTCCTATGGAAAGCTTTTTCCATACTTTCAAAACCGAGTTAGTTTACCAAACAAGATTCTCAACACGAGCACAGGCCAGAAGCGAGATTTTTCAATGGATTGAGGAGTTTTATAACCGCGAAAGAATCCACTCATCGATCGGTTACAAGTCACCTGTTGCATTCGAGGAGGAGCTCATGCTAACAAGAGCCGCTTGATAATGGCTCGTGTCCATTTTTGACGGGGAACATCACCCCCTTCAAAGTATGCACAGCAGGATCTCATGATGAGTGTTAGATCACTCCATGTACTTAGTTGTCCTGCGCTCCATCAAGAATCCACCGACAGAATTTCGAGCGGTCAGTGACGTCCAAATATGGTCCGCCGTC
>CAIMVM010000298.1 GCA_903844895.1 uncultured Pseudomonadota bacterium
GCCTCTCGCCACCACTCTCCTGTTCAGTAACATTCTACAAAGTCTAAAATATCCAAAGAAATCATCACTATAATTTAAAACCGAACCCAGTCCAGGTTGAGCAAATCTATGCGGCTGCGAGTATAGGCAGGGCAAAGTCATTTCGACAGCAGTGGCCGAGCGGATCATGATGATAGATATTCGGCTGCTTTCTGTTTTCTGTAAAGTCGATAGGTTCCCGAAAGTGCTAGTTTTTACAAAGTATACACCAAAATGCACCTACTAGGTACACAGAGTAGGTATTGTGCGAGGTGGCTAATGGCCTTTGAATGGGATGAGGAGAAGAGCAGAAAGACAAAGCGGGAACGCGGCTTAGATTTCAATGAGGCTTCTCAGCTTTGGGGCGATTTAGATTCGATTGAGGTCCCGGCTTTTTGTGAAATAGAACCGCGTTGGGTTAAAGTTGGGATTGTAAACGGTCAGATACTTGCCGCAATCTTTACAGTTCGAGGCAAAAAAACTCGCATCATAAGCGTGCGTCGCGGCATCGAAAGGAGATGTCATTTTATGAACAAAATAAGAAAGAAAATCGCAGCCGAGCATTTTGATAACAAATTTGATGGAGGTGAAGATGTTGATGAATTCCTTGACTTGGATAACGCCATCAAGAAAGTGAATGTTGATTTTCCATTATGGATGGTAAAGGCATTGGATGTGGAATCTGCTCGGCTGCAAATTTCGCGGCAGGCAGTTATCAAAATGTGGATCGACGAAAAATAACAGCAGATCAAGCGAGAAAATTTGTCTGGAGATCGACGTAGAAGTGTAGCTGGTTGACCTCGAGCTAACGTATCTATGTTGGCGCCTTGCGCACGCTGGCCCATTTAACATACCCTTTTTTCAACAAGTATTAATTGGCGAAACTGGATAAAATGCATTGGTTTTCGAAGCATAATTTTCTATCTGCATCTAGGGATAAGCGCGGATCATCTAGGCACCATGACTTTTTAATAGCAAGGCGCCGATCATTCATCAAAATCAAGGGGCCTTTTTTAGCCTGCTAAGGCGCTCTCGGGCCAAGGCGCTCCTGTCCGTATTGACATGTACGGAAAGACCGTGGAAAAAAAATCACCTTTGATCTTATTTCCTGGGTATTTCTTCAAAGCAGCTAAATGAGGATCGGATTCAAGTCTCTTTTTTGGTCGGCATTTGGTCCAAAGAAAACCGAGCGGGCAACTCTAGAAATTTTATTTAGCGCTATAAATAGTCATTCAAAAATGATTTTTTTTGGAGAACTGCCAACAAGTTTTGTCAATTAAACTCTGCTTTGCGTCTCTGAATATTGCTGCTGACGCAAGACATCGCATTGTCTTAGCTTTCAATGTGTGATAAATTCTGGTTTAGTAAGAAGGCGGGGGTAGTTTTGGCCAAACCAGCTATTAAAAAATGGGTATTGTCTCCTCACGCTGCTATACGAATGATGGAACGTGGAGTTTCGGTTGATGAAATTCATCAATTGATAGAGTCACCGGATTTGCTTTTAGCCCAGGGGCCTAAGTGGGTTTTTGCAAAGTCTTTTGCGAGACGCTCAGACAATTTAGTCGCCGCCATTTTATTGGAAAGGAAGGATAAAGACTTATGGATCGTGATCACGGTCATGATAAACTTTCAACAAAAAGTAAAATAAAGTCCCAAAAAAAGAAAGCTAGCCCCAAATCGTTGCAATTTCCCATTGTTTCCATCGATAGTGATGCGGATTTTGCCTCTATAAAACTTGCTTCTGGGATAGAGGCTAAGTCTTACCTAAAGGACGGGATTTTATTCTCTGAGGATGCAAAGGGGCGCATCATTGAACTTCAAATTTTAAATTTAAGTCTCACAACCAATCCTAAGGCTAACAGAAAGCCCAAAGTGGTCTGAATATGCCTTTTCATAAAGGGGCCATGGCTCTCATATGCTTTTTAGCGTTGTGAGAGGCTTGAATCTTGACTTTCTAGCATCATGCAGATCCCGGTCGTTGGGGAATGACACGTGGATTCTTACTCTTAAAATTTGCTGCAATTTCTAAGGAGATTCTATTTTGAGCTCGCGCATCGTGAGATGAGGGCTTCCATTCCTGGGGTTACCCGGTTCCAGAAGACCAGCAAGGGTAAGGCTGCAAATCTGGCTGGAGTTTGCCAGCTGAATATTGACTCTTCATCGGAAGAGCTTCAGAATAGGTGGAAATATTTTTTCTCTCACCAAAGGTCAAAACTATGAGACGGCTTCTATTGCTTATTACTGCGGTTATGACTTTCGCTTGCAAATCGAGTGTTCTGGATGCTGAACTTTTACAAGTGGCACCTTTAAAGAGCATTAGTCGCAGTTCAAAGACCAAGACTCTCTTGTTTACTTGGACCAGCAATCCTTTGGCGAAAGTGAATCCGAAGGAGTTTTTGAGATTAGGGCTCCAAGGATCCCACGAGGCAAATCAAAAACTACAAGATTTTCAGGAAGGACTTCAGGCTGGAAATGGCGTCTATTTTGCCAGTGATCCCATTCATTCCTACAGCTTTGGAAATATATTAGTAGTAGTAGAGGCGGCTCCTGATGTGGAGTTGGGATTTTTGGAAGATAGCGAAGTGCCTCTTGCTATAATAAAACAACGCACACCGGGACTGTTCTATAGGTGGAACAACGGTTTTGTTGGCGAATATGCTTTTGTCGCTAGGGATCAAAAAGCAATCAAACTAGATACGGCCTTTTCCATGGCTGGCAACAGTCCCCTGCCATTTAAAGACAAAGCCCCATTTAATACACCTGCATCTGGTGACTGGAAGGAGGCCTTTAAGTATGTTGAAGATGTAGCCTCCTTTGTTAACGCAATTCATGAGGGCGAAGCTGATCGAAAGCAAGGAGAAAAAGCGTTCTCAAAGCCACTTTTCACATTAGAAACGCAAAAACTGAATCCCCACGGAGTATTGGCTGCTATAGAAGCAGAATTTTGGCATCTTCATCCGCATGTAAAAAAAGGATGGTCTAAGCTCTATCCGAACGGATCCTTGGTCAATGACCAACTTCCACACTGCAATAAAAGTTTAAGTGTCGGAAATGACAAAATGAAAGCAACCAAATTTGGTTGTGCTGCCGACGTCATACGAACTTTAAAGCGTTTTCTAGAGGGCAGTGACTGGCGCGGTGTTTCTATTTCAGAAGCTTTCCTCATTCTACAAGCTTCCGAGCATATTGCCAAAGAAGCAACTATGCCCTCAGATTGGGCAGGCCTTAATCAATTGATCCAAGATCAGTTTGCAAGCTCAGGAGCTCTGAATAGGGCAAATGATGCTTTTGCTGCCTATCAAATTCTCTTAACCCACTTCAAAACATGGTCTCTGCAGAGTTGGATCAAATAGTTTGAGAGCGAGCTCCTCCCCAACGATTTTTTGATGTTTCGCTCCCTTGATTCCATTTGTTTTGTTCTTGGCAGCGAGAAGGTGGATCTATTATTAAATAAGTTGTTCTATTCTAGTTAAGGCAACGGCTGTTTATAGCTCCAGTTGGTTTAAAATCTAGTGACGTTTAAGTCAGTAGATCCTTCAGCAGGGTGCGCTTGGGTCGCCGATTGAGATATTACCGATCATGATGGGGTTTATGGGTTCATGGAGCTGGTGTCATAGCGACTTCGAGAGCTTTTCGACAGGGCGACGGTGATCTTTTTTTTCAATTCGCGACAGAACTTAATGGCAACCCTTTCTATCGGCCGCGGTGAGTGCGCAAATTTGGCCGAATCATGGATTACGAGATATTTTTGCGAATCAATTTTGGGATTGCATCCAATTTGCAGAAATAAACAACGCAATCACGGTGCGGGTGGCTTGATTCTAAAGTTTTGAAGAAACTTTCAGGAGAAACTAACCCGGCAGCACTCCAAGTTAAGAGTCTCATGATTTTCAATTTTGAGATCTTCAGCCAGGGTATAAATAATGTTTTTTCCATGCCTAGTCGCTGCTACTAATCCTTCAGAGCGGAGAACCTTAAGGTTGTGGGACACCAGCGTGCGGCCGATACCGAGGGCTATGGCGATGTCTCCAACGGGACATGGATTTTTCATCAAATATTTAAAAATGGCGAGCCTATTTTTATCCCCAAGGATTCGAAATCGCCTCGAAGCGAGTTCAAAGTCAACAGGGACTCGGGTGCTTTTAGCCTTCTTGAGTGCCGTACTGAGTTCCTTCCCGATGTGAGATGAATCCACACTCTTTTAACATATTGACGATTGGAATACTACAAATTAGGGATTTAGCGAAGGTGGGTCGAGACTCGTTGAAATTCTTGTCCACGGCAACCAACAATGAAAATCTTAAAACTGCGGGGCGTAAATTGCTTTGAACTTCATTTGTAAAGATCGACATCAGGACCTATGACATTTTAAAACCTCCCGACGCGTGATGTGGCCTGGCTGCAGTGATAGAGAAGGGTCTGGCCGATGCTATCTTCAAAAAATTTTAACAGGACATTTTTTTCAAGCAATGTTGCTGAGTATTCCCTATGGTGGCCGTCTCGTTCATGGGTGTTCTAAAGGACAAGGAGGATATACCTTTGCCGCGCTATTTGGGGTGTTGGCGCTCATACTCATGTCTCGAGATCGGGGTCAGCGTTGGTCAGCCTTTTTTGGCACTTTCTTGATGGGATTGGCTTGAAGCCATTTTTTCTTCCCTTGCGAATTTCAAACTGATAACATGTCAACAGATGTTCACATGTATTACAAATTGGGACCAGTTTTTTTGGAGCACCTCTGATGAATTTTGATATTAAGAAATCTTTTCTATTTATTGACTCTAGTTTGTATCGAAGCTTCGCAAAGCGCACTGCATATGTCATTCCATGCTTGGTGGCTCCTTCCTTGAATCTCCCAGCGTTTTCAAAAGAAGTTGCTAAGAAAAAACTTAATTTGTCTGGGTCAAGTACGATTGCTCCCTTGGCAAGTGAACTTGCCAAAGCATTTGAAAAGAAGTTTCCCGAAAGTCGAGTGGATGTCCAAAGCGGGGGAAGTGCCCGTGGTCTATCTGATGCACGCAGCGGCCTTTCTGACATTGGTATGGTGTCGCGGGACTTAACGGAGAAAGAGGCGGATCTTCAAGGTACAGCCATTGCTTATGATGGCATTGCTATGATTGTTCATAGAGACAATCCGATTGTGGATTTAAACGACAAGCAAGTGGTAGCTATCTACACGGGGAAAACAACAAACTGGAAAGAGCTAGGTGGTTCAGATCAAGAGATTACAGTTGTTAACAAAGCAGAAGGAAGATCTACTTTAGAGCTCTTTAGGCAGTTTTTTGTCTTAAAGAATTCAGATATCAAAGCCAAAATGATTGTTGGAGAAAACGAGCAAGCGATTAAGTTTGTAGGCGGAAACAAGTGGGCTATTGGGTATGTGTCGGTGGGAACCGCAGAATATGCTTCTAAAGTGTCTAAAACCATTAGGGCCATTCGCTTGAATGGAATCGATGCCAATCTTCAAAATGTCAAGAATAGAACCTATCCCTTGAGAAGAACCTTGAATTTCGTGACTTTAAAACCGACTTCGGAGGCAGCTCAAAAGTTTTTAGCGTTTGTAAAGGATCCGGCGGCTATCAGAATTATTGAAGATCAATTCTTTGTGCCTTTATAACTATGATTTTTAATGCTTACAAAACAGTCTCAGGCATTTTTGCGATCGTGGCGATTGCAGTAGTTTTAAGTCTTCTTTTAGTTGATAGTTAAAAAGTTTTGAGTTCAGTTCCTTTTAGTAAATTTTTAATGGGAAGTTGGAATCCTAGTTCAGGCGAGTATAATTTGCTTCCTATGGTGGCTGGGGGACTAGCGGCTAGCATGGGTGCGCTGCTTCTCGTTAGCCCTGTCGCCATTTTGTCTGCGCTGGCGATCAACGGTTTTATTCCTAGAACCCTAGGGCTAGTCGTGCGTAAATTATTTGAGATGATGTCAGGGATTCCGAGTGTGATTTTTGGTCTATGGGGACTTGGTTTGCTAGTACCTTTCATCAGCCGCATAGCTCCACCTGGAGCTAGCTTATTGGCGGCAAGTCTTGTGCTAAGCTTAATGGTACTTCCCTCTACTATTTTTATGGTGGCTCAGGCAATTGAAGACGTCCCAAAGGAGCACGTCGAGGCTTCTGTGGCATTGTCTATGTCGTTATACAACCGCATCCGGGCCGTGATCTTGCCCTTTACTTGGACTAGAGTTTTTTCCATTTTGTGCCTGCAGTTTGCTCGAACCTTGGGAGAGACCATGGCGGTTGTGATGGTAGCTGGAAATATCCCAGCTTTTCCTACCTCAATTTTTGATCCGATTCGGACTTTAACTGGACATATAGCGCTTGAGATGCCATATGCTGAAGGACTGCATCGTAGTTCTTTGATGCTTTCGGGATTGATGCTTTGTTTGCCTTCTTTAGCTCTTTTTTACCTGGCGCGCCACTTTCTTGAAAGAATGAGGTCTACCTGAAAACGAGTCGACTAGGTTTCAAGTTTTCCACGACGAGTGTTGATATCGTCATTAAAATTTGCGCTTTAGTTTGTCTTTTAATTCCTATTCTGGCGATGTTTTCTATTGTTTGGGAGATGATTTCCAAAGGAATGGACAGCTTCTCGCTCGACTTTATAACCGGTTTTCCGGAGCGTTCAGGCAGAGAAGGGGGTATCTTCCCTATACTTGTCTCGACTTTTTATGTGGTTTTGTTGGCGTTAGCGTTGGTGTTTCCCCCAGCTTTGGGCTGCGCTCTCTTTCTTTCAGACTATCAAAATTCATCAGGCGCCTACAATTGCTTCGAAGGGCTGTTTCCGTAGCATTAGATGGTCTGACAGCTGTACCTTCGATTGTCTTTGGAATCATTGGTAACGCCATTTTTTGTCGTTATTTTGGCTTTGGGTATTCCATTCTAGCGGGGGCCCTTACATTGGGTTTTATGATATGGCCCTATATGACTAGGACCTTTGAGGAGACTTTTGCGAGTGTTCCGAAGGACCTTTATTTGCAATCATTAAGTCTAGGGATCTCCTCTTATACGCATTTTAGGAAGATTATTTTTGTTCCCTGCTTACCTGGAATGGTTTTGGGGATGGTCTTGGCATTGAGCAGAGCCCTCGCGGAAACTTCGGCGCTTCTTTTCACAAGCGGGTATTCCGATCGGATGCCAGAGAGTCTTTTGGATTCGGGAAGGGTTCTTTCTATTCATATCTTGGATTTGGCAATGAATGTCACGGGAGGAGATCAAAACTCTTATGCAAGTGGATTAGTGCTTGTGGCTTTTTTGCTGATTTTGAATAGTTTTTTTTCTGGCGCCTTTGTTTTTTTTAGAAGATTTTTAAAGTAAATTACGTGGATTTGGAAAGGTATAACCAATATCGGCCTACATCTTGAGAATGATTTCCAGGGGAGAAGACAATTGCTTGACCTAATAGCGGCATCTGACGGAACGACTAGGCGGAAGTTGGATTTAAACTGTGTTCCTAATTCTTTTTTGACAGTTGAAAATCTCACTGTTCTTAGAAGCTCAAAAAAAATTATAGAAGGAGTAGGCCTCAAAGCCCTTCCTGGCACCATAACAGCCATTGTCGGCCCGAGTGGCGTAGGAAAATCTACTTTTCTAAAATCGATCAATCGAATTTTAGAAATAGAAGCTGCAACTCATTTTTTAGGAGATATTAAAATAGAGGGCGTTTCTATTTTTGACAAAAATACAGATCTGCGCCGCCTTAGGCGAAAAGTAGGAATGGTTTTTCAAAAACCTACGCCCTCTCCTGTGAGCATATTTAAAAATATAGCGATTCCACTTTGTGATGAGAGTCCTATGTCTAGGGCTGATTTAGACATTGCTATTGAATATAACTTGTCATCAGTGGGGCTTTGGGAAGAGGTTAAAGACAAATTGCATTCCTCAGCACTTTCTCTGTCTGGTGGTCAACAACAAAGACTTTGTATGGCGCGGGCTATGTCCCTCAGCCCGTCATTAATGTTGCTTGATGAACCTTGCAGTTCTTTAGATCCTATGTCCACAGCGATTATGGAACAGCTGCTCCTCGACTTGCGCAGTCAAACCACCATGCTCATCGTTACCCATAATCTGGCACAAGCAAAAAGGATTTCGGATCAAACGGCTCTTTTTTGGCCTGTTAATGGGGTAGGAAAATTGGTTGAGCTCTCTCGAACTAGGGAATTTTTTGGAAATCCTTCAAGTCTCGAGGCTAGAAGCTACGTGAATGGATTAAGCGGCTGAGGCCTTGGCGGAAGGCTTTTGCTGCTTGTTATAGAGTCACACATCCAAGGTTAGGATTTTTCTAGAGTTCGTTAAACATGCAGCTTTGGTCCGCCCTGAGACTCAAATGGATTTGGCGTTCTATCTTAAGGATGTTCTTTAAGAATCTGAATCCATGCCAGTTTCTAGTTCAAATTTTTGGGGGGCAGGCCGAATTCGTTTTCTACTTGTTCTCTGTTTGTTCTCTGTTTGTTCTCTGTTTGTTCTCTGTTTGTTCTCTGTTTGTTCTCTACTTGCTAGGCACTATTCTGAGGTCATAAAGGACTTCTGAAACAAATTGTTGTTGTATTCTGCTTTAGTTTTGCATTGTTAGTCGCTATTTTGACTATCCTCTTTTGCGGGTTGCCACGTTGTGGTATTGCTGTTCACTCATTTTAGGAGTTTTCATGCAGAAATATGTTTTGGTTTTAGGATCGGTTTTTATGGGTTTAGGGGCGACTACGAGTTTTGCCGATGCAGTACCTGCGGCAAAATCTTGTGAGAATTTGAAGGCCGAGGTAGGCGTGTCATCGGCTGCATCAGAATATGATGGAATTAGAACTAGTGTTATGTCCCCTTGTCTCTTCGACAGAAATATCCAGCTGGGACTGATCTATGGTTTGATCAACTTTCCTTATTTAGGCGACGAGGGGTGGGAAAGTGTTGTCGGGCACGAAGTTCTATTTTCCTTCAGCGTCAAGCAAGATTTGGTTGCGAACGAAAAATACACATCGGGCCTTAAAGTGCAGTTTGGATTTGGGACCGTGAGAGTGGAGTCGCAAAAATATAAGAATAAAGAGTTTGAAAAAGTAAAAATAAATTCCATTCCTGAAAGCGATTTGTCTATTGGCTGGTATACCACATTTCAAAACTATGAAGGCAATGTAGGTCTTATTTCCCGGTACTTTAACAGCCTAGAAGCTTATAGCATCAAGAATGACCTTATGCCCCAAAGAGACTTTGGCTATCAAGTTAGCATTTCCTACCTCATTAAGTAGATCTTGCAGGCCCATGTCGTGATGCGATGTTTCTTGAGCAAAAATCCTTAGGATTTTTCAAAAGCTCGATTAGGAAGCGATGTGGGTCTGGTTTCCGATTGAAGATAGATAGTACTTCCAAACCAAAGTTTTCCGGCTTCTATTTCATAGATTTGTAGAACCTTTTCATCTGATGCAAAAGGGCGTCCCCAGCTTTGACAGGATTTTGCTTTTACAGATTCCGAAGTGTCGACGGACCAGGTGCTTACGCCGCACAGGCTAAAATCAGAGAAGTTTTTTGCGGACTCAGTAGACTTAGGGGTGAGGGAAATCGTTTTCCATTCAAAATTGATATCTTTGCTGTTTGAAGCACTCTTCGAGTAGGTTCCACCGGCGTTGACGATGGTTTGCATATCTGTAAGACATGCGCTGTCAGAATAAAGTAGTTCCGTATACTTAACATCGGTTGCGGTGAAAACTACAGTGGACTTGCTATAATAGCTACTCATTAAAGACAAGACGGAAGGCTGACAGTCGCTATGTTTCCAGGTTCCTACTATGGAATCCAACGAAGAGGATTTAGAAGTTCCGCAAGAAAGAGAAACAAGACTCAAAAGAGAAATGAAAGATATGTGATGAGTTATCATTATGAGAATCCTATTTTTTTTCTTGAGATTTTTGAATGATTTTGGATGTGGAAAGACCCTCGACGAGTTCAATCGTTTCTACCCGACCTCCGTGTTCTAATACAAAGTCACCACCTACAATTTTATCAACAGCCCAGTCAGCGCCTTTTATAAGGATATGAGGGCGAATGGCTTTGATGAGCTCCAAAGGGGTGTCGTCATCGAACTGGACGACGAAATCCACGCAAGTTAGTCCTGCTAAAAGTCGAGCTCGCAGTTTTTCTTCGATAATCGGGCGCGTCGGGCCTTTGATGCGGGAAATCGACTGATCTGAGTTGATTCCGATGACGAGAACGTCACCTTTAGAACGGGCCTTTTCAAGGTAGGTTAAATGTCCGACATGCAGGATGTCAAAACATCCATTGGTGAAAACGATTTCTTTAGACCTAAAATTTGGAGACTTGAGTTGTTTGAGTAAGTGATCTAAATCCGTTACTTTTTTATCGGTTTGGGCAAATCTAACGGGCTGAGATCGATGGAGGTAGGCTTCGAGGAGCTCATGTTCATAGATCGGCTGGGTGCCCCATTTTTCAACAACTCTTCCAGCGGCAAGGTTAGCGAGGTCGATGGTGTCTTCATCAGAAGCTCCGGCAGCTAGCCCTAGTGCTACAATAGCGGCCACGGCGTCGCCAGCTCCAGACACATCAAAGACCTCTCTAGCTTCAGGTTGCCTGAAAATACTTGCAGCTTGTTCGCCTCTCACGAGCACCATGCCTTTAGCGCTCATGGTGACTAGGACCTGATTCAGTCCAAACTTGGCCTGTAAGGCTTGGCCGAGAGCTTCGCCAGATTGTCCATAGGGGACATCAAGTGCTTCGCTGGCTTCTTTAAGATTGGGGGTTACGACCCTTGCTCCTTTGTATTTAGAGAAATCCTTTCCTTTAGGGTCTACGACTACCGGAACGCCTCTTTCATTAGCTAGGGCAATCGCAGCCCGGATAAATCGGTCAGGGAGTGCACCTTTTCCATAGTCACTCACAAGGAGTGCCTCAAAGGTACTAGACCTCATTTTTTCAAGAAGCATGTCTTGTTGTTCATGGGTTATGGCTACGACCTTCTCCCAGTCGATTCTTACCAATTGCTGGCTGTTTGCCGTTACTCGAGTCTTTTTGGTTGTGGTTCGATCAGGAATGGAAATGATGCCATGGGTGGACATTCTGTCATTTTCTAAAATGCCGCATAAGGTTCTATAGGCGTCGTCATCTCCACCAATAGAAAAGAGGAGAGCTCGACCTCCCGCTAGCTGGATATTGCGAGCTGCGTTAGCAGCTCCACCAGCCGTCTGAGAGATGGACTTTACTAAGTGGACAGGTACTGGAGCTTCCGGTGAAATACGGTCGACGCTTCCATCTAAATATTCATCGAGTATCAAATCACCGATTACGGCAACAGTAACTGGTGCGCCCTGATCGCGTTGTAAGGTCCAGGGGAGATTCACATTAGTCGTTTCCATTGTCATGATCTCAAAACTCTCTTGATGGGTTATGGACTCAGCGCATGTGCGCACTTCTAAAAACAGCAGATTTTTGGCACCCCTCGTCAGGGCTTTGACAGAATTCTATCACAGAACCGGCGAACATTTGACGACAGCAAAGGTTTCCCACCCCCTAATCCTGAAATAACTCGTTGGCACACCTCTTGCTTAACATATTCCTAGAATCTAAAGAACTCAATTTAGTCGATCATTTCTGGGGTCCCTTTGACGAGACGTTTAGCAAATTTTGTAGTTTTGATCGCCCTGGGTACTTTCCCCATGGCCTCCAAAGGTGCAGGCCGTTTTTCCCAACTTGTATTTAACTTTCCTGACAAACGAACGATTACCGTGAGCGACAATCCTTCGGAACCATCGGTTGAGATTCATTTTGATAAGACTTCCGTCGACGAGCTGTCAAGCATCAACTTCTATGATGAAGCTCTGGTACACCGCGCTCTTATTTCTGATCTTGGTCCGGCGGGATCAAAGCTTAAGCTTGTTTTGAAAAACTTTAGGACAAAAGCTAATGTTTCTACCTTTACGGAGCCGTTTAGAGTTTCGATCGATCTCTTTGAGGATACCTTTAAGCTGGAAAGAGATCCCCGGACTTCGTTGCCAGTGGCTACCGGCAACGATCTCATCCAAGGAGGCAGCGCCGCTGCATCAGGCTCTCTCAATACGCAGCTACCATCAACGCTAAGCACTCCTGTGGCCAACAATGAACCGGTGGAAGCAGGAGCCGGCAAGTCTTTAAAACTCGTCGACTCCTTAAAAAGGGGCAATGATTCCACTACGATTCAGTTAGATGGGGTTCAGGAAGGGCGAGGGCCTGAGTGGTCTAAGTTTCCAATTTATATCTATCCGATTCAATCTGCTCTCTATCATGCACGAAGCGGGAGCCAAGGCAAAAAAGAGCTCTCCAGCGGCGAGTCTCTGGCGGAGTACGGCCTCAAACTCTACAACTTTGGGCATGAGCTGAAAGCCCTGGAAGCCTACAAAAGCGTCATGAGAAAGGAGCCGCAGGTTTTTGACACGGATCCGCTTCACTTATGGGCCGTTGCCGAAATTTATCTCGGTAAAGGTGAGCTCAACTTAGCCAGGTCCTACCAGCAAGCATTACGTGAGAAACATCCTGATTCCCCCCTTGCGACTTTGTCGCTTATACGAGACGTAGATATCGAGGCACTCAAGCTCTCTACTTCACTAAAGACGGCAGAACTTCCTGGTCTAGTTAAAAAACTCAGCGAGATTAACGACCGAGGAAACAATGAAGTTAAGGCGCAGATCGCCATCAGGAAAATCTTTTGGGGTCAGAAGAAGACCTCAGTCTTAAGTATCGATGAGATTCCTGCTATCGACAAGAACCTTCAAGCAGAGCTCTCATCTTGGTGGCCTACTCTCGAAAATCCAAAAACGGGCTATATCTCGGCAAGTATCATCGTCAATCAGATTAGGCTGTCCGATTGGGACAAAAATAATTCAGAGTTTTTGGGTGCCTACCTAGAAAAATATAAAGATTCCTCCTCAGCTACTTGGGTGGCCGACTTTAAAAAAGCTTTTGAAGTTAAGATTGCGGACTACCTTCAAAAAACTATGGTTAATGGGGACTATCTGAAGCTGATCGAAAGCTTTGAGGCAATGCCGAAAAGCATCAACAGTATCACCGAAGCACCCGCAACGTCTTGGGCAGTGGCCGAAGCCTATCGCAATCTTGGAAAGCCAAAAGAAGCTCTTCCGTTCTATGCAAAGGCCTCTAAAGCAACTCAGCCGATGAGCCAATTTAAGGCTACCTTTTGGACTGCAGTTCTAAACGCAGAACTTGCTTCTGAGGATAAAGGCACTCAAAGCAGCCAGGACAAAATTGAAAAATCAGTGCGTGAGTCAGACGGTAAGCTATTTGAGGTTTGGAAGCGGCTTCGGGATGATGAAAAATCTCAAATTGCCGTTGCTTACAAAACACAGATCGATGCGGCGGTATCTCGCAAGCTAAAAACTCCGAGCTTAGCAAAAATTAGCCTTGAGCTATGGACAAAAGCCTTAAACACAAAAGCAGACTTGTCATCAGCTCCTGAAGAATGGACGAAGGTTTGGAGGCCGGCTGCAAGCACTGTTATTTTCTTAAAACAGCTGGCAGATGATTTTGAGTTCCTCGGACTTCCAGATAAAAAACAAGCTACCAATGAACTGATTACAAGACTTAAGCCTGATCTCCTCAAAGACGATCCGAATGCCAAGAATATTTGGCTGAATCAGCTGGTCGACTTAGCTGAGGAACACAGGAAGGCAAATCGTTACCTTGACGCTGGCAGGCTTTTTGCAGATGCAGCACGTAACTCTGAACAGTGGGATAAGAAAGCAGAAGCGCTCTATAAGGGAGGACTACTGCTTTACCGGGCTGGTCAGAAGGACGAAGCGGTAAAAGCATTGACGCAAGCAGCAGAGGATACCAACAACTTCTTTTATGCCAATCTAGCAAAAGAGCGGCTAAATCAACTTGAAAAATAGGGAGAATTTTATGCAGAGATCTAGGTTTGCAACGTCACATGTTGCCACCCCACGTGACCAAGGAACAAATGGTGCTAGTACTTATTTGGACTTTATTCAAAGAGCGCGAGGAGCTAAGCGCGCCGAAGGTGAAAGACCCGATCTCTTTTTAACTTCTGACGAAAAAATGCGTCGCATTCAAGATATCGTATGGCAAATTGCAGATACAAGTGTCCCGGTACTCATTACTGGAGAAGCTGGTACCGGCAAAGATATTATTTCTCAGTCGATTCATCGAGCTGCCGCCCAAAAAGACAGACCATTTCTAACGGTCAATTGCTCAGGATCTACTCCGGCGCTTCTCGAGGCGGAATTGTTTGGTTTTGAAAAAGGAGCCTTTCCGGGCGCACACCAAGTGACAGCAGGTAAATTTGAACTTGCTGCTGGTGGAACGATTGTCTTAGACAATATCACTGAGATGGACCTGAGCTTGCAAGGTAAAATTCTAAAGGCTCTACAGGACAAGGAACTTTCCCGCGTTGGATCGACGCAAACGTACCCACTAACGGCTAGAATTATAGCCACCACAAACCGAGATATCCTTTCTCTCGTATCGAAGGGGCACTTCAGACAAGACCTCTACTACAGGCTCTATGTGATTCACATTGAGGTCCCGCCATTGAGAGAACGTCCAAAAGACATTCAAGTACTCTCAAACTTCTTTGTCGAAAAATTTTCCCGTGAAAGCGGCCGAAATGTAAAGTTGTCTGATGAAGCACTCGGAGCTCTTTTGGATCACAATTGGCCAGGAAACGTCAGAGAGCTCCAAAATTTGCTCCAAAGAGCCGTTGCCACAGCGCCGTCTGATTTTTTGACTGCAAAAGATCTTCCGTTACATCAGGCGGTTCAGGTTTCTCAATTGGCAGAATGGATTTCAGCACTTCCCATTGGCCAGCAGCTTGCTCTTGTAGAAACTCACTTCATTCTTGAGACTTTGAAAGCACATAGTGGCAATAGAACTCATGCTGCCAAGACATTAGGAATCAGTCTTAGAACGCTAAGAAATAAGATCAATGAATTTACGGCTGAAGGATACGAAGTTATGGATCCGCAGTCAGGAAGATCCCATGAGTAGCAGAATTTCTGGATTGTTTAATCAAGCTGATCGAACGCAGATGGTTTCTTTAGACCACCGTATGCGTAGATCCGATATCATCAATTCAAATATTGCCAATGCTGAAACTCCAGGGTATCGGGCCATGGGATATGACTTTGAAAAGCAGCTGCAAGAAATTGTAGATGCCTCTGATTCAAAACGCTTGAAAACAACTAGCTCCAGACATTTGCTAAATGAGTTCGTTTCTGAGGGAGGCGATTTAAGGCCTGATGTTTATGTTCGCCCGAGCGAAAGCATTGGCGAAGACGGAAATACAGTTGATGTCGATGTAGAGATGGCCGAATTGTCCAAAAACCAGATTCAATATCGTACCGCCATAGAGTCCATAAACCGAAAAATCGCCATACTTAAGTATGCGATACAAGGAGGGTAATTATGAGCTTCTTTAAGTCGATGCAAATCAGTTCTGCTGCACTAGGCGCCCAAAGAGTGAGAATGAACGTTCTGAGCTCCAACCTCGCGAATGCTCAAACCACAAGGACAGCAGAAGGTGGCCCTTACCGCAGAAAGGATGTGATTTTCTCTGCAACTCCTACGGGCGGTCCCTTCGAAGACTTTCTTGATGACTCCATGAATTCTCAGTTGTCTGAGCCGAGAGTTGTAGGCATTCATCAAGATACCAAAGAGCCTAGGAACGTTTTTGATCCTACGCATCCTGATGCAGACAAAAATGGAAACGTCAAGATGCCAAACGTTCAAGTGATGACTGAGATGGTGAATATGATCGCTGCAACGCGAGCTTATGAAGCGAATGCTACTGCCCTAAGTGAAGCAAAGAATATGGCGATGAAATCACTAGAGATAGGAAGGTAATCTATGTCACGCATTGAAACTAGCTTTCTAAAGGATAGCCTGTCAAAAATTGCAGACTCTAAAGAGTTGATGCAAAATCTGAAGTCTCATGATGAGTCCTCATCGAAGACTTCCTTTATGGATCATCTCAAAGAAGCCGTGGGTGATGTGAATAAAATGCAAGTTGACGCAGATAAGCTATCTGTCGACGTATCCACAGGTAAGTCAGGAAACCTTCATGAAGCCATGTTGGCCATGTCTCAAGCGCAACTAGGTTTCAATTTTGTGGTGCAGGTTCGTAATAAAGCTCTAGAAGCTTACAACGAAGTTATGCGGATGCAGGTTTAAGTTCTTAGAACTTCTATTGGAGTAGATTTGTGGAATCATTTCAGGCATTTTTAAGAAATATGTCTACTCAGTTTTCCAACTTCTGGAAGGGTCTCTCTGGGGGAAAGAGGGTTCTATTTGGCTCTGTCGCAATTGGCAGTGTCGTGGCATTGTTGGCTCTAGCTTCCCTGGCGACAAGGAAAGATCAAGAATACCTTTTCGTCGATATATCTTCTGAAGATAGCATAGAAATTGCTAATAATATTAAATCTTCAGGATACACAGACTTCATTATTGACAAAAAAGGCATCAAGGTAAATCGAGCTGATGTTGCGCGCCTTAGAATGCAAGTCGCACAGGCAGGTCTCCCTACAAAAGGTGTGGTAGGTTGGGAGAAATTTGATGAAGAGCATTTTACTAGAACCGAGTTCGAACAAGATATACAAAAGCTAAGAGCCATACAAGGCGAGCTGTCTAGAACCATCTCAGCCATAGAAGGTGTTACTAGCGCTAGAGTGCACATTGTTCAGCCCAGAAATAGTCTATTCGTAAGAGATCAAAAGAAGACAACTGCGGCAATATTTATTAAAACTAAAAAAAATGCCTCCCTTTCGAAAAGTCAAATCAAAGGTATCCAGCATATTGTGTCCTCTTCTGTAGAAGGTTTAGATAGAAACGATGTTTCTATTATAGACAACGAAGGAAACATGATTAGTGAGCAGGAGTCAACTGATGCCACTTCCAAACTAACTAAAGAAATGGTTGCTTACAAAAAAGAAGTTGAGAATTCCCTTGAACGACGTATTCAAATGATAGTGGGACGCGTGGTTGGAGCAGGGCGAATTGAAGCTAAAGTTGATGCTGAGGTTGATTTTACCCAAGAAAAACAAACAATTTCTGACGTTGATCCGGATAAGGCTGGGGTTCTTTCGAGGAGTACCACAGGATTTGCCATGGATGGAACCGGGCTTAATCCAACAGGGATACCAGGATCCAAATCTAATGTTCCTGGCGAACAGGAGGATGTGTCGGGATCGCAGTCTAAGACAGGATCCAAGCGCGATACTGAACTGGTCAATTTCGAGCTATCTAAAACCGTCAGCGAAAAGACTCTTCCTGTTGGAAATTTAAAGCGACTAACGGTTTCCGTTCTGGTTGATGGCAAGCAAATTTACCCGCCAGACGGCTCGATTCCTAAGTTTCAAGCCCGAACAGAAGAAGAAATGAAGCAAATTGATTCTCTTATTAGAAATGCTGTTGGCTTTAAAGAGGGGCGAGATTCCATAACTGTACAGAACATGCTATTTCAGATTGACCATGAACAGTTAGAAGAGATTAAGGTTATAAAGAAAGAAGAAAGAGAGTACACCACTACTATTGCCATGGCATTCGCAATAGCTTTGTCTACAGCACTCTTCTTTATGTTTATCGTACGTCCATACATCCGTTGGCTCTCCTATGATCCTCAAAAGAAACATGATGAGAAGTTTATCGAAGAATTCAATGCGGATTTAGAGGTCGCCCAACATCAAAACATCCAAATTCAAGAGGATGTGCCGTTTGAAAAACTGTCGCCGACCGAGCAGGTCCACTATTTAGCAAAACATGAACCAAAACGAACGACTGAAGCCATTCGCATGATGATGAATCCTCATCAGCCTCATGGGTGATAAAAGATGCAATATGATGATCAAGACAAAAAAGCAGGAAAATACCTAAGTTGGAAGTCTTCAGTAATGAAGAAAATTTCAGTCGTGGATTATAGCTTTCAAGAAATAACAAAAACCAAAACCACCCAGACTGACAACCTCGCAGGAAATATCGTATTTGCTAATCTTCATAGTGCAGAGGAAACTGCCGATCTGAAGGAACCTAGATTCTTCAGCTCAAATTTGCTTACTGAAGATCAACAGTCCCCAGTGATTTTGGCGCAAGATTTTACTAAAGACTGGACAAAAAGCAGACAGAATGGTTCGAAAAGAAATAGTTTTCTAGATGAAGACGAACTTGATCCACTAGAGGCCCTTCGTCTTCAGCAAATCATGGATAAGCGGCAGCAGGAGCAAAGTGAGCAAGAAGCTGATTCCGAAGTATCTACTCTCGATTCTGCTTCTAAGAATGAACAAGTAGAAGACAGGACTGACTCTGCGCCAAGAAATTCCGAAATGGCCTCAATTGATATGATGTCAAAAGTCATTTCTGAAATGAAGTCAGGAAAAAAAGAGTCTCAAGTAGGCGCTCTTGAAAATGAAGTCCATTCTGCTGAGACGGATTCTTCTTTTATTCCGATGTCTGGTACTCCTGGCCAAGTTGGAGATTATGAAGAAAGTGCTCGTATGACGTATTTAGCTCAAAAAGAGCTCGATGAAATTCGAAATAGAGCCTATCAAGAGGCGTATGAAGATGCTAAATCGAGCCTTGATCTAGCCAAAATTTCGGCTGAGGCGAGATCCATTGGCTATGAGGCCGGATTTAAAGAAGGTGAAGCAAAAGGAGTGATCTCAGCGGATCAAAAGAAAGAGGCAGTTGCGCTAAATATTCAGGGACTTTTAAGCGAGTTTGAAAAACTTAAGTTCAATATAATGGAAAACGCGCAAGAAAACTTTGTCGAGCTGGTCCAAGCTATTTGTGAAGCTCTTTTAGATCAATATTTTGCTGTGGATCCCGAATCTTTTGCAAAGGTTGTTCTTCAAGCAGTAAAGTCAGGTATCCAGGCCGATCATTTCGTCGTCCATGTCCACCCAGAGAAATTTGAGTCGATGAAAGGCGTTACCATTCCAGGCTTTATAGAGAAGTTAAAGCCTGATAGCACTCTTGCTAAAGATGAATTTAAAATCGATTCCGATTTGACAGCTCTTTCTGGGAATATTCGTCAAATGATTTCGGATCTTGTTAAAAAGGCTGATGTTAATCTTTTTGAAGTGAAGGCGAGTTGATGAGCTTTTTCACTCAAATTCCAACTGTTAAAAAACTAGATCGACAGGAACTAAAAAGTTCTATGGGAAGTCCTATCTGGAACCCGCAAGGCAAGGTGATTGATGTAGTAGGAACGATTGTGGAAGCTAAACTTCCACAAAGTCGGATGGGTATGGTTGTAGAAATCTGCTATCCAGGACAGAATGAAGACCTTTTAGCTGAGGTGGTCGGATTTAAAGGTGATAGAAGTCTTCTTCTACCATACTCTTCATTAACGGGAATTTCTTCGGGTGCGATTGTCAAGGGTCAGAGAATGTTTGATGAAGTACCGGTAGGTGATTTTCTACTGGGAAAGGTAATTGATCCATTTTTTAGAAATTTAAAGAGTGAGAAAAATGAGACTATCGTCGCCCCGCAGGGCGCTCATAAGGTTTCATTGGATGCCGTTGCTCCTAATCCGATGGAAAGAGATCGCATTGAGAGGCCTATGACTTTAGGGATCAAGGCAATGGATTCTCTTCTCACATTTGGTGAAGGCCAAAGGATTGGAATTTTTGCAGGCTCCGGCGTCGGAAAAAGCGTGTTGCTCGGTATGATTGCAAAAGGTGGAGATACTGATGTTAACGTTATAGGTCTCATCGGGGAACGGGGGAGAGAGGTTCGCGAATTTATCGAACGAGATCTCGGTCCAGAAGGCCTAGCCAAGTCAGTGGTAGTATGTGTGACTTCGGATAAGTCACCACTCATGCGTATTCGCGCAGCTAAGATGGTGACTGCCATTGCAGAGCATTTTTCTCACAAGGGAAAACGGGTTATTTTAATGATGGACTCACTAACTCGAGTTGCCCAAGCTCAAAGAGAGATAGGACTTGCAGTGGGAGAACCTCCAACTTCTAAGGGTTATCCGCCTTCTGTGTATTCGTTACTCCCAAGGCTTTTAGAGCGCTGCGGCCCACAGGCTCAAGGTCGCGGCTCTATTTCAGGTCTTTATACAGTGTTGGTAGACGGCGATGATTTTAATGATCCCATTCCTGATGCTGCAAGGGGGATTTTAGATGGGCATATCAATTTGTCTCGAGATCTAGCAGCAAAGGGGCATTTTCCTGCAATAGAAATTACTACTTCTGCTAGCAGGGTGATGCGAGATATTGTTTCCAAAGACCATTGGAATCTCTCTATTTCCATAAAATCTTTATTAGCGGTATTTCAGCAAAATCATGATTTGATTCAGATTGGTGCCTATCAGTCGGGGGCGAACCCTTTATTGGACCGAGCCATAGCGATTATGCCTCAATTGGAAAGCTTTTTGAAGCAAGACACCGATGAGTTTTCTACGATGAAAGATGCTATTTCAGGACTTTTGCGAATCAATCAGGCGTCCCTGGCTTTTGGATCTCAGAAAAACAAGTAGGAATGAAATATGTTGCCCCACAAAAAAATGAAGCAATTAGCTCCCATTATAAAACTTAAGAAGCACAGCTTAGATTTAGAGTCGGCAGAACTTCATGCGATACGTCAATCTAAGTTGGAAGTTGTTGAAAGAATGCGTCAAAGCCAAAAGGCATATATGAGCTCAGTGGATCAGTTAAACTTAATGCGCAGTAGAGGAATGAATCAGGAGGCATTAAGTCTAGAGCTTGGTATTGATGGATTTAGAAATCGTTGGGCGGCACTTCTCGCTGAGGCAAGGCTGTTGGAGCGTAGGGAAAAAGTTCAGATAAAGATGGTGATGTCCCTCGAAACCGAGCTTAAGACAGTAGAGAATCTTCATGAAAAGTTTGAAGAAGTGTTTAGAAAAGATATGTCGGTCAAAGATCAGGCATCGATGGATGATTTTTCTCAAAATAGGTTTTTTGGCCGTTCTAAGTAGGGGAGTAAGTATGCCTAAATCACTTAAAATTTTACTAGCCTTGAAATTGTTTGCTCTTGTTGTATTTGTACTAGTTCAGACAGATCAAATTCGAATTGGTGAACTGGCGGGATTTGCGGAGGGTACCAAGGCGCCCGAAGAGCAGCAGCCAAAGGAAGGTGAAATCCATGATTTTTTGGCTATACCAAAACTAGGTGAAGATGCCCCCAGTTCTCGAGAAACCCTGTCTAGGTATTTGGATGTCGCCGATAGAAAACGACAAGACGTGCTTCGTAGGATGGAATTTTTAGAAAAGCGAGAAGCTTCGCTTAAACTCATCGAGGGGACCATAGACAGGAAGCTCTCTCAGCTAGACGAAGAACGAAAGTTTTTTGCGGCATCTATTCAGAAAGAAACAGAACTCAAAAAAGAGAGATTGACGCGACTCATTGAACTTTATGACAAGATGGAACCCAAAAAAGCGGCTACGTTATTTGAGAGCTTGAGCCCCGATCTCTCGGTCTCACTCCTCAAGTCTTTAAAGCAAAAGCAACTTACAGCTATTCTTGAGAAGATGGCACCTGATAAAGCTTCTAAATTAACGGAATATTTTAGTCGCATGAAGTCCGGGGCTGAATACGATCTTCTCAAGGAAATGAATTCTTCCCTTCGCGATGCCTTTAAGGAGTGTAAAGGAGATTCTATTCCTGCCCACTAGTTTAGTTACAGGAATTGAATTTCTATAGTAGATTTCGAGTTTTGAAATTGAAGTCTATAGGCCTAGGTTTTTCAAGAGGCATTCTATTCAACGACTCAATACATCAGACTGAGCTTTAGCAATCTCAATCTGATGTATTAGGATTGGTTTCTTTCATTCCGTGGTTTTGTCGAAAGCCCGACCAGGTGAACCCATGACGTGGTAACCTGCGTCCACATGAAGAATTTCCCCTGTAACACCTGAAGCTAAGTCACTTAGGAGATATCCCGCTGACTTACCTACTTCATCTTGAGTTACATTGCGCTCTAGGGGGGCAATGGATTTGTACATGTCTAGCATTTTGCCAGCGCCTACTGCTGAAGAAGCTAAGGTTTTGATGGGCCCGGCACTGATTCCGTTCACCCTGATATTTTTGGCTCCCAAGTCATAAGCAGCATAGCGAACCGACATATCTAAGGCTGCCTTTGCCAGGCCCATCATGTTGTAGCCAGCAATAACCTTCTCGCCACCAAAATACGTGAGTGTGGCGATGCTGCCACCAGAGTTCATAACTTTGGAGCCTTCACGACAAATCGCTAAGAAGCTATAGACGCTCACATCCATGGCGTTAAGAAATCCCTCGCGGCTAGCTTCAATGGTGGGACACTTTAAATCTTGAAGAGGGGCGAACGCGATAGAGTGTACCAAAAAGTCAATTTTGCCATAGTGCTTGGCAACATCGCCAAAAAAACGGGCGATGTCTTCATCTTTTCCTACATTACAAGGAAGTACCAGTTTTGGGTTCCACTCATCCACAACTTTTCTAATTCTGCCTTCCATTTTGCCAGATTCGTCGGGCAAAAAACTAAAGGCGATTTCAGCTCCTTGGTCGACGAGAAACCGAGCAATGCCTGAAGCAATAGAGTGCTGGTTTGCTATGCCCATGATGACGCCGCACTTGCCTTCAAATAATCCTGCCATGACGAGCTTCCCCTTCGTTCGTAATTTTTGTAGCTATCTTAATAGTTCAGCTGACACTTCAGTTCAAGACCCAACTCTATGTTGACAGGGAAAACCTAGGTAGGATAGCTCCGTATTTGTTCTATCCAGCGGTAAACGTCTAGGTATAAGGCTCTTTTTTGAGAGTGACTCCTGCGGCACCGGCCTAGAGAGGCTTACTGTGTTCGAAAAGGAGTCGCCTGTGCTAATTTTATTTTCCGTCGTGGCATTTAGTTTCTTATCTCAGTTCAAGGAGTAGGCCTAGATTCTTCTACTGGACAGAAACTAATATCTTTTTTTGTGATCTGTTTTAATATAGTTGGCTTCGGACCAGTTGAGTCTTAAAAGAAAAGGGCGATAGCAATGAATCAGGGTAAGATTTTGATGGCCGCTGGAATTTATGGTTTCCTAGCCGTCGTTTTGGGAGCTTTCGGGACCCATTCTTTGAAGAATCTTTTGGATCCTTCCAGCTTGCAGATTTTCGACGTGGGAGTGAAGTATCAAATGTACCATGCTTTAGCTCTCGGGTTCGTTGCTGCTTTAGCGCAGCCATCCCTCACAAAGCATTTAAAAAAAGCAGCCCTCTTTTTTTCTATCGGGATAGCGATTTTTTCAGGTTCTCTTTACATCTTAGTCGCTACTCAGGTGAGAGTTCTCGGAGCCATCACCCCCATAGGGGGAGGACTCCTTATAGTGGGGTGGTTTTTTCTTATACTTGAAGGCTGGGATCGATCTCAATCAAAGTAGCTCGTTTCAGACAACTTTAGTCCGCATCGGCAAAGCATCTTACAGCCTTAACGGCGCGTTTCCAGCCTTTTTGGTGAGCTTTTCTTTCGGCCGCGTCAATCGTACTTTTAAATAGAGCATCTCTTTTCCATGCAGTTTTCATATCATCTAAGTTCTTATAGATACCTACACCTAGAGCGGAAACCATGGCGGCACCAAAAGCGGTGGTTTCAATATTTTGAGGACGATCTATCGTGATCCCTAAAATGTCAGCTTGAAACTTCATCAGAACATTGTTGGCGCTTGCGCCACCATCCACTTTGATTGTAATGATGTCGCTGTCTAAATCGGAGGCCATGGCAGTCATAAGGTCCGCAACTTGAAAGGCAATGCCTTCGAGTGTGGCTCTGATGATTTGATCTTTGCTCGTACCTCGGGTGAGTCCAAACAGGGCGCCTTGGGCTTTAGGGTCCCACCAGGGGGCACCAAGGCCAGCAAGGCTTGGCACAAAATAGACTTCTGGAGAAGCTTTGGTAGACGCAGGAATCTTTGAGGTTTGACTGGATTCGTCTATAAAATGGAGCTGGTCGCGAATAAATTGGACGGCGGCACCTGCTATAAATGCCGAACCTTCAAGAGCATAGGTCATCTTGCCGTTGAGGGACCAGGCTACCGTAGTCAAGAGGCCAAATTTAGAGGCTTTAGGTATGGATCCAATGTTTGTCAAAGCGAAGGCTCCCGTGCCATAGGTGCATTTTGCTTCTCCTTCAGAAAAACAGGTTTGCCCCAGCAGTGCTGCTTGTTGATCGCCAAGAATTCCGGTGATGGGTATCCCATCTGGTAGGATGCCATTTAAATGGGTCTCGCCGAAACTGTAAGCGGAATCAAAAATTTGGGGCAAGATCTGCGGTTGAATTTCAAGGATTTTAAGGAGTTCTTCATCCCATGTTCCTGTTTTAATATTGAACATAAGAGTTCGAGATGCGTTGGAGGCTTCGGTTGCGTGAACTTTGCAACCGGTAAGTCTATAGAGCAGCCAGCTATCAATGGTACCTACTAGAGCGGATCCATTTTTGAGTGCGTCTGAGACTTCTTTATTTTCCCGAAGTAGCCAAGACAGCTTAGTGCCAGAAAAATAGGGGTCGAGAAATAGCCCCGTTTTCTCTCTAAAAATTGGCTCCAGTCCGCGAGCTTTAAGTTCGTTACATAGGCCTAGGGAACGTTTACATTGCCAAACAATAGCTTTACACAAAGGGCGTCCTGTTCCTTTTTCAAAAACACAGAGAGTTTCTCTTTGATTGGTAATGCCAATAGAAGCAAAGTGACTGGCATCTAATGTCAAGTTAGCCTGGTTTAGAGCTGCTAGAAAGGCTTTTGAAATGGAAGTCCAAATCTCATCTAAATCATGTTCCACCCAGCCGGCTTTGGGGAAATGTTGAGGAAAGTCAAACGTTGATTTTCCTAGGATTTTAGGTTCTTTCTTATCATCAAAATCGATTATCAAAACTGTGGATCCTGTGGTGCCCTGGTCAATGGTGATTATCTTTTTCGAAGAATTATTTTTTGACGTCATTATAGTCACCTCGATAAGTTGAGGAGCTATTGTACTTTTTTATAAAGTAAAAATCACTTGTGTTTTCTGGAATAGAGCAATGGGGCTACGAGAATGAAATGAAAGATGTTAGACCAATTGGTAGTTCCGGCGGAACATCCCGAGCTAGACCTCTTTTTAAGCGTAGTCTTCGAGGTCTCGGTGGAACTGGAATTTGGGGAAGCGCCCGTACTTCCGACTATAGGAACGGAGGAATTAGATCTAGGAATTACTTTAGGGGTTTCACAGCTACCGGCTGCTGCCGCTAAAGTTCCTAGGCCTCGCGCCTTAGCGCTGGCCAAAATAACAGGACAATACTTACCGGCAAAGAGTTCTTTATCTGAATTTACTAGGGCTATAAATAGATCTGAATAGGAACTAGCCGGGCTTTTCAAGTAGTCGATCGAATTGAGAGTAAGTTTAGCAAATTCCAGATTGTTTCCTCCATCCTTCATAGCGTCCCAAAGGGTTGCTGCTACTAGCATTCCTTTGATGTGGACACCCGCATCGGGTTGACTTTTGTAGAATGAGCTTTCATAATTCCAGTCCGTTTTTGAGAGAGCAGCGGTTCGTAGACAGTTTGGAATTATGCATAGCGAACTTCCAGATGGGCAAATGGACTCTCCTAAGCAGGAGTCGCCAGAGCGTGCGTAGGCAAAGAAATCTGCCATTCCTTCATGAATGGATCCTGAATGATTTTTAGTAGCGGAAGTATCGTCATATTTTGTGCTGGTAATCGTTCTAAAAATCATATGATGCCCGATTTCATGCGCCACTACATCAGAATCCAGGGACAAGTTTTGAAGAGTATATCCGTCACCTTTACCGGTAATAACCAGGGGGCCCGAGGACCCATCAGTGCCTCTTGGAAAGTAGCCGGCATTGTTAATGTTTGCAGGATCGGTGGAATTCATAACAAGTTTAATGGCTTTATTGTCCCAGTTGTAGCCAATAGATCTATACCAAGCTAACATTTTATTGGCTTGTGCAAAAATATTAGCTTCTGGAAAGTTTTGACTGTTTGTAGCAAATTCGAACTTTCTACTAATAGAGATAGCTCTTTCCGTGCCGTATGGTGCCGTAGTAAAATATTTATTTTCTAGTTTGTCGGTTTCCGATAATTCAAAGCTTTCAGTGGCTACAGGAGTATTCGGATTTTTCGTGTAGTATGAAATCGATCCCGTAGCTGAAAATGAGGATCGCTCAAGGTCGATTATCCTTTCTGAATTAGAAGCTCCGTTATAATAAACTCCCTTCAGTTCCACACTAAAACAGCTGGCGAATTGGTAATCAAGGTCGTCGACAATACAAGGGAATATCTGTAAATGATTTTTGTCTGTGGGCTGATAGAGGAAGTCTTCACCAGAAAAGACCTGATCAAGTTGCCTAGCGACCTGATTCATCGAAGGCGTATTTTTCAAATCTTGTGACGTCAAGTTCAGAGTCCCGACGGGCACTTCACCGACAAAGTAGAGCTCACCTCGAGTTAAGTGAGTAGACAATATAATGTTGTACAGGGGAATCCCACGCCAATAAAAGTTATAACGAAGAGAGTGCCTTCCGGTTGGCAAACTAACTTCGCTTAATTTTCTAATTTCGATTTCAGGGTCCATCTGAAAGCTAGATAGATATTCAAAAACTTTGGTTTTAAGAATCTGATCATTTGAGGAGGCTAATTGAAAGATAGAGGTTGAGTCCTGCAGTTCTAAGTGGCTTCGATATCTAATATCTTCTCTAGTTAGGGGCTTAGATATTTTAATGCCTATGCTCAAATCGCGGGGGCCCATGCCCTCACTACGTACAGGGGCTGCTAAGACGAGTCCAAATGTGGCAAAAGCAATGTATCGTGAAAGTTTCAATTTCTCCCTCCCGCCTGTAAATTCTTATCGGTCAAGTATGCGAAAATTTGACCTTTTCCTTAATGGCCGTGACAACCCCCCGTAACTTTGGGATATTGCTGCATATGTTCAGTCTTTAAAGGGGACCTTGTTTCTCCTATACCAACCCTAAGAAGGGATTAGGCTTTATGAAAGTAGTATTTATGGGCTCTCCCGAAGAAGTGTTGGGTCCGCTAGAGGCGTTGCAAAATTCCTCTCATTTTCAGCTGGTAGGGGTAGTGTCTCAGCCGCCTAAAGAGCAGGGGAGGGGAAAGAGCCTTCAAGATACTGCGGTGGCAAGGTTTGCACGAGCTCAAAATATAAAGCTTCTATTGCCGAGTAAAGCATCGGATCCGCTTTTTTTGGACGAAATGAGAGAGTTAGCTCCCGATGTAATTGTCACAGCTGCCTACGGGCAAATGTTGTCCGAGGAATTCCTTAGAATTCCGAAGCGGGGCACCATTAATATCCATCCCTCGCTATTGCCTAAATATAGAGGGGCGACTCCCGTTCCGGCTTCCCTTTTGGCTGGTGATCAAGTGACTGGAGTCAGCATTTTATTTACAGTTAAAAAAATGGATGCAGGGGCGATCATCACTCAAAAAAAGTTTCCCATATTGCCCAGTGAAACTTCGCCAGAATTGACGGCGCGCATGTTTAAAGAAAGTACTACGCTTCTTTTGGAATCTTTAGACTTACTCCGTGACCCGATGTTTGCAGGCACACCGCAAGATGAAGGTCAAGTTATCAGCTGTCGAAAAATCAGCAAAGTCGATGGCACTGTTGATTGGAATTTGGATGCCAAAACTTTAGTCCATCAATTCCGCGCTTATGCTGGGTGGCCGGGATCGGTGGCTTCTATTCAGGGGCAAAGAATCGTGATTACAGATATGAAAGTTTCGTCTCATGCGCAGAATTTGGCTCCAGGTGTTTTTATATACGATAAAGGATCTAGGCATTTGCGAGTCGGTACCAAGTTGGAATGTATTGAGATTTCTAAAGTAAAACCCGCAGGTAAGAATGAAATGGATGCGGCAGCTTTCTTTAATGGCTGTCAAGCGAAGGGAGTAAGTCAATTTGACCACCCCACACAATTATAATCAAAAGATAGTGGTAGCTGTTTCTGGAAAAGGGAGGCTTTTAGAAAGCCTGTTTGAATCCAGTTCGCGATTTAACTATGTCATTTGCGGAGTCATTGTTTCCAATGATTACTGCGGCGCAATTGAAGTCGCAAAGTCACATCAGGTTCCTATCTTTTTCGGTGATTATTCCCAGCAAGGTTTGGCTGATACTGTAGAAAAGCAAAGAAAATTTCTTCAGAACTGTGCCCCTGGGTTGGTTGTCTTAGCGGGATTTTTAAAGAAATTTCCAGTAGGGCTAGGAGGTGATGCTTTGACTATAAATATTCATCCCTCGCTGTTACCTAAATATGGTGGACCTGGTTTTTATGGTATGAAGGTTCATGAGGCTGTTTGGGCGGCAAAAGAAAACCATTCTGGAGCCACCATCCACATTGTAAACGATAAGTACGATGAGGGGCGTATCGTGGCGCAATCTCGCGTTGCTCTCGAAGCTTCAGATACGCCAGCGGATATTGCTAGTAAGGTATTCGAGATTGAGAAGCAGCTATTGCCTAAAGTCATAGAGAAGATTTTGGCTGGGACTCTAGATGATGCAAAATGAAGGAAACAGAAATGAGATGGGCGATACTACCAGTGAATTGAAAATGCACTTTGAAGGTGCTTGGCACAAAATGATGGAAGAGCTTTACAAGGGACCTGAAAGTCTCCTGCAGGCGGTCCATTACAGCTGCGCTGGGCCAGGAAAGCGAGTGCGGCCCCTCCTGCTTCTTCTTGCAGGCCGCTCATTAGGCGCTCGAATGGAATCCTGTATGTCGGCTGCCATCGCCTTGGAGATGATTCATTGTTATAGTTTGGTGCACGACGATCTCCCCAGCATGGATGATGATGATTTTCGCCGAGGTCGTCTGACCACCCATAAGGTATATTCCGAGGCTACAGCCATTCTTGCTGGTGACGCGCTTCTTACAGATTCTTTTTTAGTCATCGCGCGGGACACATTTCTCGGCGATTCCCTAAAGGTCGCACTCATGGCTGAACTTGCAAAGGCAGCAGGCAGCCAAGGTATGGCTTTAGGTCAGGGTCTAGATATGGATACTACCAGGCCTTTAGCGCTTAAAACTAGCGAAGACCTAGATAGAATGCACTCCCTTAAAACGGGCGCACTTCTGGGAGCGTCACTTGCCATGGCCGCAATCTGCGCCGGTCGGCCTGATCTCTCTCAGAAAATGCGGACCGCCGGCTCAACTATAGGCCTCGCCTTCCAAATTATGGATGACCTCCTAGATGAGTCCCAGGGAACGGGGAAATCCGCAGGGAAGGATAAGGCTCAAGATAAGCTCACTTATTTAAGTTTTTACTCCCGCGATCAGGCGATACATCTCGCAAACCACTGGACAAACGAGGGTAAGGCTATTTTAAAAGATTTAGGTATGGTAAGTGAGCTCATGGGTTATTTGGATTTACTACTTTATAGAGAGTTTTAATTTTGAAACTGACTACGGAAAACTACTCTTCATCTTTTCTTCGATTCGGCGAGCGTCAAGCAGGAGTCAATATAGTATATTGTCCCGATGAACAAAAATATTTCTATAATGCCTACTGTTTAGAAACTAAAGTTTTAAAAGAACTTATGAGCGTTGAATTTGAATTTCTTGATGATGCCTTAGAGTTGATTAACGAAGAATTTGCAACTTGGGATAAAATAGACTTTGAGCCTGAAAAAGGTTGTGGGTCTTGTGCAGCAAAATAGATGGTGCGCATTTTTGATGGAATGAGGGGAGAGTCTCGTGGCGATCTTACGTTTGACCTTGGTTTCTACTTTGTTGTCTGCTTTGTTGTCTACTTGGATTATGCCGGAAAAAGCGCAATCACAGGACTTGGTTGGAATGCCGGGAGTTTTTAAAAAGGAAGGCTTCGATCGCTCTTGCGTAAAGCTTCCTGCAAAAACTTTAAACGGAGGGGCGGGCGCCGCTCCGGACTATGCATGGGCAAATCCAGCCCTAAATAAGATCCTTCAAGATTTAATAATAGGCATTCAGACTGAGAATGTTGAATTGCTAAAGCCGTTGTTTCACCCACAATTAAAAGTAACGACAGCAGCTATAAATGAGGTATTGAACAAACAGAAAGCAGTTATTGGAAAGAAATACTCCACGAGTATCGAGCAGGTTTGGGCTGTCTATAGCAAAGAGAGAACCGTTGATCGCATCAAATGCGAAGACGACGTTATGCAAATATCTCCGCTTTATGGTTATGATCATCAGATTTCGACATGGATTCAGTCTACAGGAACATTAGAGGCCGGGCGATTTTTTGTTACCCTCGTTCCCAAAGAGAAGACATGGTACATAGGTAATTTTCATTGGCATCAATGGACTCAAAAGACGAAAAACTATAGAAATTGGACAGATGAAGCTGATGGCCTCTTTAAAAGCAAAAATTTTATAGCTGCATGGGTCTATTACGATTTAGCGAGAAAACTTCTGAATGGTAAGACATACTTTGTCCACGCTGGTGAGACTTTGATTTCCGAACACCAAAAGAACTTTGCACCTGGTAATTCTTGGGAAGCTGAAGTTCTAAAGATTTTTCCCGCCGAAAAAGTTGTGCATTTGGCCAGTGTACTGACTACAGATGGAGTGGGTCTTATGATGCGGTTTGCGATTGATAAAGAACTGTCAGCGGTCGACATCAAGGAGCATTGTAAAAAGAGTCTTCGCTCCTTAATCGCTCAACCATGGTTTGGGCCGTTATCGGGGCTTCGATGTGGGTATGTGCTGCCTCGAGAGCCGCAGGACAAGGACGGGCATTTGGGCAGTATCTATTTTGACCGAACTACCCTAGATAAATAGATTTATTTGACCGATTTGTTCTTGTTACAAAGATCTGGGCAGACAAAGCCCATCGGGTTCTATTTCAAACCCCCTAAAATAGCTTTAGGGGGTGAGATGTCTCAAAAAGACCTATTCAGCTTTCAGAAAAGGCTCTATGAAGAGACTTTGGCTGAAGTATCGTTTCATTTGAGTAGGCAGCCTAAGGCGATCCTAAGCTACCAAAAAGAGTTTAATGAAACACTTCCATCAAGAGCCTTTCCCTGTTCCGTGGATGAATTGTTGAGAGCTATAGTTCCTGGGGCTACTCTTTTGTTTGGGGATTTTCACACTTTAGCATCAAGTCAGCGGGCGGCGCTTCGCCTCATTAATCTTATCAGAGCCTACAAACCAAATATTAAGCTACAAATCGGTGTCGAGTTTTTCAGATCAGAGCACTCTGAGCACCTTAAAGACTATCAGTCAGGACGAATTGGTGACCGCGATCTCCTAATCTTGACGGACTATTTCAAAAATTGGGGATTTCCTTGGAAGAACTATCAGCAAATTCTCCAGTGCGCAAAAGATTTGTGCATTGAGGTTTTTGCGTTTAATGAGAGACGCGCCAAGACGGCAAGTATGAAGTCACGCGACGAAAAAATCGCAAAAAGATGCCTAGATGCTCGAAATGGCGACCAAGAATTAGTACAAATCATTATTGTCGGAGAGCATCATTTGGCGTCAAGCCACCTTCCTAGGGCGCTTTCCAAGCTTGGAAGAAACCCAGAAAAAATCATGCGCATTTTTAACAATATTGACACCTACTACTTCCAACTTCAAAAAATCAAATCGGATGTTCAGCCTGAAGTAATGAAGGTGGATTCCAATACTTTTTGTGTAATCAATACGGCGCCTTGGGTCAAGTGGAAGTCACTTTCAATTTGGCTAGAATCCTCTAAGAAGTCCCCTGGTGATGATGATTTTTATGAGCTTGAATTCGATTCAGATCACTTCTTTTTAACTATGGCTTGCGAACTTTCAGTCTTTCTGAAAGCAGACATTGAATCTCGCCATATTGAAAATTTCAATTTAACTAAGACTGCTGATATTGAGGAAATTTCCTTAATTAAGATGGATATTGAGGAATCTCAGTCTAACGAACAAGAAATAATTTTTGAGTCATTCAGAAAAGATGGATACTTCTATGTTCCGGAAAGCCGGAACTTAGTAATCTGCGATGACAACCCTCATCATCTAGCAGAACTTGCTGGTCAGCATATCTTTTCGATTGCATCGAGGAATCGCAACTCGCGAGATTTTCTAGTTAAGATCGTGAGGTATGCATTCGCGGCTTTTGCTAGTAAAATTTATGCTCCTTCAAGAATCGTTATGACAGATGAAGATCACATCAAGTTTTTGAATAGGAACCAATATCACACCAAATCCAGCCTGATTAAGAGGAAGCGGATCGCCTCTAAATCAGCCCTTCGATTTAATGAATTGATATTAGGAAATAGCTTAAAAGTACCGCAATTCTTAATTTTAGCAGATCGAGTTACTTATGGTGATGTCTCCAAAATTATTGGCAAGTCTCTAGGTATTCGGATGTACGCTAACTATCTATCTTCATCCGTATATAGAAATAGTCTCCGTCAGACGCTTAAGTCTTTCGGAGAACCAGGATCTCAAATTGATCTTGAAATTCTAAGGCGTCTTGTAACTATCCAGCCACGGTCATTCGGACGTACCGCGGCTTAACTAAAACCCACTCGCTTGTAAATGGGTCATAGTCAAACCACATCCAGTGTCGATTGATGCCATCATACAAGCCAGTTTCACAGATCTTTCGGGCTCGACTAATCAGTTTTACGATATTGTGAAAATCACATAGAAGCTGGGGGTTTGTTCCACTCAAATCAGTATGTCCATAGATTTTTTGTATTAGATTTAGGCGAGACACACGGCAGTCATCGTTTTCGATAAAAGCCTGAAATAATTTGATCATAAGAGCTTGTTTTCCCAAGTCTATTGTCATTCCTTCAAAAATAAGTCGTGTGCCATTCATTTGTACTTTAGGTATGCTCGCTTTAAATTCCTCCTGGTCTAAAATGTTATGAGTTAATAAAATAGCGTTCTTCATAGATCCTCCTAGATTTTTACAAGGGGATATCATCGAGTACTGCCAGGTTCCTACGAAAGAAATAATTCGCTGTTTAAGGTACAGACTTTATAAAAAAAATCCCCCGAGAAGGAGGATTTTTAGGTGAGAGGTCTTTCCGTTTTTTAGAAAAACAAGACGTCTCCCGAGGCAGCTTTTGTTTCTTCCTTGGCTGGTTCAGTGGTTTCTTTTTTGGCTTCGACATCAAAAAGCATCATGTCCCCAGCTTTGGCTTCATTAGTCGCGGTTTTCTTACTTTCCGAGTGGCTAGCGCTATTTTTTACAGTTGGGGATGGTTTCTGATTTGATGAAACCGTGTTCGGGTTCGTGCTTTTACTTAGCATGTCGAACGTGAGGTCACCAATTCGAGCGAGTGGCGAGACTGCTGCTTCAATTTCTTGTCTTGTAATGTCTTGAAACTGGAGGCTGAGAATGATGTCGTCGATGTTATTAGCCACAGCTTCCGAGCTTAGGACGGCGTTTCCAACTAGCTTGGAGAATACTTCTGTGGAGTCTCGAGCGGAATCTAAAAGCGATTCTACGGCCTGGTCGACAAACTCTTTTTTAGCCTTTGTCTTGGTTAAGTTCTCAGTCAATGAACTTGAAATATCTTTCATGGATGCATTGACCTTGCCTACAATGAGAGTAATGTCATTAGAAGCTTGATTGGTTCTATCGGAAAGTTTTCTTACTTCTTCTGCAACTACCGAGAACCCTCGACCGTGTTCTCCAGCTCTGGCGGCTTCAATCGCGGCATTAAGAGCAAGAAGGTTAGTCTGATCAGAAATATACTGAATATCTTCTGTTATTTTGTTGATAGTTGTAGTGCTTTCTAGAATCATCTCAATGGATCTAGAATATTCGACATTTAGGCGACTATTCTCATCTAACATGTCTGTCATTTCTTTTAGAAGCGTAAGAGCATTGTTTAGTACGCTGGATAAAGACTGCTCTTCGGCACTATTTGATGTTCCAAATTGCTTAGATATTTCATTTGATTCGACCAAATGTTGCTGAGCTTTTTCATAGATTGAACGTACTTTTTCACCTATTTCAATTGCGGAGTTTTCGGTGTGGTCGATTACATCCTTAAGCTGTTTTTCAATCGCTGGCACTAGCTCGAGGACGCGTCTCATCATAGATTCCTGGGAAATAATCCGCTCTTCTCGATCGGCAAGCCTGGATTCCAAATTTTGCTCTCTAAGATATTGCAGAGATTCACCTTTGTTAGATACATTTACTTTTGCCTGTGCCTTAGCTTTTTCAAAATCTTCTTTGGCCTCAGCAAGTTGGGCATTTATCATTTTGTTTTTTTCAAACGCTTTTGCAAGTTCTTCGTCGCGGTTTTTTAGTTCTTGTTGAGCGTTTTGAAGCTGAGATTCAAGGCTTAGCCGGCGACGATCAAACTCATGCTCCATAGTTTTTTGGGCCAGTTCGCTCGTAGCACTGCTGGAGTTGGCCGTATGATTGCTCGACCTGACGGACTCAAGTTCATTTTCTATGTGAAGTAGCGCTGACGCATTTCGTTGGGCTAGTGTCCAATAAAGAAGGGCAGAATATCCAAACCACCCGAGGACTGCCCAAGTTGGCTTGACCCATTCTTGCATTCCGCTAACAAAGCCAAGCGGTATAAATACACATGCACCCAAAATGAGTAGGCTCATAGGTACGGGAGATTTACTTTCCATCTGTGTCCCCTAAAGATTCTATACGTAAAGGTTCTACGGGATTTTCGTCTCCAACTAGAATGCAACTTAGTTTTTTTAAAAGAAAAAGTGCCTGGAGTGTCAAAAAAAGATGTGCAACTGGTTATTATTAAAACGTTTTTGTAAGTTATTGGAGATTTTCTATTTATTCTTCCAAAGATCTTCATATTGGGTTTTTTCGCCGTCCAGCTTCAATGTCGCCCATTTGGACTCTTCAAGGGAAGGCGCTTTGGTTTCAGACAAGAGTTTCCATATTTTTGTGGCATCGTCTTTCCTATGGGCTTTTTCTAAAATCTCGGAAGCTTCCCAAAGATAGCCGGCTATTGTCGCACTTAAAGGCATAGATAGGCGGCTGAGCCATAGGTCAGAAAGGACTGTTGGCGCTTCACTTTTTTCAATCATTGCCGCTTCTAAATCAAAGAGCAGTGTTTGGCATGATTCGTCTAAACTCTTGATATTTGAACTTGGGTCATTAAGTAATTGAGTAACAAACTGCCGCCATTTGAAAAGAATTTTCTTGTCTTTTTCTTTCTGACTTGCGTTAGAGAGGATAGGTACCACTTCAGAGCAAACTTGATCTGAAGTTGGTTTTTTTGCGAGGAGCTTTTCGGTCATCCAAGTGCCCGAGGAAAAATCAGTGTCTACGGCACGAATCCTAGGGATATATTTGTCAAATGAAGCGGATTCCTCCTTAGTCCAGTCTATTTTCTTAGCTTCCTTTAGATATGAATTCAATTTCTTGTTTAAAGTTGCATTTTTCTTGGCGGATGTCTTTTCTTCAAGCCAAGAAATTCGTCGAATCAAATCTGCTGTCCCTGATGTTTTTTGATGGTCTACTGTATTCCAGAAGTTTGCGGCATTTTCGAACTCTAGTCGATCATAGTAAATGGTAAAGAGTTGTGTTGCCCAATCTGGTGGGAGCTTTTTTCCATAGAGGCGTTGGCCGTATTTCTGGTAGAAAGCAATAGCTTTGTCATTTTCCCCAGCTTTGAGGTATTCACCTAGGTAGGTTGATTTGACGTCTTTGACAGCTTTAGTCATAGACTCTAAAAACTTTGAACGCGGGTAACGATTTGCGAATTCTGTTACTTTAGCGATCATTTCTTCATTTCTTTCCCGCTCGGAAAATGAGTTTGCATAACATGCCCAAGCGAGTTCTACCCCTTGTCTTGGAAGAAGGTTGTCTTTTTTAAGACCTTCTAGGTAGCCTCTTGCATGTTGAATATTATTGCCATTGTAGGCTGGAAGTTCGCCACAGTAGAAGCGTAGACTCGCTGTAACCGCAACTTCGTTTCCTCGTAAATCATTCATCAGGCGAAAATATTCCAACTTAGCGTTCTCTAGATATTTTTTTCGTTGATCGCCTTTCGCGAGGGACGCTTTTGCAAGCCAGGTGTCGGCAAACCGCAATTTCGCCCAGGCCAAAGTGTTCGGATCCACGGGGTTCTTTGCAGACTTGGCGCCGTCAATTCCATAAAGTAGCATCTCTTGGGCTTGGTCTATTTTTCCTACCCAAAATAGGGATTCGCCCTGAAGGAGCGCTTGTGTGGCACTAATCTTTTTTTGTCCTCGATCTAGTGCGATTGCAAGGGAGTAGGCATAGGCAGCAGTTTCATAGTTGTTCAGCCCAAAGTAGACATCCCCCATGCGACTAAATGCTTCTCGAGCATTGTTTTCAGTCGGGTCTTGTCTAATCGCTACATCAAGTTCTCGAACCGCGTCTAGATAGTTTCCATTAAGAATTAGTGATTCACTAATAATCCTGTGGAGCTCGTAGCGATATTTATTTTGGCCCTGATCACGAAGTAGGGTTAGAGCATCTGTTGCCGTAGAATAGGCGCTTGGGAATCGGCTAAATTTGTGATAGATCGCCGCGATATTGTAGCGGATGACAGGGCCCATGTCGTCTATTTCGGGATCTGAGATATCTTTTTCTTTGATGAATGCTTGGCTGAGAAACGTTGCCGCATTGGCGTAAAATCCTTCCTCTATTTTTTCTTGAACATCGGGGGAATAGCCGCCAGGGTTTTTTTCACTGAGTTTGGCTATTTTTAAATAGGTGAGGCCAATAAAGTAGCTGAGGCGTTTTGAATTCGGGTTTTTGTTTTTAAACTCTTCACGCGCTGTCAACCAGATTTTTCTTGCTCTATCATAGTCGCCTTTTAAGTAGGCTACGCGTCCACTATTGATGTGCTCCACAAGCCGAGAGGATCCCTTAACAACGGGCATATAGTCGGTCGGGTTTCCGAAGTCTGTTGTGAGGACAAAGTGAGGCTCCGGGAGACGGAGGGGGTACTTCCAGAATACTTCTGGATATGTGTCTCTTTCTTCAGCTTTGCTCGAGAAGTCTCCCACAAAAGAGTAGTTTTTGAGAATGGTTTTGAAGTCGGACTTGGCGAGCTTTTGGTACCATGTCCCCATGTCTTCATCGGCGTTTGCTGCCCTAATTGGGGTGATGTAGACGATTAGTGCAAAACATATTAGGAACTTGTGGAACATAGCTTGTCCTCACTTGCGAGTGTCTGTATTGTTTCAGGTTGCTTAGCACCATTATTAGTATAAGGGCTTAAACATGGATATTGGAACACTCATCGCGAAGACTAACGAAGCCGGCCAGAAATTTTCCCAAGTTTGGGGGTATCTTTGACGTCTCCAGCAAGAAACAACGATTGCAGGACATTGAAGACACCATTTTAGCTGACCCAGAGTTTTGGAATAAGCCCAAAGAGTCTGGAGTCCTCCTAAAAGAAAAGAAAGCTCTTGAGACTCTTTTAGGCAGCGCCCAGAAATTGGCTACTCTAAAAGATGACACCTCGGCTGCCTTGGAGCTAGCTGGCGAAGGTTCGGATTTTATGAGCGAAGCCATCGATCTTTTGTCTGAATTTGAAAAGCTTTTAAGTGATTTAGAAGTGCAAAGTTTGCTGAGTGGTGACTTGGATGCCAATGATGCTATTTTAACGTTTAATGCGGGTGCAGGAGGCACGGAGTCTTGTGACTGGTGCTCGATGCTGATGCGTATGTATCTTAGATACTGCGAAAGAAAAGGCTGGCAAACGGAAATCATAGATATCCAAGATGGTGATGAAGCGGGCATTAAAAGCGCGACGATCCAGGTCTCAGGAGCTATGGCTTTTGGCCTATTGAAGGCCGAGTCTGGGGTTCATCGCCTGGTGAGAATCAGTCCTTTTGATTCTAATGCCCGTCGGCATACTAGTTTTGCATCGGTTTTTGCGACAGCTATGATCGACGAGACCGTCGAAATCGATTTGAATCCAGCAGACCTTAAAATAGACACTTATAGGGCATCAGGAGCAGGCGGACAGCATGTGAATAGAACGGATTCTGCGGTTCGAATAACCCATATACCTACCGGGGTTATTGCAGCCTGCCAGAACCAGAGATCCCAGCATCAAAATAAAGATGCAGCTATGAAGGTGCTTCGTGCAAGGTTATTTGAACGCGAAATGGAAAAAAGGCGTGAAAAACAACGGGAAGTCGAGGCGGCCAAAAGCGATATTGCCTTTGGGAGCCAGATTCGATCGTATGTTCTCCATCCTTACAAGTTAGTAAAAGACCATAGAACTGACTTTGAGTCATTTCAGCCTGATGAAGTTCTCGATGGTGATATTGATCTCTTTATAAAACATACCTTGGTCGCCAAAATCCAAAAAGCATAACAACTGCCCCTTTTTTAAGCTTGAAGGCCCTTCGGGGCCAAGCTTTCTCTAGAATTTTGACAATTTACCAACCCCCGCAGTAAAATTAAGGAAATAGCTGGACCCCGAACCTATTCCTGAAGAGCACGGGATATGAACGGCCAGAAGGGGGAAATCATGAACGCAGATAAAGCATTTGAGTTGATTCGAACTTCAGAGTTTAAAAAGGAACACGCTGAATTGCATTGGAGTGGTACTTATAAAGAGTACTTAAATCTCGTCATGAAAAATCCTGAAGTGGCCAGGACATCTTTTCAACGGGTTTATGACATGATTGAATCCTATGGTTCAAAGACGTATTCCGAGTATAAGAAAGCAATTACCCACTGGAATTTCTTTGATGACCCAATGGACAACGGAAAAGATGCAATTTTCGGCTTAGATGTTCATTTAATGAAGCTCGTTAACGTCATTAAAGCCGGGGCTTATCGATACGGTACGGAAAAGCGCGTTATTTTGCTGCATGGTCCAGTAGGTTCTTCAAAATCAACGATCGCACGTCTTATAAAGAAAGGCTTGGAGCGCTACTCCAGGACTCCTGAAGGTGCCTTATATGCTTTTGATTGGATCAACCTAGCCGACATTATTGAGATGGAAGATGTGTTTCCTTCTCCCATGAATGAAGAACCGCTTCTATTGGTTCCTACCGAGCATCGCGCTAAATTAATGAGCGCATTAAATGAGTCCCGCAAACAAGGCGCCAAGATTCAAATTGAAGGTGAGCTTTGTCCCCCAAGCCGATTTATATTTAAAAAGCTTATGGAACACTATAAGGGAGACTGGGAGAAGCTAGTTACAAACCACGTCAAAGTAAAAAGACTCGTTCTTTCTGAACAAGACCGAATCGGTATAGGCACTTTCCAGCCAAAGGACGAGAAAAACCAAGATTCCACAGAATTAACTGGCGACATAAACTACCGCAAAATTGCTATTTATGGTTCGGATTCTGATCCAAGAGCTTTCAATTTTGACGGTGAATTTAATATTGCGAACCGAGGTGTTATTGAATTTATTGAGGTTCTAAAACTTGATGTTGCCTTTCTTTATGACTTATTGACAGCGAGTCAGGAACACAAAGTTAAGCCTAAAAAGTTTGCTCAGACCGACATTGACTTATTGATTCTTGGCCACACCAATGAGCCTGAATTTAGAAAACTACAAAGCAATGAATTCATGGAGGCCCTGAGAGATAGAACTGTCAAAATTGACATTCCTTACATCACTCGTCTAGACCAAGAAGTAAAAATCTACGAAAAAAGCTACAATTCCAAGACCGTTCCTCATATCCATATTGCTCCTCATACCATCGAAATGGCAGCCATGTGGGCTATTCTCACCCGTCTTGAAGAGCCTAAAAAAGCAAATCTCACCTTGATGCAGAAACTGAAATTGTATAACGGCAAGACTACTCAGAATTTCACGGAAGACAATATTAAGGAACTGCGCAAGGAAGCAGTTCGAGAAGGTCTTGACGGAATATCAGCTCGCTACATCCAAGATAAGATTTCTAATGCGCTAATCGTTGATAAAGGGGAAGGATGTCTCAACCCATTTATTCTTTTAAATGAGCTTGAAGGCGGCCTTAAGGCCCATTCTCTAATCAACGATGAAGAAATCAGAAAGCACTATAAGGAACTTCTTTCTGATGTCAAACGTGAGTATGAAGATGTCGTCAAACATGAAGTTCAAAGAGCGATTTCTGCTGATGAAAGCGTGATAAATAAGCTATGCGGCAACTATATTGACAATGTCAAAGCCTATGTTCAAAAAGAAAAAATTAAAAATCTATACACGGGATCGGATGAAGAACCCGATGAGCGTCTCATGAGATCTATAGAAGAAAAAATCGAAATTGCAGAAAGTCGCAAAGACGATTTTAGACGTGAGATCATGAATTACATTGGCGCTTTGGCGATTGAGGGGAAACATTTCGATTACAAAACAAACGAAAGGCTTCACAAGGCTCTCGAACTTAAGCTGTTCGAAGACCAAAAAGACACGATTAAACTAACAACTCTAGTATCAAATATTGTTGACAAAGAGACACAAGCAAAAATTGATGTCGTTAAGAACCGTTTGATTAAGAACTATGGTTATTGTGAAATTTGCGCAAGTGACGCTCTTAGTTTTGTTGCCAGTATTTTTGCACGCGGTAATGCAGTCAAGTAAATGGGCTCTCGGGGGCAAAAATGTATACCAAAATGGAATCCGATTTAAATCGATTTCGCAAAATCGTGCGAGGCAAGATTAAATCTAGTCTTCGTAAGTTTATTTCCTCTGGGGATCTCATCGGTCGCCAGGGCAATAAGCAAGTTACGATTCCGATACCTCGCATCGACCTCCCGCGATTCACATTTGGTGATAATCAGCAGCAAGGCGTGGGCCAAGGCAAGGGCGAGGTAGGAGAGGATACTAGTGAAGGGCAACCTCAGCCGGGTGAAGGAGAAGCTGGAGACCAAGAGGGAAACCATGACCTTGAAGTTGAAGTTTCCATGGAAGAATTGGCAAAGATCTTAGGCGAAGAGTTAGCTTTGCCGAATATCGAAGACAAAGGTCGAGAAAACTTAGAAGACAAAGAGTATAAATACTCCGGCGTCTTAAAGCAGGGACCAGAATCTCTTCATCATTTTAGAAGAACCTATAAAGAAGCTCTTAAGCGTTCGATTGCAATGGGAAATTACGATCCCAAAAATCCGATTATTATTCCCATAAAAGAGGATAAACGGTATCGTTCCTATACGGTTATTAACAAACCAGTTGCGAATGCAGTTATTATTTACATGATGGACGTGTCTGGTTCCATGGGAGATGAACAAAAAGAAATTGTTCGTCTCACAAGCTTTTGGTTGGATACTTGGCTTTCTACTCAATATAAAGGGATAGAACGTCGATATATTATACACGACGCTACAGCCAAAGTTGTCGACCAAGACACTTTCTATAGGACTAAAGAGTCAGGTGGTACTCTTATATCAAGTGCTTACCGAACGGCCGTAAAGATGATCGAAGATGAATTTAAACCCGCAGAGTGGAATATTTATCTATTTCATTTTTCAGACGGTGACAACTGGTCAGGAAACGACACGACCGAATGCATGAAGATATTAGAAGAGAAAATTCTGCCAATTTCTAACTTGTTTTGCTATGGACAAGTGGAGAGTCGTTATGGTTCAGGTCAGTTTCTAAGAGACCTAGTCAAGCATTTTGGTGACAATCACGACAAAGTCACCTTGGCTCAAATCAAAGATCGCGATGCAATTATGGAGTCTCTAAAAATATTCTTAGGCACAGGAAAGTGAGGTTTTTATGACTCAAAAAGACACTTCCCTTACCCCTGAGCTTCGTGAAGAGGCCGAAAGACTCGCTGAAGCCGCCAAAAAGGCGGGACTTGACTGTTTTCCGACCATTTTTGAAGTAGTAGACTACCAGCAATTGAATGAGATTGCAGCCTACGGCGGATTTCCCACAAGATATCCGCATTGGCGGTGGGGCATGGAGTATGAGCGCCTTTCAAAGAGCTACACCTATGGACTGTCCTTAATCTATGAAATGGTGATCAACACAAATCCTTGTTACGCCTACCTATTGAGGGCGAACTCGATGGTGTATCAAAAGACAGTTATGGCACATGTTTACGGACACTGCGACTTCTTTAAAAACAACTATTGGTTTTCAAAGACAAATAGAAAAATGCTTGATCAGATGGCCAATCATAGCTCTACAATTCGTAAGATAATGAATGATGTAGGCCACGACGAGGTCGAAGCTTTTATCGATACTTGTTTGGCTTTGGATAATCTTATTGATATTCATGGTCAGTTTAAGTCGCCGGTTAAAAAGAAGTCTTTAGAAGAAATGGAATCAGAAGCTAAAAGAATTCCAGGAAAACTTCAGTCTAAAAAATATATGGACCAATACGTCAATCCGGCGGATTTCTTAGAAGCCCAGAAAGTAAAAATTCAACATGAGGCTGATCAGCAGAAAAATTTTCCTGAGAGACCTGAGCGTGATGTTTTGAAATTTTTAATAGATTATGCCCCCATTTCCACATGGCAAAAAAGAGTATTGGAAATCATAAGAGATGAGGCTTACTATTTTGCGCCTCAAGGACAGACAAAGATCATAAATGAAGGTTGGGCAACCTATTGGCACTCAAAAATGATGACGCAATTGGCGCCTTTAAATGAGTCTGAGATTGTTGATTATTGCGATCACTATGCAGGGGTCGTAGCAACGCATGGCGGCAGACTCAATCCGTATAAACTGGGTGTAGAGCTTCTCAGGCATGTCGAGAAAAGATGGGATGAAGGCAAATTTGGAATTGATTATATAAATTGCGATGACCCCAAGGTGCGGCGTGAGTGGAATACCCAGGCTGGTCTTGGTCGCCAAAAAATATTTGAAGTTCGAAAGTTTCATAATGACATTACGTTTATAGATGAGTTTCTAGATGAAGATTTTTGTCATCAAACAAAGATGTTTATCTATGATGTAGATCCCAAAACCGGGCGACAGGTTATTTCAAGCCGAGATTTTTCTAAAATAAAGCAGCAGCTTTTGTCGCAAATTACAAACTTTGGACAACCGCTTATCGATATTGTAGACGCTAATTTCAAAAATCGAGGCGAGTTGTTACTGTCACACCAGTTTTCAGGCGTAGAAATCAAGCATGATTTTGCGATTGAAACATTGAAATGTCTACACCGAATTTGGAATCGACCGGTGCATATCGAAACTTGGTCTGAAGATTCAAAAAAGAGGATTTCTTGGGACGGTCAGACTAGTTCCATTGATAAGGCTTAGGGATGACTATGGAGATTTCTATTGTTAAGTTTGTCTTGATTTTTGGCTTATTTCTTGGCTCTCGGTCCCAGGCCGAATCGATGCCGATATTGAGTCATATGGGTGTGGTGCCCAGTCAGTTTGTGGGAGATCGATGGGCGAAATTAGCTCCCTTCGATGATACCGACACGATTCTTAAAGAACTGATTGAGGAGTCTAAGAGATTTCAGGTTTTAGAGCCTGAGCTAGTCAAGGAATTGTGGTCTACTCCAGACGGCAGGGACGAGCTAAAGGCTAGCTACCGCCTAGATGTATTTCTCAACGTTTCTTTTGTGATGAAACAAGATCATGGGCAAATTACGGCTAGGCTCTTATCGCCAGAAATGAAAATGTATCTTCAAGAATCTGAAAATTGGCCAATGAAACTCGTAGAGTCTCAAAGTCGAGATGAAATTAAAGTCCAATTGAAGCAGCTGATGTATCGTTTTTTTAACCGTATTCCCATGGATGTGAGTATCACTTCCGTACAAGATAAATTTATAACCCTTTCTGGTGGCATCGAACAAGCCATCCATGTGGGGGATCAGGTGCAATTAGCGAGGGTTTCTGTAAAGTCTCTTCATCCTATTCTTGGCACTTGGGAAACATTTCAAGTAGAGCCCGTAGGCGAAGCACGCATTATTGAGTCACGAAATAACGTTTCGGTCGCTCGGCTCACTTCAGAAGTGAGATCTAGTAGCATTTCGGTTGGTGATGGGGTCAAAGTTTCCGGAATTTTAAGTCGCCGCCTTTTTGCGGAGGAAGCTAAGAAGGCAGAAGTTTTTGATAAGCCCGGCGTCCTGGTAATGCCGCTTCAAAGTGAATCGCCACTTCCTGAGACAGTAAAGGATTTAGATTCTGATGCTACTAAGCCTTTAGATCCCTCCACGTTGAAGCCGGTTTTAAATCCAGTACAGTCGTTTCCCGGGGCTTCGCGCGAGATAAAGCCGTCCGAATCTGCGGTAGGCGAACCAGTGGGAGTGCTCAATAGAGAAAGTGCGGACGTTCCTCCAGCAAAGCCCTTTTTTGCTGATGCTTCCATGCCTGGGATTTTAAGTGCTGTGGATTTTCGTGCGGGACACGACATGTGGAGCTTTAACGGGCGAGGAAATACGGAATCGAAGTTTGCGTTGTTTCCTCCTTTGAATACTTTTGGAGCTAAGAGCAGTATGCTTTTTGGGCCAAACCTCGGTGTCGGAGCCGATATTGAACTAGGTTTTGGGTCCACATTAAAAGGAAGCTATAAAGGCTATGGATTAGGTGGCAGGAGCTTTTGGACATCTAAAGTAAATGGGGTGCCGTTTTTAGACTCTTGGGCAGCTGGAATCAGAGCTGATTTGCGCGGGAAAAGTGTTGAAGATGAAGTTTACGGTGGATTCGATTTGATTCAGGGAGGGATTTTCTTCGGATTGAGTGGAACGGTAATAGCCGTCAAAAAGCTCAATTATGAATTCGAGTACTCCTTGATGCCGCTTTCAATGGGCCGAGTGGGATATAGTGGCGGATTTAAAAGTGTGCGCTCAGCTTTTGGGAGCGAGCTTTCAGGGCAGATCTTGTCAGGCTTCATCGTCAGGAACATAAATTGGGGAGGAGGATTTCACTATTCCAACTATAATATGTTGGACGAGTCTGGCAAAGAAACCACTACAAATCGGTTTAGTCTTGAGGCTGTCGGTCGCATGACTTTGAAATAAGTATTATCCGCCAGGAATGACTTGCGACCAGAGGCTTGCATCACCGCGAGATCCCATATGGGGCTCAAACGTAATGGGATGGATCTCCCATTTTGAGCTTCTCCATACCCCTCGCATCCACCTCCCATTTACATAGGCAATAAAATTAGGATGTTTCCAACTCCAGCCACAAAGAAGTGAAGCGCCATTTTTTTGGGATTCATAAGGATAATGGAAATGGCCAAAAATGCCCACAGATGCTTGGTTCTGGCTAAGCCATTTGAAGCCATCTTCAACGATTTTTTGGTGATTTAGCTCGCGCTCAGCATCCATGGATCGAGACTTAGCTGCAAATTTTAGGGCGACAAAATCAATACATCGAGCCGGAATGAGACAGAGGACTCCATAAAAAAAACGAGACTTTACTAAGGAAATATATTTTAAATAGGTTTTGGGAGGATTGATAAGGTCGCCGTGTGCGATAATGACTCTTGTCTCACCGCCGTTAATGGTGAGATGAATGTCTTTCTCCCTCACCATACGCACATGGGGCCAGTTGAGGTAGTCCACAAAAAATTCATGATTTCCATGAATGAAATGGACAGATGTTTGGGCCGCATACAGCCTCTCAAGCGGCCTATTTAGTATGGAAAACTTTTTTCTATAAAAATCTTTTCTACCAAAGCAAAACTCAAAAATATCACCGCCCAGGACTATGGATGCAACTTCAAGTTGGGCTAAAGACTCAAGAAGGTTGCTTAAAAGCTGGCCGCGGATATCTTGCCCTGATCCCATGTGGACGTCAGAAATAAAGATGAGTTCAGCCTTTTTTAGAGAATCCAAGCTCTCCATATATTCTTCCAGATAAGAGTGTTCGACGACTAGTCAGCTAATTTTATTACACATTTTACCCAAACTCGCCATAGAAAGATACGAAAGGCCTTGCCAAAATAGCTATTATCTGATTAGGTGTGCCTGGCTATATTTTTTTGGAGGAGCCATGACTGCTACTGTTGAAGATCGCGTAAGGTCACTTATCGTAAACCAGCTTGGCGTTGAAGAAGGTGCTGTAGTATCTAAAGCTAAATTTATCGAAGATTTAGGTGCGGACTCACTTGATATCGTGGAATTGGTAATGGCGATTGAAGACGCCTTTGGTGTAGATATTCCAGATGATGAAGCAGAAACGATTCGTACAGTTGAAGACGCAGTGAATTTCGTGCGTAAAGCTGAGCAGGCCTAGTCTAGACCTGTTTTTGAATTTAGTTTTTAGCGGTGCCCACTAAGCAATGAGTTTGTGTTATGGGCCTACTTTCTGGCGTCCGCACAGATCATGCACACCACTAAAAGCTTTAATTTAAATGATGAAACGCTCTTTATTGAGAGACTTATGAACTTTAAATCCATTGGCATTGCTTCAGATCATGCTGCTAGAGATCTCAAATCTCTTATAGTGGATTATGTGAAGCTCCATGATATCCGTGTGATTGATTTTGGTATCGGCTCCGATACGAATAAGTCTGTTGATTATCCTGATTATGCAGCGGCAGTAGCTAGAGAGGTTTCTGACGGAAAACTTGAAGCTGGTATTGCAGTTTGTGGCACAGGTATTGGTATGTCCATTGCTTGCAATAAGTTTCCTGGGGTGCGTGCCACAGTGGTGTGGGATGACTATTCTGCTAGGATGTCTCGAGAGCATAACAATTCCAATTTACTGTGCTTAGGAGCAAGAACATTAAATCACCACCGTGCTATTGATTTGGTAAAGATTTGGCTGGAAACAAGATTCTCAGGTGAAAGACATCAAAATCGACTTGATAAAATCCGGGAAATTGAAAAAAAGAACTTTAAGCCGCATTAATCTGTGCGGCTTTTTTTTATAAAAAAAACTAAAATACATTAATAACGTGCAGTCCTTCCTTGGAGTTGAAATGCAAAAGCCGTGGCAGCAAGTTAAAGAAGCAGATTCTGAAATATTCAATCTCATTGAGTCGGAGCTGACACGGCAAAAAGATGGACTTGAGATGATCGCTTCGGAGAATTTTGCTTCTATGGCAGTGATAGCAGCCATGGGGAATATTTGTACTAATAAGTATGCTGAGGGACTTCCGGCAAAAAGATATTATGGGGGATGTTCGGAAGTAGACAAGATCGAAAAAATAGCGATTGAGCGAGCATGTCAGGTGTTTGGGGCTAAGTTTGCAAACGTTCAACCCCACTCAGGTGCTTCTGCAAATCAGGCAGTTTTCCAAGCCTTTTTAAAGCCAGGAGATCGTATATTAGGTCTCGATTTATCCCATGGGGGTCATTTAACTCATGGATCAAAAGTAAATTTTTCTGGCGCGAATTATGATTCTCATTTTTATGGATTAGACGCTGAAACTCAGCGGATCAATATGGATGCTGTTCGGACTAAAGCATGGGAAGTTAAGCCCAAGATGATTATAGCTGGTGCGAGTGCCTATGCTCGGCAATTAGATTTTGCTTCCTTTAGAAGGATTGCTGACGAAGTCGGTGCACTTCTTATGGTTGATATGGCTCATATTGCGGGATTGGTGGCGGCTGGCTTACATCCCAATCCTGTTCCTTATGCGGATGTGGTCACCACTACAACTCACAAAACCCTGCGCGGCCCTCGTGGTGGCCTTATTTTATGGAACAATGAAGCTCATACGGCTCTGCTTAATAAAGGTGTGTTTCCAGGGACTCAAGGTGGCCCTTTAATGCATGTGATTGCTGCAAAAGCGGTTTGCTTCAAAGAAGCCCTTTTACCAAGTTTTAAGGCCTATCAAAAAGAAGTGATTTTAAACGCACAAAGTTTTGCTTCGGAACTCGTGTCACTTGGATTTAGATTGGTTTCTGGAGGCACGGATAATCATCTTGTGCTTTTGGATTTGTCGAACACTCCCGTGAGCGGCAAGGCTCTCGAAGAGGCTCTAGGGATCGTCGAAATTACGGTTAATAAGAATACAGTCCCCAATGAAACGCGAAGCCCTTTTGTGACTTCCGGCGTGCGTTTTGGAACTCCTGCATTGACCTCTCGTGGATTTAATGCTGAAAATATGCGAGAAATTGCTCGTATAATTAAAGAAGTCTTTACAAGCCTGGATCAATTTCCGGAAATGCCTTCCGCTGATCGCGCGTCAGCATTAGCTCCCCTCAAGGCCCGAGTGAAAATCCTGGCCAATAAATATCCACTATACCCGGCTTGGGAGGGATAACTTGCGTTGTCCAAAATGTAAATATGAAGACACTAAAGTTCTTGAAAGCCGAGTGGCTCAAGATGGGCAAAGCATTCGCCGTAGGCGGGAATGCCGCGAATGTGACTATCGATTTACAACCTATGAAAACTTAGAAGAATTTGTGCTTCAAGTAAGAAAACGAAGTGGCCAACTTGAACCTTACCACCGCGTCAAAGCGATTCGCTCTGTGCAAATTGCCTGTCAGAAACGACCTGTTTCCATTGAAAAGCTAGAAAGTATGTTGACCTCGATCGAACGTACTCTAGAGGATAAAGGCATTAAAGTCGTGGAATCCAAAGCTTTAGGGCAGATGATTTTAGAGGGGCTAGAGACGCTAGATCATGTTGCTTATATTCGTTTTGCGTCTGTTTATAGGGACTTTTCAGATCCGAAGGAGTTTCTTGAAGTACTAACGGCCTTTAAGGACCCTAGAAAAACTAAAAAAACACCTCCTCCAGTCGAAACTTCAAAAACATAATTCTGAAACAAACTTAGGAATTGGTTTCGTGTCCCTTTAGCTCCGAGGCGGAGCTATCGTTTTTAAATTATATTTGATTCATGAAACTCGCAAATATCTAAAATGAGTTTCCATAAACTCTCGCTTCGTAGGCTTCCAGGCAATTCTTTAAAAGCATGGCGATGGTCATGGGACCAACTCCTCCGGGAACCGGAGTGATGGCTGAAGCGACACCAACTGCAGATTCAAAATCCACATCACCTGTCAGTTTGCCGTCACTACCTCTATGAATGCCAACATCGATGACAAGGGCGTCTTTTTTAATCCAAGACGCATTTACTAAATGTTTTTTTCCTGCGGCGACAATCAAAATATCTGCCATTCGTGCAAAGTTTTCAGGATGAGGAGTTTTGGAATGTACTTGGATCACCGTGGCATCTTCTAGAAGAAGCATTTTTGCTATGGGAGAGCCTACTAAGATGGACCGTCCGACCACAACTGCAGTTTTGCCGCGTAACGACGGAAGTTGGGATTTAATCAATTCCATGCAACCGGCGGGCGTGCAAGGCCTAAGGGCCTTTCTCCCTAGAGAGAGGCAGCCTTGATTGAAAGCGGTAAGACCATCCACATCTTTGCTCGGATGGATAGCATCAATGACAGCTTCTGAGGAGATGTGTTTGGGAAGGGGGAGTTGAACCAAAATGCCGTCGACGCCTTGGTCCGCATTAAGTTTGGCAACTAAAGCTATGATGTCTGATTCGGAGGAAGACTCAGGCAATTTATAGGCTTTACTGGTGATACCTGCTTCTAAACAGGCCTTTTCTTTATGGCCTACGTAGACTTTGCTGGCCGGATCTTCTCCTACTAATACAACCGCTAGGCAAGGTGCCCGATGCCCACTTTTTAAATGTTCATGCACTTTAGTTTTTAAATGATCTTTTATTTTTTTTGCTGTTTCTGTGCCATTTATGATCATAAATGTCCTATGGGGATAAATTTATTTTTATTTTAAAGCTATTTTTATGATGGAGTGTGCCTAAACTTTCTTTCGATCACGTCCAAGAGCGAATGTGTCATGAATTCTCGAGATTTTCCATGGCAAATCAAAAGTTTTTAGCTTAGACGCCTATCTCCATGGAAGGAGTTGCGCTGGGGATCTACTCCATTTCTGCAGCTGGTCTTTGGGCAACATCTAATTCGGTGTCTCGCGCAAAATGAAGGGAAGCGGATTTTGAGTCGAGCGGCCCCGCTGCTATGTGTTCAGAAAGTTGCTCAACGGAACTGATAATATTCAAATCCCCATCGTAGGAAGTGCCATAAGCATCACCCACAAAAAATAATCCAGATCCGTGACTGTTTTTCATTTTTTGGATGAATTTATGATCCGAGGTGTTCGTAGGTAGAGTCCAGGCTTCAGGTATTAGGCCGATAAATTCGCCTGCCAACTCAAGTCCCTCAAAATATTGCGCAAGCTTTTTAGCAGCACGTTTGAGTCTCTTTACGGCCTTAACAACTTCAGGAGCGTCAAGGCTCATTTCGTAATCGATTGTGGCTTGTAATGTTAAAACGTCGCCATGTTTAATGGCGCGAGCTTCTTCTGAAGCAATCATAATAAAGTCTAGATCGAGAGTGCCACCTACGATTTGGGTCGATAGGGCCACTATACTCACAGGCTTTGCTTTTAAAGCAATATTGGAGACTGCTACAGGCGTGATATCTCTTGCAATCGTGGATGTCGCAGCCCATGGATTATGGGCAATCACAACTTCTTTAGTGGCTATAGGGCCCTGTTCGGTCTGAAGAATCCATAAATCACCTTCTTTTTTAAGATCGACCAATCGACAGTGGCGGGCCAATGAAATCAATTGATCGTTAGCCAGAAGATCTAGGGTATCTTCGAGCAAATCATCAAAATACCCATAAATTCGGCATGGATTAGAAGCTTTACTCCTCAAAAGCTCCAGGGGAGCATTCCAAACGTCGGGAATGCCAGAGGCTTTAGCGATTTCAGTTAAAATCGTTCCGCTAGCTCCAGAACGTTTCAAATCGAGCGCTTTTGAGACGGACTCAAACGGATCTTTTTTGGAATCTGTAAACAATAGGGGCTCGGTATCTTCCCATTCTTTTCCGGCATTTCTACCGCCCATGGCTTTAACGCCGCTTACTCGGAACAAATCGGAAAGCTCAAAACGGCTGACTTTACCGCCCGAGCAATAGCCAGCATGGTTATGCCTTTCCACAAGATAATCTTGCATAGACCATTCTGGATAAATTTTACTGACAGAGCTCGTCAAAAAAGTAACTAGGTCAGAGGATAAGGAGTTGAGCCCGAATCCCCATCGATTGTGCTCGCGCCTGCTTGATCTTAGGCGCCCGCCGCAGGTTTTTTCTGCTTCTAAGACATGGATCTTCAAGTTTTGTTTGGAGTTAATGAGCTGCACTGCCGCCAAGACTCCCGACATGCCGCCGCCCGCGATGACTACATCAAAAGTTTGCATAGAAGTCTCCTCGTTACTTATGAGCTGAGTTTAACAGATCTCTCCCTCGTTGAAACAAATTTATTTAATCAAATGGCAGGTTTGAGATTGAATCAAGCCGTTTTATAGTCCTCCGCCTTATGGGAGTGCTTATGACTTACCTCATAGAGGTCAAAAATCTATCAAAGTCGTTTCGATCTTTTGAAGCCGTCAAAGATTTAAGCTTACATGTTGAGCAGGGTGAGTGCCTGGCTATTTTAGGCCCCAATGGCGCAGGAAAAACTACTACTTTTGAAATGTTGGAAGGGCTTCTGAAGCCTGACTCAGGTGAGATTCTATTATTTGGAAAAACTTGGGATAAAGATCGCTCTGAAATTCTTTCAAGAATTGGAGTTCAGCTTCAGGAAACCAGCTTATATAAACGATTTACAGTGAGAGAGACTTTAGAACTTTTTGGCAGCTTTTATAAACAAAGAAAACCTATAAAAGAGCTCTTAGAGCTGGTCGATCTGAGTGACAAAATGGACGTAGAACTTAGGAAGTTATCTGGAGGCCAAAAGCAACGCGTCTATATTGCGGCGGCTTTGATCAATGATCCTGAACTTATTTTTCTTGATGAACCCACAACTGGTTTAGACCCATTGGCTCGCCGAGGGGTTTGGAACATCATTAATAACTTAAAAAAAGAAGGGGTTGGGATTTTGCTTTCAACCCATCATATGGAAGAAGCAGAATATCTTGCAAGTCGCATCGTGATACTAGACAGCGGAAAAATCATTGCGCAAGGCACATCTAAAGAACTTATTGAGAAGTTTTCTGGCGGAGAAAAAGTAACCGTTAGACATGGAACTTTGGAAGATGTCTTCCTAAATCTTACGGGAAAAGAGTTGGCAAATGTATAGTCTATTTGTGATGATTAAATGCCGATGGCTTGAGTTTAGACGAGAACCTTCTGCTTTTTATTATGTAATTTTGTTTCCCATTATATCGATAGTTGGATTGGGATTTATTTTTAACTCTCCTCAAAGAAAGCCTTTTTCCATTGGCGTGGATTCAAGCTCTCAGTTTAATAGTTCGCTTTATGAACTTCGAGGCAATGACCAATTCAAGGTTATAGATGGAAGTCAAGATTCCTTGGAGACTGAGTTAAAGCGAGGGCATATCCAACTCATTTTGCGGCTCACAGACAAGGAGGCCCATTTTGTTTATGATCCTCAAAATAACGATGCTTACATGGCACGACTAGCTGTAAGTGCTAACCTGGAGAAAGCTGCAGGGCAAAATCCAAAGTTTCTCCCGGTGGATACTCAGGTGTCAGCCGCAGGACTTCGTTATGTAGACTTTTTAATTCCCGGACTGCTTGCTTTTAGTATTGTTTCAACGAGTTTATTTGGCACCGGGCAACTGATTGTCGCTAATCGGCGAGACAATCTGTTGAAGCGCTATTTTGTAACGCCCATGAAGCCCTTAAGTTATATGGTCTCTCACATTGTCGGAAGACTCCTGATTCTGGCCATGGAAATTTCTGTGGTTTTAATAAGTGGATGGCTGATCTTTGGCTTTAAAGTGCAAGGTTCTTTGTTCACATTTATCTTTTTTTCAGTTCTGGGCGCCGCTGCATTTACCTCCCTGGCCCTAGTCGCTGCAAGCAGAACTTCTAACTCTTCCGCATATGCGGGTATTGTAAATGCAATTGTAATGCCCATGGCCTTGATGGGTGGTGTCTGGTTTTCAAGATCGAATTTTCCTGAGTGGCTAGTTCATATATCGGATTACTTTCCCCTTACCATGCTTGTGGATTCCCTACGATTAATTGCGTTGGAAGGCGCTTCTTTTGGAGATGCTTGGTCTATGGCTGGGAAGCTTTTATCGATGACAGTTATCTTCGCAGCTGGGGCTTCAAGACTCTTTAAATGGTATTAGATTAGAAATTAAAGGGTCTTTTCGCCTAAGTCGTCATCTAGGTGGCCTATTGCGGTCGCTTTTAACCAATGTTTCTTTCGAGTAGGCGTCTCTATTCGCTGTACTTGAAATCCTCCTTGCAAGAGGGCGTCTTTTGTTTTTCTAGCGACAGAATAAGACATAAGAACAGCCTGAGGATTAGAGTATCGGAATAACAAACCAAACCACTTCGAAGTCCATAACTCAGGATTTTTCTCTGGGGAAAAAGGATCTTGCCAAAAAAAATCAAACGCCATAGGAAGCGCATTCATGTGAGCGGCATCACATATAAGTATTTTCCACTCACATACCTTTTGGGTTTGTGGATGAATGAGCTTTGTTATGTAAAAGGGGGTTAAGCCAGTTTCAGGCTGTGTAGTGACGGGTTTAAGAGACAAGCTCCAATTCAGCCAATGTAGAGGCCACTTAGTTTGCCAAGATGCTACACCGCGTGCCATTTGCGAAACGAGTTCAAGCTCCTTTTCTAAACTCACGATGGTCAAATCGCAGGCGCCATGGACGTGCCATTCTGAAATCGTACATAGAGCGTTATAGGCCAGTCCTAGGCCGATATCTAGAACGCAGATCTCAGAGCTCTCTTGAAGTCTTTCTTTGATGCCAGATCGATTTATATAAAGCTCGCGAGACTCTAACAGTGCGCCCTCTGTGCTATGGTAGCACTCACCGGAGGCGGGGTCGCGGATGGTCAAACTCCCGTCTTGTGTCTCAACGATGTCTTCGAAACGCATAACGACTCCAAGCCACGATAATAAACGATGTTTCTTATTCGCCGTTCCTTCTAAATACAAGTAGATTCTGAGAGCCATAGCGGTGATTAAACTTCAGAGTTTCAGCCCCCTCCCAGCTATCGAGTCAGCGGCAGCTATTTGAAAGCGCGCTATTTTTGAGATCTCTTCATTTTAGACATCGTAGTTGACAGTTTAGATTTGATAATCTATCATCGGCCCCCTAAGTCGGGGTGTAGCGCAGTTGGTAGCGCGCGTGCTTTGGGAGCATGAGGTCGTAGGTTCGAGTCCTATCACCCCGACCATTTTTCCTCATTAAAATCGAATACATACAAAGACCTCTTTTTCCTCCTCATCAAAAATTTCCCCTCAAGTGCAGCAAAAGTGCAGCCGGTTTAAAATTTGTTCCATTTTAGCTTGGGCGAGCTATTGCTTTGGCAAGGGTCAGGAGGCGATCATCGGTACGGTGGACATATCTTTGGGTTGTCTCAGCACTCTTGTGGCCAAGAAGCCGCCGGATATCTTCCAGGGAAGCTCCCCATCTAAACCAGATCTCTGAGCACGAGTGTCTGAGTTCATGGGGGGAAACCCGTTTGACCCCAGCTTCATCACAAAGCTTGCGAAGTCCGCCATGCAGCTTTTTATACTCGAGCATCCCACCTTTTAGTGCAGGGGCTGCGAATGCCATAGGAAAACGATGTTTGAAGCGATCTAAAAGAAAGTCCATTAAGACTCCGGGCATCGGCACCATCAACCAATCTTTTTGCTTTGGGTAGGGCTCGATCTTCCCAATGGTTCTCTTATAGGCCGCGCAAACCAGAATCTGACCTTTGTCAAAATCTACCGCTCTCCATTGCAAAGCTTGAATCTCTGAGGGCCTAAGGCCTGAAAGAATCGATATCCAAATTGCAGGTGCCAAATAGTGATTTTTGCAATGCTCCAAAAGTTTCCAAGAGTCTTCAGGTGTAAGGTAGGCCCTTTCCACCCGATGAATTTTAGGACGATCTTGTTTTAGCACTGGGGATTTCTGCAAGTATCCGTAGTATTCAATGGCATCTTTAAAACACTGATTCAGTAAATTAAAAACGTGAAGTATCGATTGAGCTTTGAGCCCCTTTTCTCTCATAAGTTGCAAAATCCTGCCAATATCGGGCGCATTGATGTCACGAAGTCGAAATCCTGCCAAAGCTCCTAAAACATAAGTGTCCGCCATTCGCTTTTGAGAGTCATACCAGCCTTTGGAAACCTTTCCGCTCCGCATTGCTAACCATTCAGCAAAATAGACCTGAAACGTTAAGTTTCTAATGGTACCGATAGTTGCAAGCTCACCGCGCATACTTTTGTCTTTTAATTCTCTTTCGTAGGCTTCAGCATCTACTTTACGTTCGAAGGCCTTACCAGGAAAGTATCCCCTGTACTTGTCTTCGACTCGCACTAGATAGCTGACGTTTCCTGTCTTGAGTCGTCTTTTTACAATTGCCATTTGTCTCCTATTGACGTTAGGAGGCTCTTATCGTGGCTGTTCAGTTGTCAAAGATCCGACCCTAGGTTTGCCCTAGGAGAGCTGTTCTTTAACATAGAATGCCTACGAGCCTTTAGAATTATCTTTTAAGAGCTTAAAATTCTTGAGCCTTGCTCCTATCCTTGAGCGCCGCTGGGTCAAATCTGAGAAGTCTCCCATGCTTTCGAAAGGGAATCCGTCTCTTTTGAACCCAAGAATAGACAGTTGACTGCTTCACGCCGAGAAAAGAGGCCGCCTCATTTAGATCAAGAAAAGGCACTCTATTTTGGCCATGTATCCTCTATTCCATCTATGAGCTTCCTTATGAAGAGTGAATGTTTACCAATCAGATTCATACTTACGACCCTCTGAATTTATGTGCCCTCTAAAGCGCAGTTAGAAAAATGGTGATGGACTATCAAGTCTATTGAAAAGGTATTTTGAATCAAAGCGCAGCTGGCCAATCGGGGGCAGGTTTAGCTTTGGAATCTTTCGGTTCGAAAAACTCGAGTCAATCATTGGCAGAAAATCTTTAGACAGCGCCTGAATCGACGATATTCTTAGTATCAGATTCATCGGCAATCATGTTTCTTACATTGCTTGACCTCCCATTTGCCCGGACCATAATTCCATTCCCATTAATTTTCTTGATCCGTAACTTCGTATTTTTATAACCCGCCTTTCTAAACTCATCCTTATCCACCACCACATCCCTTTCTCGTATCTAACCATCACCCTTCCATTCTTCCCTTTTTTATTCCTTCCTAATCTGCCTCTGCCGACCCATTTTCATCCCCAGCTTGAGACCCCTTCCACCCACATCGTTGGGGGGGAGGGGTCTCAAGCGGCAGGGGGAACGAAAACATAACGGCAGAGGCAGTATTTTCTAGTATTTCAAGTCGATTACAGAAATTTTTTGAAAAAATTAGAACCAAGTTATGTGTCGCCCCCTGCGACACATGATGCGACACATAAATCGTCTGGTTCATTCGGATACTTTTCGCAAATTTCATTGAGCAAAAAGACTTCATTGGCGATATTAAGTGGCGCTCTGATGGGATCTCTCGACCACTCGTTTGCTCTAACTAGGGCCACTCGATTCGACAGAACCTGATATCCAATTCTTTTAAGCTGTCTTTTTACAGACTCCAAAATGGCATCAGTCTCACAGACAAATATGACTAAAGAGAAATCTTCCTGTCCAGCATACAACCAAAGAATGTCACGATATCTTTCAGGAGATTTACGTTGCCTTTCAAA
>CAIMVM010000299.1 GCA_903844895.1 uncultured Pseudomonadota bacterium
CTTTCAAAGTTTGAGTTCAATTACTCTTTGAAAGGATTTTTTATCTTTTTGACCCTGTATTCTAGCCGGAAGCAAATGCCTAATCGCTGGGGCAGCTAGCTGGCCAGATACAAGATCTTCATTTCAAACATAGCAACTACTTAGTGAAAAAAGCAGAAGAGGCAGGTCTACGTGGACAGGATGCGAAAGACTTAGCATTATTGCAGACCAGCGAGATTCAGCCAATCTCGCCCGTGAGACTCGTGGAAGAGTCTACTTTGGGGTTTTTGAGAAGTCTTCAAGAGCGAAACGTAACAGTTTTTGCGCTCACCGCAAGGCCTTTTGCTTGGGCTAAGGGGACTCTAAACCAACTCGCTAGTCTTCAGATTGACTTTTCCAAAACAGCTCCTCGAATCCCCAAGGACACCAATAGAGCTCCTAAAGAATTGTGCTATCAAGGTGGGGTGATCTTCTTACGGCCAGGTGAGGATAAAGGAAATGTACTAGTAAAATTTTTAAGCGTGAGTAAACAAAGTCCCGAGAAAATTGTATTTATTGACGACAAGCTCCACAATGTTGAAAGCGTGGACACAGCCTTAAATGCTGCTGAAATTGAAAATATAGAATTCCGATACGGCGCAGCTGACGAAAGAGTTAAAAGTTTTGACTCTCAACTCGCCAACTTTGAATTCCATTATTTTCTCCTGCACAAGGTTTTTCTAGACGACAAAAAGGCAAAGGAGCTACTTTTAAATACATTGAAGTAAAGAATAAAGTGTCCTTCAATCAAAAGCTTTATGTCCTTCCTAAGGATATTGTCTTTAACTAAAGTAGCCCGCGTTGTCAGCGCCTTCAAAGGCATGCCGCAGGCCGAAAGGTCTTTGCGGCCAAGCGGCGAAGTCAGCTAGTTTCAGCTAATTCTTAGCGATACTGCATGCTAAGACAGGAGAGAGTTTTGAGGGGACAGTCCAGTCGAAAATGGATAGAGCAGGTTGATTTCAGGCCAGTTCATTAGGGCACGTAGCATGGTAGGTGTTTTTTGACGTGAAAACAAAATTACCGCCTATGAAAGCTAGTAGGTCGGTTGTCTTAAGGAAAGATTTTAGAATCGAGAGACAAAAGAAAAAGGACCTACATCCCTTTTTAACAAATTTCTAGAATGACAGGCCAAAAGAAAATTGGTCCTCGCAGCGTACTTCATAACACCTAAGAGCATCTCCTAGACCACTGGTTACTCGGCAAGGCTATCGACAGAAATCGATCATGATAAGAGTTCAAAGAATCGGCATTGCATTGCCCGTCATTAAGTACTCAATTTTGTTCATTTATTAATGATATGGGCTTTGTTGCTAATAGGATTTCTTTAATGGAATGACAATCGCTGCCGATATGCCTGACGTTCTATGGAAGGTTCAACAAAATTGATTCCGATTGGAGACTTTCGATTTTGTAATGGTTTCGAGATCTCGAAAATTACGGAGACTAAGTTGAGTAATGAATTCGAAAATGATGATGAATTTAAAGCGCTTCTTCAGGCGACGTTCCTCGAAGAAGCTGTTGAGCTTTTAGATGCTATCGAGCAATCACTTCTCGTGTTTGAAGAGAATCATTCCGATAAAAAAATCGTTGAAGAGATCTTTCGGAGCGCTCATAGCCTCAAGGGCAGTTCACGAGCCGTAGGACTTAACGAAATTGGTGAATTTACACATGACCTTGAGTCTCTACTTCACAAAGTTAAAGTGGGTCAGCTATCTGTAAATCGAGGAGTTATAGAAATACTACTGTCAAGTAGTGACCATTTACGACATCTTGTGAGCTCCGCAAAGCAAGGAAGGCAGATTCCAGCGGACCCGCAACTACGAGCCACGATCCAAAATATAACATCTGGTGCTCAGGCAGCATATCAAAATATACCATCCGCAGAAAGCTCTGGTTTTCAGGAGGCTAGTAAAGAGTATTCTTCCCAAGAGCAGGGTTTTAACCCTCATTCGAAACTTCCGCCCGGTGACGATAAGATCGAAGGGTTTGAACTTTTTGCTTCACCTACGGGCGGGCAGATGACTGAGCATGAAGTTAAGGCTAACGCTTCATTGAGTTCACATTCCAAAAGTAATTTGGCGACTTCTGCAAATGTAAAAGATGAAAGCGTCCGCGTTAGTTTGTCGCGTCTAGGCCACTTGGTGGATTTTGTTGGTGAGCTGGTTATTTTACAAACGGTCCTCGAACAACAAAAAGATCAGATTCCTTCTCAGTTTTTGCAAAAAACAGTAACCCAGCTCTCTAAAATCACAAAAGACATACAAGACATTTCTATGAGTTTACGTATGGTGTCTCTCAAACAAACTTTTCAAAAACTACAAAGGATAGTGCGAGATACTGCACAGGTTGTTGACAAAAAAGTCAAACTTGACTTCATTGGAGAAGAGACCGAGATTGACAAAATCATGGTTGATAACCTTGGTGATCCTCTTGTGCACCTCCTTCGGAATGCTGTAGATCATGGCATTGAGACACGAGAAGAAAGAGAAAAGTCAGGCAAATCTCCCATCGCCAATGTGCAGGCCGCTGCATTTCAAAGAGGCGGTAAGATCGTCATTGAAGTTAGGGATGACGGCAGGGGGCTCGACCCTGTTAAGTTGCGCGCTAAGGGGATTGAAAAGGGCATCATCAAAGCCAATCAGAAATTAACCGACAAAGAAGCTTGGAATCTTATATTTCATCCTGGTTTTTCGACTAAAGCTGAAGTTACTGAAATATCTGGACGCGGTGTTGGTTTGGATGTGGTTAAAACTAACGTAGAAAAAATTCTGCAGGGAGAAGTAGAGATTGATTCGGAGCTGGGAAAGGGATCAGTTTTTCGAATCACGTTGCCCCTTACCTTAGCTATTATCGAAGGCATGGTCATCAGGGCTGAGAGCGAGCGATATATAGTGCCTCTTGTTCAGGTCTATGAGTCCCTCCGCCCCAGTCCAAAGGACAGGCATCAGGTGAACGGCCTTGGTGAGGTTTTGCATTTGCGTGGTGAAAATTTACCACTGCACAAATTATCGCAATTGATTGGTATTAGGCGCCCTAAAGATACATCGGTAAGCGAAACCGCGATAGTAGTCAGAACGGGGGCTAAGCCCTTTGCGATACTTGTTGACGAAATTATCGGGCATCAACAAGTAGTAATCAAAAGTCTAGGTGAGGAAATGGGGAATTTGCAGGGAATCACCGGGGGCGCCATTTTGGGGGATGGTGCTGCGGCATTGATTCTCGACTTTGCCGAACTCGTTGGGCGCGGCAATAGAAGCACAACTAGCCAACCGGCGAAAATGAGAGGTGTATCATGAAAGAATCAACAGAAAAATCGCCACAAAATATCACTCATAATGAAAGCTATTTAGCATTTTCACTCAGTACTGAGCGTTTTGCGATTCCTCTTTTATCTGCTAAGGAAGTTGTGGCACTGCCTGAGACAACACGTGTTCCTCACACTCCTCCCCACTTCTTAGGAATTATGAATCTGCGGGGACAAATTATTTCAGTTTTTGACTTACGCCTTAAGTTGGGGTTGCCTGCGGATAAAGATTCGGAAACATCTGTTATTATATGCGACTTTTCACCCTTGTGTTTCGGAGTCGTCGTCAATTCCATTGATACTGTATTATCCTTAACTGAGGAGCAAATTAGCGCTCGTCCCGAAATAGAAAGCCGCATGAATAGCGAATACATTACTGGGGTGACCAAGTCTGAAGACAGGTTAGTTCTCATACTAGATTTGGCGAAAGCCCTCAATGTGGATGACCAATTGGCTATTCATAATTCAAGAAATCTTAAAACGTCCTAAGGATATGAAACTATGGAAACACTAAGGATTTTACCTATGAAATTAAAGAGTATGCGCACGAAATTAATGAGTGTAACATTGGGTACAGTCATAGTGTGCATGGCTTTATTCATGGTGATGGCTTATCAAAGCAGCCAAGCCCTTATCGCGGGCAAACAGCAGATGGCAAAAACTACTGCCAAAGCTATTATGGACAAAATAGATCGCAATCTTTTTGAAAGATATGGTGATGTTCAAGCTTTTGCTCTTTCTGAGCCTGCGAGAAGCATGAACCCTAAACGCATTTCAGATTTTATTAGTGATATGATGCCTGCTTATGCCCCCAATTATGATTTGATGATGGTTGTAGATATTAAAGGAAGATTGGTTGCAGCCAACGTTTCGGATAAGGCAGGCCAACCGATAGATACTTCCGCTTTGAGAGGGCGGAATTTTTCAGAGGTCGAGTGGTTTAAATCAGCTGTTTCAGGCGAAACCAAAGCCGGCGAAGCTATTGTTCAGGACATGCACATTGATGCTGACCTAGCAAAAATTCTTAACAGTAATGGCAAAGTGATGACATTTACAGCGCCAATTAAAGACAAGTCTACCGGCAAGATTTTAGGGGTATGGACGAATCACATGAGCTGGAACGATGTCGTCGGAACCATTGTAAATGATGAACTTAAGCAAATAAAAAGCGACTCCATTTCCCAAGCTTTTATCTATATAGTAGATCATTTAGGCACATATATTCTACATCCTAAGGGAGAAGAAAATGAACTCAAGCAAAAAATGGACGAAATTGCCTTAGGTGGGAAACCAGGAGAGTTTCACGTTTTGTCGCGTAAAGTGCCTTCCACGGGGTATGAAGGAACTTTGATTGAAGCTGTGATTAGTTCTGCCGGCTATTCTAGCTATTTAGGAAAAGGTTGGAAGATTTCTGTCCAGGTGCCGCAGGCAGACCCCCAATCGCGAAGAAATGTGGTGTTGATCATATCCGCTGCCTTACTCCAGTTTTTCGGTGCCTTTCTCGCCTTTATGACGATAAGGGGCATTGTGGGGCAGCTTCTCAAGGTGAACAGAGACCTAAAGAATGACGCCCATAACGTCAAAGGTTCTGCAGTAACCATCGAGAGCGCATCACAAAGCTTAGCTCAAGCTGCTACAGAACAAGCGTCGGCATTGCAGGAAACTGCAGCTTCCATTGAGCAAATAAGTGCCATGGTCAAGCGAAGTGCCGAGAACGCCCAAAAATCGAGTAAAGTTGCTTCAGAGAGTCAGGAAATTGCGCAAAAAGGAAAGCACGCAGTAGAGCAAATGGTGGATGCCATGGATGAAATTAAAATTAGCTATGGCGACATCATGCGTCAAATTGAGATGAGCAATATGCAGATCTCGGATATTTCCAAGGTGATCACTGAGATCGGGAGCAAAACTAATGTGATCAATGAGATTGTTTTCCAAACCAAACTGTTATCCTTTAATGCCTCAGTAGAAGCGGCAAGGGCTGGTGAGAATGGCAAAGGATTTGCTGTTGTGGCCCAAGAAGTTGGCAAGCTCGCGCAGATGAGTGGCAGTGCTGCTAAGGAAATCACGGATATGCTTAGCGTAAGTAATCAAAAGGTGGAGTCTATTGTTACGGAAACTCGTTCTAAAGTAGAAAAATTAATGGCAGAAGGACGCACAAAAACAGAAGCCGCAATTTTAGTTTCAAATGAATGCGGTCGAATTTTGGAGGAAATAGTCCGGAATGTTGCAGAAGTAAGTGGTATGGTAACTGATATATCTACAGGTACCTCAGAACAAGCTCTTGGTATCTCTGAAATCACAAAAGCTATGAATCAATTGGATCAAGTCACCCACGAGAATGCGAATTCGTCACAGTCAGCAGCGAATTCATCGACTCAACTTTCCCTGCAGGCTGAGGCACTTTTTGGCGCGGTTTCCTCGCTCCAGCTCATCTTACTTGGCAATGCCTCTCCTGAGACGGCTGTTTCCAACAAAATTGCTACAAGTAAAGGCTCTATGACGAAATCAGAACAATTATCTGTCAAGGCCTCGGAACCGCGACCGGTAGCGCACGCAAAGCACGCAATGAAAGTGGCTCCTTCAAAAAAAGGAGTGGCCATAAGGAATTCTCAAGAACTTAAGGTAGCTCCCATTGAAAGTCAGGGCGAAGGTCTAAAGCGAGCTTCAGGAGGTGAGTTTATTCCAAGTGCAGATGATCCACGGTTTAAGGATATGTAAGACATTTGCGGAGTACAAGGTCAGACCTGAAGGATAGGATGATTTCTTGGATTGGAAACAAAGATCAGGCCCGCGACTTCTAAGAACAGTCGTTTCAATTTAAGGAAATTAAGATATGTCGTCAGTCCCTCATCACAAACCAGTTTTTTTTTCCGATGCAGAGCTAGCTCCATTAGTAGACGCTGCTCGAAAAATAGTTGAAGCCCGCTCACATATTCAGTTGTCAGAGAAGCAGTTTTCCATGATTTCCTCTCGCCTCATTCGAAGGATGTATGAACTGCGCCTCGATAGTCCTGAGGATTATCTGAAATACATCAAAAAGCACGAGGTAACAGAGTCGACGGTTTTAGTTTCTCTTTTGACAACCCACCATACGCATTTTTTTCGTGAGTTCGAGCAATTTGAATTTCTTCTAGATGGTCGCCTTAGTTCGATGGTCTCAAAAATCCGACAAACCGGCCGAAAAAGCCTGCGGGCTGCTTCTTTTGCCTGCAGTCGTGGCCAGGAAGTTTATACCATTGCGATGTTTTTGCGCTATCATCTGCCGGCGATAGCCCCCGATTTTACTTTTGATGTTTTAGGACTTGATGTCGACCCAGATTCAGTGGCCATTGCAAAGAACGGTGTCTATCATTGGGATGAAGTAAAGAGTATTCCGACGTCCTATGCCGCTAAGAACTGGCAACGTGGCCAGGGCTCGATTTCCGATTTCGTAAGAGCTTCAAATGACCTAAAGTCCCACTGCAAATTTAGAGTAGGAAATCTTCTTGCCGATCCCAAGCTATCTGGTGTCGGTGGCGAGCATGACGCCTATGATTTAGTCTTTTGCAGAAATGTCTTCCTTTATTTCACAGACAAGCAGATTGCCGATACGACGAATAAGATTTTAACAACTCTTGCTCCTTGGGGCATCTTCTTTATCGGTGTTTCCGAATCGCTTTCAGGCCGCAAGCTTCCCATACACAGCATTGGCCATTCTATATATGTTCCAGCTCGCGCTGGCGCGCAACTTACATCAGTTTCTGCTGTGACTGCTGACAAATCCGCTCCTGTTCTGCCCATTTCCGTTCAGGTGGTAGAAGCAGATGTGCGCACTTCCCCGGCTGCTCCTCTTCGAGTTCTATGCGTTGACGATTCCCCGACCATTATCAACTTATTAAGATCCATGTTGAGTGAAAAGTACGGATTTATGGTAGTTGATACGGCCAGCAATGGCTTAGAAGCTGCAGAGAAGTTACGAAAGAATGAGATTGATGTGATGGTACTAGATATTCATATGCCTCTGCAAAACGGCATCGAGTATTTGCAAGCTAATTTTGGCCCGAAGCATCCCCCTGTCGTTATTCTGAGCTCCGTACAGCGAGAGGATAGTAGCATGGGTCTTCGAGCATTAGAGCTCGGTGCAAGTGATTATGTAGAAAAGCCTACCATCAGTGACCTTCAAGTCCGTGGTGAGGAATTAAGGGCAAAATTAAAGTCGTTAGTCACAAGTCGCGTATCCGTTAAGGGTCTAATGCCCACATCTGACGATCTGACAAAGCAGTTTGCTCAGATGTCCACAATCAAAATGCCTGAGACGAAGCTACGTATCATCTGTTGCAGTATTAATGATCGGGCCAAACTTGTGGAAATGTTTCACACGCATGAACGGAATCAGCCTCCCACCATTATTCTATTCGACGGCACCGAGGGAGCTGCGGGACTCATGATGAATCAATTGAGCCAGGACACTAAGCTCAGTATGCTTCCGCTTCCAAATATAAATACCTCCCTGTCGACGGACGGCATATATTACAGCAATTTTGAATCGGGTATAGAACTAGCCAATTCGTGGACTCTTAAAAGGCGAACAGGTGTCTTTGTCTTTGGTGGGCTTTCTCAATCTGCCTTTAAGTCTGCTATATCTTTCTCAGAGAGCAGGATTTTTTTTGAAGATGGAGATTTCGGGCTAGAACACAGGAAAAGGTCAACTAATACTAAAATCAGCCGTTGTATTCCCTCTACGAGCTTTTTATATGAATCCGGCTTGTTTTTGAAGAAAGATTAATGCCCATGGCCGCAGACTTCATAAACATCAAAGCAAGCACACCAGTCATTTTGGAGAACCAGGAGGTAATTCATTTTAAGGCCTATCAAGGGGTAGCAGTTTGTATATATACAGTTCCAGCAGGTGTAGGTGGTGCTTTTTTTTTGCAGGGTCCGTTTTCCAATAAAGGTGAGCCAGAGTTGCTCGAAGCCGTTTTTTCGCTATTGAGAATGATTCTTCCTAATAGAGCGACTCCATTAAGAGCGAAAATTATTGGCCGTCAGGAACAGGTCCATGCGGTAAACGATCTATTAAGAAAGCATCGCATTTCAATAGAAAATACGACAGTAACCACCATGGATGGTTTTGAGGTCTTTTTTCATACGGGTGCGGGACGTCTGCGCTTTCGGGAATTTTCTCAAAGCGAGGAACAGCCAATTGCGTCACCTCTAAGGAGGCCCAAAACAAAGGTATTAATTGTCGATGATTCGCGCACCTTGCGTAAAATGCTCACATCAGTGATTTCACAAGATGCTGAGTTGGAGGTCGTAGGAGCAGCCGAACTCCCGTCTCAAGTTGAGGGCATGTTGATTGCCTTAAAGCCCGATGTCATAACTCTTGATATCAACATGCCAGAGGTAGATGGTGTATCTCTTATGCAGCAGCTTCTGCCTAAGTATTCTTTGCCCTTCATTCTATTGTCAGCACTCAGAATGGAGGATGGTAACCAAGTTCTCCAAGGCCTTGAGGCAGGAGCTGTTGACTACATAGAAAAGCCAAGCTTTGAGGATCTCCACAGCGCCGCGCCTGAAATTTGTGAAAAAATCAAAACCGCCGCACGCGCCAAAGTGCGTGCGAGAGCTGCAAAGCCACTCACGGATGTTCTTTCGAAGGCTGCCAAAACTCAAAAATTTAGCATTGAAAGTATTAACCATCGTGCCACAACGGATGGAACACAAACCGTTCTCGCCATCGGCGCCTCCACGGGGGGGACGGAGGCCATCCGTGAGCTTCTCCTTGGATTGCCTAGCGAGATACCGCCTATCGTGATTGTCCAACATATACCTGCAGTTTTTTCTGCTGCTTTTGCAAAGCGATTGAATGAAATTTGCCCCTTTGAAGTACTAGAGGCCCAAGACGGAAACGAGTTGCTTCCCAATCGGGTTCTGATAGCTCCAGGAGGAAAGCAAATGGAAATCGTCCGCCAGGGAAAAAAACTTACGACGCGTGTTTACGAAGGTGAGAAAGTCACAGGTCATAAACCATCTGTCGATGTGCTATTCCACTCGGTTGCCGCTGTTTGTAAAGGCAATGCAGTGGGAACTATCTTGACAGGAATGGGCGGCGATGGTGCGAAAGGTCTTCTCGCTATGCGGCATGCCGGTGCCCATACTATTGCTCAGGATGAGGCGTCTTGTGTAGTATTTGGGATGCCCGCTGTGGCGATTAGGTTAGGTGCAGCTGAAGCTACTTTGCCATTAGATCAGATAGCTGGTCGAATCATACATTTACTCTCGGTAGCAGCTGCCTAACGGGAATCATTCAGGCGATCCGAGCCCAAAACCCAAGTTTATCAATGGCACCACTAAGCCCGGGAAAGTTCAGACTTTTTATTTATTAGAAAATGACATAGGGCTGAAGCAGTGTGCGCCAAGATAAGCGGCGCTCGTCTTGCGGGTGTAAGTCCCGCTGCAGAAGGATGAGTCAGATCCACTGTATATCGAGTCTTGCAGTTCAGGAGGCGACAAGTGAATTGAAGCGTAGACAGAGAAGCATCCGGGTGCCTTGAGCACTGTGGCGGGCGACCGCCACAGCCGAAATCCGAAAGGGTGAATATTGTAGCTCCGAAAAAGCCTTTTTGTGCATGCCGATAGATTACTGCTTCTAGCAGGCAATAGCTGACGGGTGGTCAAACTGACGAATCCAACTGTTAGCGTGCACCGGAGTTATAGATATCGGCGAGTTTGCAGAGACGTGCGACTGAACTTGGGAAGCCTGCGAAGCTCTTCCAGGATGGAAGTATTGGTGAGGCAGCGACTTTAAAGCGCGAGAGCACCGAGAAGGCCCGCAGGTGGCAGAGTCGACCACAGTAGCGAAGAAGCGAGTAATGACCGTGGAGCCAAGGGTCGGCAGATTTAATGAGCGGAAAGGGGGAAACAATGTCCATACACTGGTGTGCCGTAGGTCAATAGGAGGATAGATCATGATGAACTAGACAACTATGCAAAGCTATGTGTGAGATGAAGGTGGGCCCTTCGGAGCCAAGCCGTCTATGGGGCGGGCTTCAAACCGATCCAA
>CAIMVM010000300.1 GCA_903844895.1 uncultured Pseudomonadota bacterium
GAATGAAGGTCAAAGAGATGTGAATCTAACCGTAGTTGCTGGCCACTTGTTGCGCCGGTACGTCGATCCCCATCTTGTTCATTTGATCCTTCAGTCTCTAAATCAGACCCATTGTTCACCTTCCGTTGACCGGAGTCAGGTTACAAAAATTGTAGAAAGTATTTCAAAACGAGAATTATTACGCCGAAAGGAGGCAAGTTATGACAGACCAGACCCCATATATTAACGAGTTATCGAAACTTCAAAAGACACCTCATAGGAGAGAGCATAGTGGCTCTCCGCTTCCTCTCCAGAGAATCTATCCGGATTCACAGCCTTACCCAAGTGAGGCTCTAGGAAGTATTTTAGGACCTGCCGTAAAAAGGCTTAATGAGGTTATTCAAGCTCCAGAGGCTCAATGTGCCCAAAGCATTCTAGCAGCCGCGACGCTTGCAGTTCATGGCCATAGGGATGTCTCTATCGATGGTCGAAGGCACCCAATATCACAGTTTTTTCTAACTATTGGGGAAAGCGGAGAACGAAAAAGTGCTACGGACAATGAAGCTTTAAGAGAGCATAGAGCTTATGAGCAGGAGCTGAATCAAGTTCATGAAGTAGAAAGGCAGAGGTATGAGCGGGAGTATGATGCCTATATGCAAGTACGAGAGGCAATTTTAAGAAAGAAAGGCAAAGGTGTCACTTATGAGCAAAAGAAAGCTGAGATGGCGGAATTGCCAGAATGTCCAGTACCTCCAATTTCTCCGATACTCATCATGGAAGAACCAACCTATGAAGGCTTGATTAAAAATCTAATCGTAGGTCAGCCTGCACTTGGTCTTTTTACTGATGAAGGAGGGCGGCTCATCGGAGGTCATGGAATGAACCAAGATAATCAACTTAAGACTGCTTCTGGTTTAAGTGAACTATGGGACGGGAAAAGAGTTACTAAGGTTAGGGTAGATGGCTCTACTTCCATATATGGTAGGAGAGTTTCCATGCATGTCATGATGCAACCAAAAGTTGCAGACCAACTCGTAGGAAATCGAGTTCTCTTGGATCAAGGACTTCTTTCTAGATGTCTACTTGCTTTTCCAAAGTCGACAGCTGGAAGCAGACTATACCAAGAGATAGATCTCTCGAAAGATAAACAAATGAAGATTTATCATGACAGGATGAGGCTTCTTCTTAAAATGCCTAAAAATTTAAAAGAAGGAACTCTTAACACTTTGGAACCCACTCTTTTAACGCTGGAACCAGCTGCAAAAGAACTATGGGTAAAAGCCCATAACGACAATGAACTTAAACTTGGAAAAGATGGTCTTCTAGCACCTGTAAAGGGTTTTGCAAATAAAGCCCCCGAGCACATCTTGAGGATAGCAGCCGTGTTGACTCTTGTTTCCAAGCCAGATGCCACAAGAATCTGCGTAAAAGAAATAAATTCAGCAATTCAGATTGTCAACTTCTATACGTTTGAAGCATTGAGGCTTCTTCACACTTCGGGAATAAATCCTGAGACTGATTTGGCCCAGAAAACCATACAGTGGGTTCATTCTCAAGGTTACAGCGAAGTCTATTTGGCTCAACTCTACCAGCTTGGACCTAATGCGATCAGGGAATCCAACACCGCACGACGAATTGCAAAGCTACTTGAGAACCATGGGTGGTTTAAAGAATTGGACCCCAAAGAGTTGGATGGTTCAATGCGAAGTGAAGTTTGGGAAGTTCAATATGAGTAGAATCAAACATCCCAATAATTTTAGCAGATTAGCCGTTTTAGCAGGCCAGGCTCAAGAAACCGATGTATTGATGTCAGATGCCAGCAGCTCGGATCAAAGTTTTTCAGGTAAGCTCTTTGACAATACAATTCGAGATAGTCCCCTATACGTCACTGACGTTCAATTGGCGAGCATACTAAGTATCTCAGTCCATACGATACGTAAATGGCGTTCACAGGGGAAAATCAAGCCAAATCTATTCGGACGTTCTGTGAGGTACACCGTGGACGAAGTTGTCGCGGTGTTAACACGGAAAGGGAAAAGTAGTTGTGATAAGCAAAGATGGTAAAGTTACCGTTTCAAAAACATCCTATGGCACTTTCAAAGTTCGGTTTTATGACCAAAATGGATTCCGACAATCTAAGACAGTTTCAACAGTTTGTGAAAGGGACCTTTTGGTGCGGTCCATTCGAAGGTTTGAAGATCTTGATCGCTGGTTTCCTCCAGAGGGAGTCATTGGTACAAAATCACTCCAGACCTTCAAGGACCTTTCAGAAGAATTTCTTCTTCACCGTCGAGGAGTGAGGCAGATATCGCAGTCTTGCCTTGGGAACTACGAAACCCAAATCAAGCAGCATATCTTGCCCGTCCTGGGTGATATCCGCCTTGACCTTATTGGTCTAAGGGATATTGAAAGATTGGCTCTTAACCTGATGCAGAAGCGTCCATTGACCCAATCCTACCTGGCCATAAGGCGTGAACTTAAAACTCAGGATGAGTTTTTGAGTGCTCACTACCGTCGAGAGATTCTAACTTTAGCTTGCAGCATTGCTAAATTTGGTTTTGAAAGGGACTTTCTAGCATCCCATCCTTTCAAGGCCTTTGAGATGCCTGCAGTCGGGGAAAAGCCTTTTGATTATTGGCGTCCTGCTGAGGAAGATAGGTTTCTTGACTGGTTACTGGCGGGAGGTCCTTACACCAAGGAGCATACCAATCGAGCGGGAGAAAAGTTTGATCGGCCATGGAGGGTATGGAATTACCGAGAAGTGTATGAGGTGGTTCTCCTTGCTCTAAAGACAGGCATGCGTCGAGGTGAAATCACCGCTCTTAGGATGGATCATGTAGATTTTGATGAAAAGGTAATCACGGTTCAGGATGCCTTTGTTTCATGCACTGGTAAATTCAAGGATACCACTAAAAATGGCAGCTTTCGGCGCATAGAAATGAATCCTGACGTTGAAGAAGTTCTCTTAAGATACAAGGACAGGCCTAGAAACGAGCGGATTTTTGAGAAGATTATGACCAGTCATACCCTCAAAAAGTTCTCAGAGTTGACCAGAAAGGCTGGAGTGCGTGAAATCCATTTTCATGCCCTAAGGCATACTTTTCTGACCAATCTCGCCAATGGGATCGGAATAGATGCTCCCGTTGACATTCTCAAGGTCAAAGAGCTTGCTGGTCATTCGGATATCCAGACAACCATGCTTTATGTCCATAAGATTGGAATCAAGGATACCAGCTCCCTTCAGTGGTCAAGGACTGAGAGGAAGAATCGAGCCAACAAGACCCTACCGTCAAATGTATTTGCCCTGAAGAGAAAAGAGACTCGGGGTTAGGTCCCGAGCCTCTAGGGTCTCAAAGTTTCTCTTTATACTTCTGGTCCGGTAAACTGGTCCGCGAGTGCGGTAGTACTCTGTATGATACTGATATTAATCAGTTATCCTACATCATCCCGCCCATGCCGCCCATTCGTATTTGGAGTTTTGGTATTGAGAGATATATCTATGTACTCACTAGTATTTTAAGCTTAAAAATTCACCTTAGATCCCTATGTTAAAGGTATTGATTGACATCCTGGGGCATAGAAATCGTCCCAGTTTCCTCCCAGTGTGTGTCACCGCGCTATTTGCGGGGATGATGAACAAGTTATTTGCGGGCTACAATTTAAAGAGAACTCTGATCGGCTAAGATCAGAGTTCTCTTTAGTTTGGGGTTAGTTCTTGGTTTAGTTGAGGCCTTCGAAGCCAAATTGGTCTTTGATCACAGCCGTTAGTGCGGCTGATTGTCGTCGACCCTAGCAGTCTAGCACTGAAACTAATTGATTCGTCTAAAGGTGCTGTAAAGGAAGCGTCGGCCGGCTATTTTTTGTGATTTCAATTTGACAGTGATTTAATTGAGGGGCCTCTATGCGTTTATATCTATTTTCTATAGCTGTGTGTCACTTCCAGACAAGCTATACTTTAAAAGATGAATTTTCGCTGAAGTCGCAATAAAACGATCGGAACTGATGCACTGCAAATGTTTTGAATTGGCGCAGATTGGTGTTCCCAACCTCCTTGTACCCGATAGCGTCGCAACTTCCTTCTCGCCCTCTCGCATTCATTTTTTTGTTTCTGATGGAGCTAACGTATCATAGACTAGAAATGGATTTCAGGTGGGTAAAGTTTAACTTCTGTTGGCGGGCAGCACAGTCACTCGTCCACTCTGACTTTATGTTAGGAGCAATTAGGCCAGATGAAGCTTAAAAAGATCCTTTTTAAAGAATATGGCATCATTGCATTGTTAACAGTCACTGCGATCTTCAATTCACAATTGGCGTTATTTGATATCATGGGCCTAATAGGGTGGATTTTTAAGGCCTTAAGTTTTGTTTTCTTACCAGGGCATATCGTGGCAATGATAATGACTAACAGCGCAGACTCACCTTCTCTTTGGGGCATTATAGTGGGCTACTCAATTCAAGGGAGCATAATAGCTATTGTTGCCAGAAAAATAACGCTGCTTCTCACTAGGACTTTGTAGACTATATACAATGGATATCCATTTGCTCGGTAAAAGCTTCTCTAATAAAGATCGCTCTTTGTCATGACATTTTGTAGCAGGATTTAGTTAATGGTCTTTTTAACTTAGGTTAGGGATACTATATCTGGCTATGTGGGACAAGATATGAATCTGCGAATCAAATTAGATTCCAGAGGGAATTTAAAATCTCAGAATAGATAATGATTTATAACTCAATTGCGTGGACAAAAAGAGCTTATTTCCGCAAAATGTTTGCAACCAAATCAACGACCGGGAAAAATATGCTTAGAAATAGACTAAGCATGCTATTTCAGTTCAATGCAGTGCGGCAAGTAAGCCCATTTTACTATATTGTGAACGAATATTCGCTCAGCGTACCTTACAATGTTTTGAAAAGACGCACATCGGCAAATTCGAAGAGCCTATTGCCGGAAATCGGCACGAAGGGATCTGTGGGGCTTGGAGGTTGGTGTTCTCAACCTCATTGTACCCGACAGTATAGCGAATTATTGCCGAAGATAAATCGCAATAGCTGTAATCAAATAATGTGCTCTTCAGCAATATTCAGTATTGCACCCACTATGGAAAGAGTTTCGTCAAGAGTAGATTTATGAATCCTTCCTAACTTCTTTGAGACTCTACCTTCTGCTAGGCATCGAATCTGAAAACAATCGATACAAGATTCTTTTATCAGCCCAGAATCGCCGTCAGGAAAGGGAATGGAAACGAACAGAGTTTTGTTTCGGGTGCCTCTATTAAAATCTGTTATTGGTAAGACAATCAGAATACCCCATGGATGTCCCGTACCCACCAGTACCAAACAAGGACGAGTTTTTCCTTTCTCTCCCCCTTGAGTTGGGTCCAAATCAATAAGTACTATGTCACCGGGCTTTGTAGACAAAATCTTCTCCATCGAGCGCCTCAAAAACTAGATCTGGTTTTGTATCAGCAATTTGCGCAAAGGCATCCGCTCGCCACTTCATTCGAAGCTGTTCTTTTTTTCTCAATCGAAGATAGGCAATCGCTTCGTTTGCTAATTGGGTCTTGGTAGAATATCCCATCTCTTTGTATTTCTTTAAAAACTCTTCATTCTCAGGATCAAGTTGACCAAGATTCATGACTCACCCCCCTGAATAGATCATATATTAATTCGGATTTTTACGCAAAAACTTAACCAATAATATGCGCATAAATATATTTATTCAATATATTTCGATAGTTGTATTTACAGACATTGAGGCAAATCCCTCAAATTCCGGATCATACCCTAACGCTAGCCAAAGCTATGAATCGGCCAAGCTAAATGGAAGCAAATCTTAAACCGGCTGCAGTGTCTACATCATCCCGACCATGCCGCCCATACCTTAGGAAGCACTTAATGATTTAGGTTGGAAAGGTATCGGCCAGTATTTACAGGTATTTACAAAATAATTTCACCGAATAGATTTACTCACGACCCTTTGAATTGACGCAGGGCCATGATCCACGACTCTATTGAGTATTGCCTTAATGTTGCATTTGAGATAATTTACCAATTGATAAATGACCATGTGTTGGTTAGAATACAAGGATTGTGTGTATGCGAAGATTATCATTGATAAAACTTGATGAATGGAAGAAGCGCACACGGCGCAAGCCATTATTGCTTCGTGGAGCAAGGCAGGTTGGCAAAACATGGCTAGTTCGCGAACACGCAAAAACGTACAAGCAGTTTATAGAAGTCAATCTTGAAGAGCGGCATAATCTTATTGCGACCTTTAAAGAGCACTATGGAGATCCTCAAACTATCGTTAGAGTTCTAGAGGTCGAATTTAACGAAAAGATTGATCTCGATTCGGTTTTACTTTTTTTTGATGAAGTTCAAATATGCAAAGAAACACTGCTGGCGCTTCGCTACTTTAAGGAGAAACTACCGCAGGTTCACGTTATTGCTGCAGGGTCGCTTCTCGAGTTTGCGATTAGCGAAATTAGTTTCCCAGTGGGAAGAGTCGATTTTATGTATCTCTTTCCCTTGAACTTTGAGGAATTTCTTCTTGCTTTACGTAGAGACGATTTGGTGGAGCGCATATCATCTTTTAAGGAAATTCGAGGTATCGATGCCCATGCGCATAAAATCTTAATAAAGCTTTTGAACGACTATTTCTTGGTTGGCGGAATGCCTGAAGTTGTTTCGGAGTATGTCAACTCGCAGAGCTCAATAGTGGCCTCTGGGGCGATAAAGCAAAATCTTCTTAGCAATATTCGTGAAGACTTTTATAAATACGCATCGCGAGCCAAGATTGAGTACGTTCGAAAAGTATTTGATTCAATCCCTGTAAATCTGGGAAGAAAGATTAAATACGCCAACATCGATCGAGAGTCGAAATCAAGAGATTTGTTGGCAGCCATTACGCTTTTGCGAGATGCCGGAATAGTGTATTTAGTTCATCACTCATCGGCAAACGGAGTGCCTATTTCTTCGGAGTGTGATCTTACTAAGTTTAAAGCCTACGTGCATGACGTGGGATTATGCGTAAAGATGATGAATGTTGGAAAAGAGAATTGGCAGTCTTTAATTAACAAGGGTGATCTGGCTGAACAGTTTGTTGTGCAAGAATTATTGAGCTACACCCGCGAGGCGTCGTTTCCAGAGTTGTTTTATTGGCATCGGGAAGCTAAGAGCGCAGCAGCTGAGGTAGACGTTGTAACAAGTTTTGATGGCAAGATTGTTCCCATTGAAGTGAAATCCGGCGGGAATTTGACTTCAAAGAGCCTCGGAGTTTTTTTGAGTGAGAAAAAAGCGGTCGAGGCTGCTTACAAACTCTCTCCACAACAATTCAGACAAATTGGTAAGATTTTCATGCTACCGCTATACGCAATAAAGGCGCTTGTTGCCGAATTGGATTAGAGAAAATGCGAAACCTGGTTACAGTATAATCTGTTACCGTCATCACATAACAGCGTTGTAAGTGCACCGGCCTTATCTTCGTTGATAAAAAGGTGGCGGACTTCGGCCGCTTTGTTTTTGGTATCAACACCTTAACCGGACCGACTCAAGAACCAGTGGCGTGACCGGACGGAGTCGATTTTGTTTTCTCCTTCTGAGTTCCGCGACAGCGGATCGATTGAACCCAAACTTCCTGAGCTAAACACGTGACGAGCCTAATACATCTTTTATTTTTGGATCGTTACTTTTTTTCTTGCAGAATAATATTATGGATTTTTAATTTAAATACGTAACATCATATTGAGGTTAAAACGGCGCATCCAGAGTGGGCTTTAAAACATAAAACTAAAGGCACAGAACTAAGAAATATAGGTGGGAGATTTTACCTCTATCGAGTTTCCTCAAAATGGAACAAGGAAAGAAAGGTAACTCAAAAAATCACCCATGAAATGATTGGGCGGATCACGGAAGAAGATGGACTTATCCCCAAAGGAACAAGAAAAGCAAAAGAAGAAAAACCTACCTTCTCACCAGAGGCCTTGGCAAATATTAGCACCCGAGAGTCGGGCGCTAGCAGTTACTTAAC
>CAIMVM010000301.1 GCA_903844895.1 uncultured Pseudomonadota bacterium
GCTGAAAGGGAATCAAAACCTAGTACATAAGTCGTGTCCGTAGCCGAGCCTTGCTTCTTGACCCCTCTCATCATCATGCACATGTGCTGAGCGGAAACTTTAACTGCAATAGCTCTGGGAGCTAATAAATCTTGAAGAGCATCGCCCACTTCTTTCGTGAGGCGCTCTTGGACTTGAAGTCTCTTGGCATAGATATCGACGATTCGTGGAATCTTGGATAGCCCTACAATCTTCTGTGAAGGGAAATAGGCGACGGAGGCATGGCCCCAAAAGGGAAGGAGGTGATGCTCGCATTGACTAAAAAACTCGACCTCTTTGACAGCCACGAGGCCATGAGATTCTGAAGCAAATACTCCTGTGCCTACCACATCTTTAACAGATTGATGATAACCGGCAATCAGTTCTGACCAGGCTTTGGCGTAACGATAGGGGGTCCTAAGCAGTCCTTCGCGATTTGGATTTTCTCCAGCCAAAGCAAAGAGTGACAGTGCGGCTTTTTCGGCATTGGTAAAGGTTTCATTATGGAGGTTAAGGCTTGGTGCATGTGCGACGGCACCTTTTTTCACTTCCATTTTTTCTTCAGAAAAACCCGAGGCTTCTGATGTTGAATTTTTGCCCCATGTATCCATAAGATCAGCCTTTCCAAAAGTACTCAGCCCCTTAAATAACACGCTGAGTTTTAGAGTCCAGCCTATTCGGTCAACATCTACATATAAACCCTGACTCAGACCAAGCGTCTAATGGACTAGCGTCAGGTGGGATTTGGGATTTAGGGGTGCGTCCTTGCTTGACAAGGGAGCAATTTCAGCAGCTTGAGCCTCCTTGGCTACGAGTTCTAGAGCCTCTGTCATGGCAGTTAGCTTTTGAAGGAGACTGTTTTTGGGCTTGGGGGGTGGGCTTTCCAGATCGTCTTGCAGCCTAAGGAGTCTGATGCTAGATGAAGGTGATTTCGATGAGTCCATGGTTGCCTCCTGCATGTTAGGAATCTCTTTTTTCTTTCGGTACCCGGCAAGACATAGTAGGGTAAATTTTTGCCTAGTTGCCTGAATCGTGGTCGTTTCAGCATTAGGCTTGACCTCAGGGAGTCCTTTTTGCGGCTAGATCTTCAGCGGCTTAAATATGTGAGTTCAACGGCGAATCCTCAAATAAAGAGAGCTGTGGGACTCTACGACCGTAAGACCTGCGAGCAAGAAGGGGTGTTTTTGGTTGATGGCGAACGCCTCTTTTGCGATGGTCTAGAGTCGGCCCAGAGGTTTGAATCCGTTTTTTTGCTAGAAAAGCACCTCGACGCCTATCAAGATGGCCTCGCTTACCTGGCTCATGGGGGAGCTGATATTTTTATCGTGAGTGATGCTGTAATGGCAAAATTAAGTGCCACAAAGAATCCCCAGGGGATTTTTGCCATAGCTATTAGGGAGCCTCGGGAGATACCTTTAAACAGCACACTCCTTTTGATACTGGATGGTGTTTCGGATCCTGGCAATGCTGGGACTCTTCTTAGAGCCGCTGAGGCAGCTGGGGCTGAAGGAGTTATCTTTACCCCCTCGTCTGTGGACCCTTACCACGAAAAGGTTGTGCGAAGCGCTATGGGGGCTCATTTTAGGCTGCCTATTTGGCGGAACCTCACAGTAGCTGAATTTAAGAAACACTTTTCAGATCATTCTCTGTTTCTAGCCGATTTGTCGGGGGAGACATCCTATGCGGAGGTGGATTGGCAGCAAAAGTCGACTTTGATTGTCGGAGGCGAAGCCAACGGCGCGGGAGCTGAAGCTAAACTTCTGGCGAAGCCTATTTACATTGATATGCATGGCAAAACCGAGTCGTTAAACGCAGGTATTGCTGGTGCGGTCATTCTTTTTGAAGCAGCCCGGCAACGAAGGTTTTCAGGCGCTTTAAAAACTTGAGATAAAAGCCCTGAAGCAGGCTATAGGATATCTTCAAAAAAGGCCCCAAATCTTTTCTCTGGATCCAAAATTTGCACCTCTAGAACCCAAAGAGATTTAGATGGAATAAATTTTGTTTCAGAAAGACTCATCTTAGTGTGGCGGTTATGGGGGAAGTCGCCGACTCTATGACCACAAACATCTTCTCTCAAGATAAAGCCTAATTCTGAACTGCGAGTTTTAAGGAATTGGTAGACTTCATAGCCGGTCATTGGTTCTTTGTGCCAAAGCTTTCTGGCTTCTTGAAACAAGTTGCGACAGGCATTTGCACAGTGGGTCGCCGCTGAATTTTCACCTAAAACAAAAGTATCTCCAAAATCACCTTCATATTCCAATTGAGTGTCTGAATCGAACCACACCGGGCCTAAATCAAGAAAAGCAGGTTGATCCAAGGCGCAACTTGGTCCCGTTTCTTGGCCCTCGTTAAAACTTAATAGAGTTCCTGAGCCAAATCTTGCGTGAGGCTTATGCCAATGCTTTTTGCAGCCTAAATCTGAAAAAATAGTGTAGATAAGGCGTCTAGCTTCACTTTCCGACATTCCTTCCCGGAGCTGGGAAGTAATGGTTTGGTATGCTTGAATGGTCTTCTCGCGAGCCATCCACAAACCTTTTTCCAAAAACGCCGGGTTAACTCCTTCCAAGGCCTTAAAATCTTGGGTATGTATGCCTATTTGATGTGGCAAACTCATAAAAAGGGCCCTCCGGGGGTCTTTAAGCCTGGTTCAACTTAATCAGGTTTCTAGCAGAGAGCAGATTTACATTCAATGCGATTAGGTGAGGTTCGCGTCTAGCGACATACCTTGAGATTGATTCTAGGGCTCTATCTATGCAGGACTAGAAAAAACCAGTCCCGCAGACTTTGCGCAGTGGCTGCTAGGTTCCGTTACAACACATCCGTTCCAAAATCAACGTTTCCTAAAAGCCCCTCCTGGGCTGCGAAAGAGTTCATGTTCGGTCAAAATTATAAAAAATAGCGCCTTGGCTTCATCCTTGTCGGGGGGCCCAAATCAAAATTGGGAGTCTCGCATTTGAGTCTGTTTTGTCTGTTTCTTGGCGACGATATCTCAAATAGAAAATCGTATTGGCAAGATGGCGAAGTCTATTAGGCTCTTTAGAACTCATGATCTGACTCAGGGCCTTTCGAGATGTAAGTACTCAGATATTGCAAGAAAAACTAGATTTTTCTGTGATGCTTGCTTTCACGCTTGTATCGACGGGATTTCGGGGATTGCTTTTCAAGTGGGTTTGAACCATATCCCCACAAAGGATAACGCCTGAAACCGCAGCTGGTTCAGCGAAAGTAATATCTACAGTACATGTACCAGCATATGCAAAGGCATCTATCGTGGTATCAGTGCGGTAGGTAGCGTATTTATTATGAGTAGGGCTTGTTGTCGTGTTATTGGGTACCGTTAAAGACAAACCACAGCCGTCGAAATAACTTCCCACATCGGGTCCATTCTTATTATCAGCTGCTTGGCTACACGTGTATTTTTTGTTTGATTTAGAAAAACCACGAATTTTAACAGCCAAATTAGTATTTGTTCCACTGTTAAAAGAAGCTTCAAAGGTGCCATTGTTGCCATCAAACTTACAATTGTAGAGAGTCGTAAAAGAATAGGACTTGGTTTCAGCGGGGGTTGATGAAGAAAGCGAAATGACGGAGTAGACTCCTCCCGGGAGCGGGTCAGTCTTTTTAGTGCTAGATCCACAAGATGCAGCAAATAGGCAAGTAAAGATCAGGGAAGCTTTCATGGAGATCTCCCAATTTGATTTTGCAAATTATGTCAGGTATCCCCTTGAGATACAATTTAGAAAAGCTAACGCCTTCTGATAAATGAAAAAATCCCAGGCGTTTGGCCTGGGATCTCTAAGCTTACTTTTTGGAACCTTTAGCGCGTTCTTCCTGGTACTTCTTGATTAACTGCTCTTGGATCGAGCTTGGAACGGCTCGATATTTAGCAAATTCCATGGAGAATCCAGCTTTGCCTTGAGTCATGGAGCGAAGCTGTGTGGAGTACCCGAACATCTCGGAAAGGGGTACTTCCGCAATAACTACGGCAACGTCTCCTCGCATGTCGGTGCCTTGTAAGATCCCTCTGCGAGATGAAATATCACCTTGAACAGTACCTTGGAAATCCAGAGGAGTTTCCACTTCTACTTTCATAATAGGCTCAAGAATGGTCGGTTTGGAGGCAATAAAAGCTTCTTTAAACGCTTCTCGTGCTGCAATTTTGAAGGCCATTTCCGAAGAATCCACGGGGTGGAAGGTACCGTCGGTAAGTTCAATTTCAACCCCAATTACTTGGAATCCAGCCAAGGGGCCTTTATCCATAGACTCTTTAAAGCCTTTTTCACAACCCGGTATATATTCCTTAGGAATCGATCCACCTACAACCAAGTTGGTGAATTTGAAGTTTCCTTCAGTGCCTTCGGATATGGGCTTTAAGCGGCCCACAACATGTCCGTACTGACCCGAACCACCCGTCTGCTTCTTGTGCTTATAGTCGAAGGAAGCTTCTTTTCCTGGGGACTCTCTATAGTTTACTTTTGGCTGACCAATGACTACGTTCGCTTTGTATTCTCTTTGAATTCTCTGGACATAAATCTCGAGGTGAAGCTCTCCCATCCCGCGGATAATCGTTTCATTAGACTCGTCATCCACATAAACCCTAAAAGTTGGGTCTTCTTTCATAAAGCGGTTTAAGGCTTTAGAGATTTTAGTGAGGTCGTCTTGCTTTTCTGCCTTAATAGCAAGCTCAATTACAGGCTCAGGGATAAACATCGATTCCATGGTGGTATTTATGTTTTCATCGCAATAGGTGTCACCAGATGCGCATTCCACACCAACCATAGCGATAATATCACCTGCAGTGGCTTCAGCGAGTTCCACTTTGTCGTTGGAGAACATTTGTACAAATCTACCGATTCGCTGGGATTTTCCTAAGCGAGGGTTATACGCAGAATCGCCTTTTTTGAGGGTTCCTTGGTAAATGCGGGTATAAGTCAGCTGTCCAAAGGTTTCGTCAGTAATCTTAAATGCCATTGCAATCAAAGGCTTATTAGCTTCTGGGAAGACTTCGACGCGCTCTTCATTCTTGAAGCCCCAATATTGACGGTCAAGTGGTGACGGAAGGTAAGTCAAAACAGCATCAAGAAGTTCTTGTACGCCTTTGTCTTTAAATGCGGAACCCATAAATACGGGAGTTAATTTGCGAGCAATTGTGGCTTCGCGAATCGTTTTTTGAACGAGTTCTAAAGAAGGTTCTTTGTCTTCAAGAATCAGCTCTGTTAGTTCGTCGGAGAACATTGCGACGGAATCTAAAAGTTTTTGGCGATAGTCTTTAGCTTTTTCGACATATCCATCTGGAATTTCTTTGTAAACTACATCGAGGCCTTTTTCGCCTTCGAAATAGACAGCCTTCATCTTAAGAAGATCAATCACGCCTCCAAAGTCGCCTTCAGAGCCGATGGGGATTTGCATCATAACCGCATTGTGACTTAACTTCTCGCGAAGTTGATCCGTAACTCGGTAAGGATCTGATCCTGCTCGGTCAAGTTTGTTAATAAACGCCAAGCAAGGCACATTATAGCGTCTCATTTGACGATCAACTGTAATAGATTGTGACTGAACTCCGGAAGTACCGCAAAGTACTAAGACAGCGCCGTCCAAAACTCTTAAGGAACGTTCTACTTCAACTGTAAAGTCAACGTGTCCTGGGGTGTCGATAAGTTGAATCTTGTGGTCTTTCCACTCGACTGTAACGGCTGCAGAAGTGATCGTAATGCCACGTTCTTTTTCAAGCTCCATATGGTCCATCTTGGCACCATCGCCGCCGCCTCTCACTTCGTTAATCCTGTGGATCATACCTGTATAGAACAGGATGCGTTCAGATAGAGTTGTTTTGCCCGAGTCAATATGGGCAGAGATACCAATGTTTCTGTATTTCGCAAGGTGAAATTTGCTCATGCGTATTCGTTCCTAACATAGAAAAGACCAGGTTACGGCTGCCCAGATCACCTGGACGAAGGCAGTATCGTAAACGTAACTGGCCTATAGATCAAGCCTTTATTCCAGAAAATGTGATTTTTCCTAAGATTATGTCCTAATTTATTCAAGGCTTAGGAGATTTGGCAAAATATTTACTTAACTACCTTGCTTTCCAGGCCGAGATTTCGAGGTGATGGGTTTGGGGGAGGATGTTATGTCACAAAGCTTACCAAGTTTAGATCTTAATATGGATGGCTCTGCACCTCAAAAGGATGCAGGCAAGGAGTTGTCATTTAAGCCTTTGCCAGCGTCGACATCCTCGGGGATTCCAGAAAAAAACACAAGAAGTGAGCTAGGGAATGCTGGTCATACGCTTAAGGACGTTACAGCAAGTTTGCTAGAGCTGGGAGAATCTACAGGATTTGATGCCACCAAACAAGGACAGCAGCCTGCAAAGGACCAAGCTCATGACATGAGCATCCCAAACTCTGCGGCGTTTTGGGAAAGCGGTCAAAACAAAGAGGGAAGCTCATTAGTAACAGGTCCCAAGCTTATAGCAGCTGAGACTCAATTGTCTATAAGCTCGATAGGCAAGCTGATGAAGAGAGGCAATTTGCGACTCTATGTGATGATTGGTGTGTTCTTAGCTCTCATGGCACTTGCAGTTTTCATGAATCCAGAGCTGCTAAACTTTGCAGCTAATTCAGACTCTATAACGAGCGAAAATTCAGCCATCGAGGCTGAAGACGGTCCCTTAGCTGTCGCCGATCCTAATCAAGTTGAGTCTAGCACAGTTTCGAATCCATCTGTGGCACCATCTGATCCTGTTGAGGCACCTCAGGGCGCAGCGGGCATGGAATTAACTTGGGAAAAAAACCCTTATTGGTTTTTACCAAATGCTCTCGACCAAAATATTGCAGCGCCAACTGTAAAATGGAATCCGGAGCAAGAAGAGGCTTGGGGGGCGTCTTCTGAGGGCTCGGTTATGTGGGCAAAGTACCAGTCTCTATTTGAAATTCGGAAGTGGCCTCGCTTGGGCTCTGAACAGGTACTTTGGAAGTTCACCAAAGGTAAAAAGTTTTGGCTTAGAATTATGTCTTTAATGGCGCTTGCTGAAATGGGTCAAAAGATTGAGACTGCTCACGTGGAACAATCAATTGAGGGTGTCAGTCCAGAGCTAATTTCTCGATTTGTTACAAGATTCGAAAAGAAAAGTACGGTTGGCGAGAGATTGATTCTTAGGTTTTTGCTTAAACTGGTGAATGAGGACGCGAGATATAGTATTCTTAAAGGTTTGGCCTTTCAAAAAGATCGATTTTCCTATTTGTATCTCGTAGCAGGAACCTATGATCCAGGGATTTCGGTGGCGCGTCTTTCTAAACAACACATTGCAAATCTTCTTCCTGAAGAATTGGAAAGACTCAAAAAAGTCGTAAAAGGAGAAGCGACGTTTGGGCAGGCTTCCCCAAGCGATAACACCAGTGTTCCTGGCGCCTCCGAGGTTGCACCGGCAAGCCTAAGCAAGCCAAACAAAGAATTACAAGCAACGGTTGATTCAGATGTAGTCGCCTCACCTTCTCCAGAAAATGAAGTTTCCACTCAACCGGAATCTCTTTCCCCAGAATCTCTCAGTTCAACAGAAATTGGCGAGGAAGCACCTTCTAGCAGTGCTGATTCAAGCCTAAAGCAAATAACTGAAATTGAGGCTCCATCGGCTAAACTTCAAGAGGGCCATGAAGAAGGGCCTAAGTAATGGTCAAGGTGCTTTTGGTCGGTGCAGGAAATATGGGTTTTGCCTTAGCACAAGGGATTAAGGAAAAGAACAAATACAGCCTAGATATTTTTGATGTTCACGTTTCAAAAGTAGAAGAATTAGGCGACCAATGGAATGTGACTGTGCTTCAGGAGATTCCGCAGCAGGTTGTGTATGATGTCATTGCGCTATGTATTAAGCCCCAGGATCTTGTTGAGGTTAGCGGATGGCTGCCTCATGTAAGTAATCAAGAGACTCTTTTGATTTCCATCCTTGCAGGCCAAACTATTGAGGGGCTTCGCAGTACAACACATCATTCAGGACCGATCCTTCGAGCTATGCCGAACATTGCCGCGAAGATTCATCAAGCAGCTACAGCTTTAAGCTTTTGTGATCTTTGCTCTTCAAAAGATAAGGCTATAGGCGCTGACATATTTAACTCTATTGGAAGTGTAGTTGAAATTAAAGAATACTTGATGGATGCCGTTACTGGACTGTCAGGCAGTGGCCCTGCGTATATTTTTATGATTATTGAAGCACTCATCGATGGTGGAGTGAAGATGGGACTAACTCGCGCGGTGTCGCATAGTCTGGTCGTTCAAACTGTTCTCGGAGCAGCATCCTTAGTTAAGTCTTCAGAGATTCATCCTGCTGTCTTAAAGGATCAAGTGACCACACCTGGAGGGACTACCATTCATGCAATACATGCCCTAGAGTCTAAGGGTTTACGCTCCATTCTTATCGATGCAGTGCAAACAGCCACAGAAAAATCTAAGGACCTTCGTCGAGGATAGCGGTGTGAAGGAAGACTTTTAATTTCTATACACTGAGACTTCCTGTGCCCTGATCTTTTTTTAAAACTGTGCAATTAAGTAGCCTCCTTATGGAGGCTACTTAATCTAAATGGATATAGGTGTCCTGGTCTATTCGTGAAACTCAAGCGTATATATTAAATTGACGTCATAAGCTGGAACATGGATTTCTTTATAACCGTCATGATTAAAGTCTGTAATTTCTATCCGCCCAATGGTTGATTTAGTTTCAAGTGGAGTTGTAGCGTTATAGCTCCAATCGCTAGGATCTTGGTTTTTGGGCTCAAGAAGCCAAAGTTTTTGAGATCCGTCGCCCGCGATAGCAATCCATGGCTTACTAGACTCAAGAGCCTTAGAGGGAGAAAAAGCGATAGCCTCTCCCGGACTTGCTTGTCCAATTCCGCCTTGTGAAGTTGGGATTTGGGTAAGAAGCGTGTGACGTTTCCATTTGTTCTCTATATTATCCGGAATTTCAAAAGCGAAAACAGCGGCCTTTGCAGCATCTTTTTCATGGTTGGTAAGTAGAACATCGGTCCTACCGTCAAGATTCAGATCGACAAATGATAGATCAAAGGCAGATCCAATGGTGTCATCAATAATAGACTTCTTCCATTCTTTGGTGTTTTGATCCTGATGAATAAAGCTCAGCTTCTTTCCAAAAAACTCAGCGGCCAAAAAGTCGACATTTCCATCATGATTTAGATCGCTTCCTCTGAAAAAAACGTCGGGTCCTTTGATCATGGAATGCTCGATCCATTCGCCTGTAAATAGAGATTCTGGTTGCTCAAGCCAAAGCATCTCCGATGTCGTGGCGCCAAAAACAGGTTTGTTGGCCCGGGCTGTAACAATGTCTAGTCGCCCATCATGGTTCATGTCGTGCCACTCCACTCGATGGTAGAAGACATTAGGTGTATGAGTTATTTTTACGACCTTGCCAGACTCTAAATTTAAGAGAGATATGTTGCCTTGGCCTTTTCCTGGAACTAAAAATCCGCCAGCAACGGTAACCCAGTTCTTAGCTCCTAGTGAGGATGGCAGCGCCTTTACTTCGTTAGGCCACATTATGGCGTCAGTGATCAGAGACACAGATCTTGCAGCGGGGTTTTTCGCACTTTGATTCTTTATTTCGAAAATAGCATCCTTAGAAAATGGCGCAAAGCTGGTAACCAACAAAACGCTTTCGTTTCCGTCCTCATGGGCGAATAGGAACCCGGGTTTATTAATATTTGTCGGCTTTTGGATTTCTAATGAAAGTGAAAAAGCGTGGGAACCTAAAGTCAAACCAGGAATAGCGAAAAAAGTTTGAACCATCATTTTCCAAAACAATTGCTGCCGTTGCATTAGGTCTCCTTGTCTTTCAAATTTTGAATTTGAGTTAGTCAAACATGAATCTATGGATACGTCAACAATGTTTTCAATCGAGAAACTTGCGAAGCGCAAAAGAGTGTTTCACTTTATTCGAAATGTTTCAAGAGGCCGTGTTGCTGCTGTTGCCATTTTCAAAAGCGGCACAGGCTATGGAATTGCTACTATCGGAATGAATGTTTTCGACGAAGGTTTCATCCTACCTAATTTCAGCATGGGAAATCATAGTGTGGTTTGCTTTGTATGGGCTTAACGATCTGAAACAAGAGTAATTTTAAAACGACTGGGTACGCTGTCAACATCCCCTATAATGGTTGCGTCTCTTAAACCACAGGAGTGCAAGTCCGCAATAATATGATCGGCCTGTTCAGGCTCTACCAGGGATATCCAGGCGCCAGCAGTTTGCGGATCAAATAAAAGTTCTGCCCGGAGAAGGCAAGAATGCTGAAGAGCCATAAATTGATCCATATATGAGGCTCTATTTTGTGCGTGCAACGCAGTGCGAACGCCTTGGTCTATACATGGGAAAAGGCCGGGCCAAGTTGGTATTTTCATGAGCTCGATATTGGCGTATTGGGTAGAATCTAGCATGTCTTCTAATCTTTTAAGCGCACCGGAAGCATCAATGCCGGAGACTTGCGAAACGCCGTGTTTTCTAAGTACTTTGAGTGCATCCATTTGGGAATATAGCATTTCTTGTATGATTTCATTCATGGTTTGGGTTGACAAATAGTAGTGCTTATGGGCTTCAAATAGAAGTCCAGTGCCCAGCTTCTTGGTTAGCAGAATTTTCTTTTTTCCGAGTTTCGGTTTTGTAGAAAAAAGTGCACCATCAGTGTCTAGATTGTGAAACCCTTGTATCATAATCCCCGCTGCAGGCTTATTGGCGCATCGCGAGTAATTTGAAAGCACAGAAATTTTATCTTTTTTAAGAATTTTATAGATGCCTCTTTGCATCGCCTCGAGATCTTTAGACATCATGCCCTTGGTGCCAAAAGGAATGGTTAAAACAATCTGACAGGAATGAGGAATGACTCCTCGAGCTTCTAGCTGATTAATGCAGTGGCGAGCTACGATTGAGCCATAGCGAAAATAATCTATGTGTAGCTGGCTAATGTACTCGAGGGATTGAACCAACAAAAGGTTTCCTGGTAGTTGAGTGACGCCAGAGGCATCCATGTGCTCTATATTGTTGTGAAACGTTACATCTGTAAACTGGTTGTCCATGAATGATATTTTAGCCCCGGTCCCTTCGCAAGGTTGATCATAAATGATTCCCGATTCCATAAATGTGGGGATGCGAAAGGCTTCTGGCTTCTTTTGAAACGTTTTAGCCAGTCGAGCCATAGCAGAATGTCTCATAACTGGCAGCTTAGGAATTCTGGCTAACTTGGTACCAAACTGCCAAATTGGGTCCGCTAAGTCGAGAATAGGCCCCGCCCAATTGTCATGTTCCAAGCTATTATGGTGCTGACCGCTAAAATGATTTTCCAAATTCTCAAAAAGGACCTTTCCTTTGTGGACAGATACTTCAAGTAGGGGCTTCCATTTATAGAGGAAGCCTACATGGTCGTGGGAATGAAGGATAATGCAGTTAGCTTTAGAGCTTGTCCCAGCTTTTTGCAGGGGCCAACCATCAGGGCCTAGGTCTATATCCGAGTTGGAAAGCCAATTTTGAGGTGTGGGGTCTAAGTTTAAAGTTAAATTCGCATCCTTCGGGAGTTCGGTCGATGTGAATAGGTTAGATGAGGTGATCTTTTTTTCTAAAGCGGCTAGGGATTCGCGCGGCCACTTGGATTTGCTGGTTACAAGAGTAACTTTGCAGCTATTGCTTAATTTGTTCTTAATCATGGCGGCTAGTTCTAAAGCGACAAGTCCTTCTCCTATAAGCGCCAGTGAGGAAGGTTTGGTGCGAATCATGTTTTCTATCGCTTTCAACAACTCTAAACTTTCAAACCCGGATTCCGGAGAAATGCTTGCAAGGTCGAAGTATTTAGTGAAATTTTCGGTTGTCAAACATTGCTGGCCGATGTGGAAGCTTAGGATGGGCTCTTCAATGAATTCCACGCCGGCGCTCAAACATAGGTGCCCCAAATCAATCGAAAGGTCGTCTCGAACCGAGTCGCTTGAAAAGGCGTAGGGTGCGCTTCCAAAAAGAAGGGTTGATGATTTGCAATGAAAAAGTGTAAGGCGAAACGGCTTAACCGTTATTTTTTGAAATCTTCTGATGACTTCTAAATGAGTGAGATCTGCTCCTATGAGAACGACTTCATGCAGTGGCGTAAAAATTGCCCTTCGACGCGTCAAAATAGATCCCCTAAAAGTTTCTTCTATTTTAACAAAAAAAACAGCCCGTGAGCTGTTTCTAACAATAAAAAATTTGCTTATGAGTCACTCGAAGATTTTGGTGGCGGCTTTTTGAAATCAGTTTCATACCATCCAGACCCCTTAAGTACAAAAGCCGTAGATCTTCCTATCAGCTTTTGAAGAGGACCTTTACCGCAAGTTTCACAGGTTTCGGGGTTAGCATCACTCATTTTCATGGTTAATTCCATGATTTTACCGCAATTCTTACATTCAAACTCATATATGGGCATAAAGCAATTTCCTAAGGTTTCTGCAGACTGGTGCCTACAGTCGAATAGTACTCATACCAAGAGATAAAGAGTCAAGCTATAAATAAAGTTGCGTTTTGTCCAAATACTAAGCGGAACTTGAAAAAGTGAGTATATTAGAAGCTGACCTTAGGTTCGCTTTGCATCTTTTCCGTCAAATGCAGAATCTACTCTTTGCTTCAATTCTTGTCCGGTTTTCCAAAAAGGCAATCGTTTTATTGGCACTTCAATTTTTTCGCCTGTTTTTGGGTTTCGCCCCGTATAGGACTTATATTCTCTAACTGTAAAGGCGCCGAAACCTCTAATTTCGACTCTGCCTCCCTTGCACAGGGCATCGCTCATGGCGTCAAAGAATAAATCTACGATTTCTTCCGCTTTGGCCAAAGTAATATCGGCACGTTGTGCTAGATTTTCAATCAGTTCTGATTTAACCATTTTTCGGTGCCCCTTTTGTTCATTGTGATGGCAATAGTTTTTATCTGTATATTGTAGCAAGACCTAAATCATTATGGCAACTTAATCTGGTTTTTTGTTGTGGAATTGTCATTTTCGTATGATTGTAAGTGCCTGATGTTATAGGTGTTTGCCTGTGTTTTTTGGTTGGTATTGAGTTATCCTGTAACGGTCTGTAATCTTAAGGGATTCTCGTTTTGTTTTAAAGCTTGTGTGAAAGTAAAGTTTCAGGGATAGTTTGGGTTTCGTTCAAGTAAAGCAGGAGATATCGGCGTGGAACATATACCTTTGGAAAAACCATTAGCTGACCTTGAAGCAAAAATTGATGAGCTTCGCCGAACAGCCTCTACTCAGGCTATTAATTTAGACCGTGAAATTGAAGAGATAGAAGGGCGGGCCTTAACTTTAAGAAAACAAATGTTTTCCAATCTTACGCCATATGAAACCACTCAAATTTCTCGTCATCCTCGCCGCCCTAGTACCCTTGAGCTGATTTCTGAAATGTGCTCGGAATTTGTGGAGTTGCATGGAGATCGGAATTTCTTGGACGATCAAGCCATTGTTGGCGGACTTGCTGTAATGGATGGTAAATCTATTGTCGTAATCGGCCACCAAAAAGGCAGAGGCACCAAAGAAAATATTAAAAGAAACTTTGGGATGCCACGTCCGGAGGGGTATCGAAAGGCGCTGCGCTTGATGTCCATGGCGGAGCGTTTTAAACTACCAATTGTCACGCTTATTGATACTCCAGGAGCTTATCCAGGAGTGGATGCAGAAGAACGAGGGCAATCTGAGGCTATTGGCAAAAACATTATGGTTATGGCGAAACTAAAGGTGCCAATCATAAGTATTGTGATTGGTGAAGGTGGTTCTGGTGGTGCTTTGGCTCTTGCCGTAGCAAACAGAATTTACATGATGTCTCACGCGACTTATTCGGTGATTTCGCCTGAAGGCTGTGCCTCTATTTTAATGAAGGATTCAGGGCAAGCCTACCTTGCCGCTGAGAGTCTTCAATTGATGGCAAGGCCAACGCTTAAGCTTGGGATTATTGATGGAATCATTGAAGAACCTTTAGGTGGAGCTCATAGATCCATTCAATTGACTGCAATGAGCATTAAAGAAACAATTTTTAGGGATCTTGACGAGTTATCAAAGCTATCTGGAGAGGAATTGAGGTTTCAGCGTATTTCTAGATTTCTATCCATTGATTTTACCTCTGAAGGTGCTTTAAATGTCTAATCCCTTGATTGTTGCTGTAGATGGGCCTGCAGGCTCAGGGAAAAGTTCTATTTGTCGGGCAGTAGCGAGCCGATTGGGGTGGACCTATGTGAATACGGGCGCTCTCTATCGTGCGGTCGGTCTTATCGCTGCAGAACGATCGGTGTCTTTAGATGACGACGAGAATCTTGTTAAGCTTGTGGAAGAGTTTCAAAAGAACTTCACCTGGGACCCTGCGACGGGAAGGCTTTATGTAGGGTCTGACGATTTAACCTTACGACTCAACTCGCATACTGCCGGAGCTAACGCCAGCCTAGTGGCCAAGAACAGTGCCGTAAGAGCCGCACTGCTCCCAGTTCAGAGGAAATTAGCTTTTTTTTCGCCAAAGGGCGCCATCGTTGACGGTCGCGATATTGGTACTGTCGTTTTTGCTGATAGTGCTTGTAAAGTTTTTATGACGGCGAGTTTAGAAGAAAGAGCTAAGCGTAGGCTCCGTCAACTTGAAGCAGAAGGATCGGCGGATTCATCTCTAAAGCTTGAAACTTTGATGAGAGAGATTGAGCAGAGGGATATACAAGATTCTAAGAGAGGAATTGCTCCCCTGGTTATGTGCGACGGAGCTACCTTACTTGACACCTCAAAATTGACCTTTGAAGAGTCCGTTGAAACTTTAATTCGTATTATCTCGCAAAGTTATAATATTTAAATCTATCTTACATTTTCGTTATGTGAAGGCGCTGGCCAACAGTTGGCCCCAGTAATTGACTTTTTCTTGATCGACCTCAAGATGTGCAAGATTGTACGTCTCTTGCTCTTTAGTGACAAAGGTTTTGGGCAGGTCGATAGCGACGCCCCTACGAATATTTAAATAAGTATAGGATCTATATCTCTTCATAATTCTATAGGGTACATCTTCTTCAAATCTAACAGCCTCAGCTGCGAGCTGGTCCTTAAGGCGCTTGACAATTTTAGGGCAGGATGTGTATTGATGGGACTCGTCTCGACAAAGAATATTAAAGGGGCGAGTTGTCTCTCTGGCTTCGGTAAATGCCTTAACGTAATCTCCGAGATTCTCCCATGAGACACTCTCTGAAATTGGCTTTCCATCGACAAAACGCAGAAAATCGTACTTAGACATGGTGTGCACATCTATAACAAGGCAGTCTTGATCTGAAGCTACTATTTTGTTTTCGATTCTCTTAATTGTCTCTAAATGTAGCGCAATCCATTGGGAGGAATATTTCTGTAAAAGACTTTTTGGTAAAGCACATCTCACCGCGAAATTTTCATCACGCCCACCATCAAGAAGGCCTCTTGGGTATTCAATGGAAAGAACTTCAACTCCATTCCCGGAGGATATGGCGATTTTTTGAGCTAAAGAATGTGCTAATTCGGTGGCACCAAGATCTCGTTCGATGGACAAATATCTTTTAAACAAATCAATGTCCCTTTGAACTTCCTCATGCTTAAGAATTTCAGGATGTAAATTCAAAAAGTTAGAAAAATCTGCACCATGTGGGTCTAAGACTATAAACTTGGTAGGGTTTTGAGGATTGTATTTCGTTTCAGAAAGCAACCTATTCTCCGTTAAAACTTGCGTAGCCAATTTCTTCAATATCTGGGAATGATCTCACTTTTACATGATTTTCTGCTAGACGCAACCATTTCACTTGAGTTTGTGATGGTAATGACAATTTTTCATACATAGCGCGGGTAATCAAGAGCGAGTAGTTTCCCATTTGAGAACTAACATAACTATCTTTAGTCAATTCCTCGAGGCGTGCAGTCTTATTTACCTCAGCCCCAATTACCGTGTAGTCAATGCAGGTGTTACTGGACAAATTCCCTGCTACAACTTCTCCGTAATTCAGAGCTATGCCAAAACGAAGCCTGTCTTTGACATCCACATTGCTGTTTTCTCTTTTTGTGGATTCAATTAATATTTTTGCTGCTTCAAAGACGCGCGTGCATGCCGAATTGTCAGAACTCTCTATTGTAAAAAGAAAAATAGCATCACCAATGAGTTTTACCTGAGCAAATTCTTGAGAGTAATTTACAATGTCCGTGTAATAGCGTTGCAGAATGACTACTACTTCTTCAGGCGACATTTTCTCAGTCATTTTAGAAAAACCTCTGATGTCAGCTTGAAGAATGGCTGCAAACAGGCGTTTGGGTTGAATGATTTCGTCCAAAGATTTTTCTAAAGCTTCTGATTTGGAGAATTTACTCACCAATGAATCAGATAGAAATCTTCCAAGAATGTCACTTTTTGCGTTGATTTGTTTCATTTTGATGAGGTTTTCAGTTTCAATCTCTCGCCTTTTAATTTGATCAATGGACCGAAAAGTTAACTCTTGGATAATCTCGCTGGCCTGTCGGTGTGAAGTTTTATCAAAATTACTGAAAATCCGGAAAAGACTGTGTTCTAGGCTAAACGGAAATTTTTTGGTCGATGGTGGCTCGATTCTATTTTGGTAAATTTGCGAGTCAAATGGGAAGTAGGTCATTTCTTTTTTGAAGCTTGCTATGCAAACATCTTTAGACTCAGTTTCTTGGTTGCAGGAGATTAAGGCAGTGCTTAGTTCCAGTTTGATGGCTTCTATTAAAGATTTTCTTAGGCTTTCAGTGGTAAGTAAACATATGAGGTAGATGAGTGTTGTAATAGCATAATTCACTCCAAAGACAGACGCTATCTCGATTTCATATTGGGTGTCTTTCGCAAAATATAAGTGAATGGTGAAAAAAGTGCATGCGAGAAGAAAGGCGAACCATTCTCTTCCTGTTAGCGTGCCTACTATTAAAACTAGAATCAAGCCTAACATAATTAGATTTTGTTTTTCGGTGATAAAGCCTGAAATAGAATTTACCGCAGTTCCTTGGTAGACTTCTGAAATGGCCCGAGCTACAAGGTCTCCTCGCGAATTTTGAATGTGAGGGGGGAGCAGCTTTTTGCTTGGCCCTGGATAGAACTGGTCAAGCCCGTCAGCAGACAAAATGAGAAGCCTATTTTTAGGTAGATCTTGGCTTCCATTGATGATGTCAATTAAAGAATATTTTTCAATTCCTTGAGTCACCAGGTAGTCGGCCGTACTTTGGTAAGGATTGCCAAAGAATAGAAAGGGTGGAATTTTTTTGGTTTGGGGAAATCGATTTGATTTTCCACCAGAAAAAGTTTCAAAAGAGACTTTTAGTAAATCTTCTAGTGTCCAATAACTAGAGTAGGGAATCGAGTATCTCTTTTTGTTCGTTGATAAGTCTCGATACATTTGAAATCCATTGTTTCTTTGACTTTCTGAAAAAAAAGGGAGTATGCCTATTTTTCGATAGCTTTTTGCAACTTCCAGGTCTTCTTCCAATAAAAGGGGCATTATGGGTAACTCTTGCTCCTTAGAATCGTTCGAGTAGATAAGCCCACTTTCACTAATGAAGTCTTCTTCAGGCCCATTGAGACCTGGTGACTCTTTGTCCAGTCTAAGTGACGACCCTATGACATGAATATGTTTCATAGATTTAGAAAGGGCATTTTTGTCTTTTTGGCTAAAGCGCAGAAGATTTAGAATGACATCATATTTTTTCGATTCAAGGTCTTTGAATACCACATTCCAAGTCTCATTAGATACTGGCCATCCAAGTTTTTTAATGGTTTCTGAGTCTACTGTTAAAATAGTAATAGGAGACTTAGATTTGTCTTTGTTCTCAAACGTTTTTTTTTTAAGAAACGGGTAAAGTATATTGTCAAAGGATTCTTCTTGGGATTGCCATGTAGAAGATCTACTTGCAGCCCAGATCATCACTAATAGAGAAATAGTTAGTATTCGAAACAAGGTTAATTTAATCATGCGTGACCTCAGAGCCATTTTAATTCAGGAATGATCACTAGTGATAATGCATAAAAATATAGGTATTTTTTTCTTAGTGAATGTCGTCTTTTTTGATGCATACTAAAGACTAAATTTATGGAGACAGGATGCATATCAAGAAAACGTATGTTTTTATATGTGTGCTTGTCGGTGGTGTATTTGCTTGGCTTTTTTCTAGCACCGTAAGGAAGTCGTTGCCAAGCAAAAGTGAAGTGGTAGCTGGAGAAGAGCAGGCAGATTCAGATGCAGCTTTTGATGCAGTTGCAGGGGCGCCAGAGAGTGAGTCTTCTCATTCTACTGGTATATTACAAAATCAAAGCCAATTTGTACCTCTGGACTTTCCTCCTAAGTCAAGTGTGGCGTCCATAATTCAGGCGAAAACTGATCTAAATTCGTTTCTTTTGGACTTCATTTTTAAAGCAGCGTCTCAAGACTTGACTTATTTAGAAGCCAAAAAGTTTATAGCAGCTGCTGGTGTCTCTCTGACAGAGTTGAACTCAGGAAACAAAGACACCGGAGAGCGAGTTCAACTTTCATTTGAAGAAGCAGCATCTCTTGGACTTTCTCTCTTTTCTATCACCTATCAGAAGGGTGATACGGAAGCTTTTGATAGGTTGCTCTATGGGAGAAGTCCTGATCCAAGTGTTTGGAATGAAGAATTTAATAGGATGAAATCAGAACTAGACGAGAAGTTTTCTCCCTATTCCATTTTAAAAAAAGAATCTGAGTTGTTTGCGTTGTGGCGTTTAAAGGATGAAAAAATAGTTTGGATCCATGGGGATCATCATGGTTACGGTCACAAGATGATTTTAGTGGGGTATGAATATGAGATTCATTGAAGGTGTTTTCCCTATGAGGTTGGGGCTGCTTGTATAACGCTCAGCGCATGCATTTGTAA
>CAIMVM010000302.1 GCA_903844895.1 uncultured Pseudomonadota bacterium
CCTCCCTGGCATAAAAACAAAGATGAGATAACTATTTCTTAGGGAATTAGGTTAGATAATTACGACGGCATAGGAAAGCGGAAATTCTACAACCTATTGAAATTTATAAAAAATAGGGTCGTCTGAAATCAGCCGCACCCATTTGCTTTGCAGGCAGAAATCTTCTATCAATGAGGTCGTTTTTGAAGTTGGCAAAGAAAGACTATACATTTGAGGTGAATACGAAGTTGGATTCCGTGTAAGCGCACGGCGACAGACTGCCTCAATATCGTTTCAGTAGTTCAGGCAGCCAATCGGCAAGATAGAGCGGAAAATTTCGAAGGATGTATTTTGCATTTCTTAATTTGCCGCCTGCAATCGGAACATTGATGTCGATATCCTGGATTGAAGGTGCATTGAGATTGATCTTACCCGGTAAAAACGGACACGAGACTATGCAACTAACATAAACGTTTCCTCAAAGGCAACAGGTGTTTTGTAACCAATTGAAGAGTGAATTCTCTCCCTGTTATAGAAGACCTCAATCCATTCGAAAATAGCATCCTTCGCTTGTTGCTTTGTGGCAAATTTCTGATCATGGACAAACTCTACCTTTAGGGAATGAAAGAAGCTTTCCATGACGGCGTTGTCATAGCAACAGCCACTTCTACTCATGCTCGACTCAATTCCTAGTTCAGTAAGTAGGTCCTGAAAATCATAGCAGGCATAGTTACTCCCTCTGTCCGAGTGAAACATCAGCCACTCCTTGATTTTCTGTCGTCTTACAGCCATATTTAGAGCTGCCAATGTAGGGGCACGGTCATTAGTGTCATACATGGCCCAGCCGACAATTTTTCTGGTGCATAGGTCAAGAACCGCAGCCAAGTAGAGCCACCCCTCGCCAGTTTGAATGAAAGTGACATCCCCGACCCATTTAGTATTGGGAGCTTCTGCCTTAAAATCCTGATTTAGCTTATTTGTGGAAATAGGAAACTTGTGCTTGGAGTCCGTAGTCGCACCTCTAAACTTCTTCGAAGCTTTTGCTCTTAAACCTAAGCTGCGCATGAGATTAGCAACTCTTTCCTTTCCTATTTTGTAGCCTACTGCCAAAAGCGCCCTTAACATCCTTGGTGCCCCATAGGTCTGTCTTGATTTTTTGAAAATTTCAACCATAACATCCTTTAGCGCCTCAAGTTTTTCGTCTTTGGCGACAGGATCCCTAGACAACCAATCGTAAAAACCGCTTCGGGATGCCCTTAGAACTTCACACATGACGCCTACTTCAAACTCGTCCCTATGGTCTCTAATAAAGGCGTATTTCATTTCGGGACATCCAAGCAATACGCCATGGCCTTTTTTAAGATTTCTCGCTCCTGAGTTAGGCGCTTTACCTGGCGCTCAAGCTCTGCAGATCGTCTTTGTTCCGCACCAAGCTGCTCATGAAGCTTCTGAGAAATATTTTGAACTTTTCCAATAGAAGATTTTTCTACTGTAACAGCGACAAGATTTTCGTCAGGAACAGACCACTCTCCCTTTTCTGCTCTCCTAACCCAGGAGTTCAAGGTCCCAACAGGAACTCCTAAATCCTTTGCAGTCTGGGCTATGGTCTTTTCTTTTGTCTGGGCTAGCTTTATTGCCTGAGTCCTAAACTCTGGCGGGTAGCTTTTAGGTAATCTCTGCTTTAAAATTGAACTGGACATGATTCGACTCCTTAAATTGATAGTTTCAATTATAACTCTGAGTCGTGTCCGTTTATTCAGGTAACTTCAGCTCAGCAAGATGTCGGAATGCGCGTCAGCCACTGAAGCCGCCATGGAGTCCCAAGATTCATTCGTAACCGCCTGACGCATAGCTTCTGGCATACCGCCAATGTAAACATAGCGAGCCAGTTCGGATAGAAGGTTATCATGTGCCTCCGGATGTATTTTTGAATCTTTTTCTTCTACAAAATCTTGAATAGCACTCAAAAGAACTTCAGCATGGCGAGCCTTCAAGTAGTCACGAAATGAAATTGGAGGAATCCACCGAAATGTGACTCGTCCAACAGGCATCGACTGCTGGAACTCCGCCAGTGAAAATTCGAGGAGCGATCCCGCCGCGACCACGGGAATCTCCGGATGCTTTTCGTAAAAATATCGAAGTGAAGCAAACGCCGAATCGCTGGCCTGTACTTCATCCAAAAACAGAAGCGTTCCCGCATCGAGCCTGATATTGAGGGCCTGCTGCAGGCGAGTCACCATTTTATCGGGTTCCCCTGCGGAAAAAATGTTAGACAAACTTGGCTGAAATTCAAAGTTGACTTCCGCAAGTTTGAGGCCTTGCATGTGAGCGAGGCGCCTTACGAGAGCCGACTTCCCAACTTGCCTGGCTCCCCGCAAAACCATAGGTTTACGATGTGGCGAGGTAAGCCACTGCACCAAGACCGACAACTCCTCGCGATCAATGAACAAATCAGTCTGATTCCAACTCCTCGCCATAACAACCCCGTCTATTTAACGACTTGTTATCAGAATAGCCCGTCTGGTAAAAAAAGTCAATGATGGCGGGAGGTAACAATCGAGCTGCCACGGCGTCAACGAAAAAATAGGTACGCCGTTCAATGACTTTCCAGTGCGCTAATTCAGGACTTTATAAAATAATCCGGTCCTTGATTTTCCCATAGCCAGGGTGGGGATGGATTTCTTGGATTCATACAGCAGAATATTTTTAGAGGTGATCATGACATAGGAAAATACAATTACAAATAAAGATGTCGATCATAACTTGATACATTTAGATGTTCTTAAATAATTAGCTGGAGTTTCCCGGATAAAGTAGAGCCTTTCTTTATGCGACTAGTGCCACTTTTCGTTACATGGAGCGGTGTATTTGAGCCTAATTTTTTCTTAAACTTAGATCTGCTAAATCCAATCAGTTCCCCATAGAAGAGATGTTTTTAGAAAAGAGGCTAAATGTATCAACTCACCAAAGGTTTGCCCTTCATCTGGATGATTGGGTTTCAATAGGCTGGAATTTTGGCGTCTTACTCCTTGAGGAAGAGTGGAGAATGCTATAATCTCAAAAGAGGTAGCGGTCCTTCACCTCGCATTCCTTCAGGGTAGTTGCAGATGGAACTTGTCGAAATAGCTCGTATTTTTACTGAAATTTACGCGCCCCACGGGCGCTTTGGTCTTCTATTTGGGTCTGTACTCGAAAAGCGTTTTGACGCTCAGAGCGATGTTGACATTGCTGTTCTTTTCCCCCGCAACCTCGCGCTGTCGCAGAGTGCCCAGCTTAAACAGCAGTTGGAAGACAAGTTGCACCGGGACATCGATGTGATTGACCTTAGAACTGCAGACCCAATTATAACTTGGCAGGTGCTGCAAAATGGAACGTTGGTATTCAGTGCCGAAATTGATGAATTTCATCAGTTCATGGCCTGGAAGATTTCAGAATACCTGGACTTTAAGCGTTCACGTGAGATCGTCGAAAAACATTTGGTAGACATACCCATCATTGGAAAGCAGCATGAAAAATAGAGACGCGGTGCTCGGGAAGATTTCCAATATTCGCAATTGCTTGGCGTCCATTAAGCGCGCGACGAATCTTGAGCCGGGCTCTCTCGATGACTTGATGAAGCAAGATGTGTTCGTACTCAATCTCGAAAGAGCTATCCAAGCCTCCATCGATATTGCCAACCTCCTCATAGCTCAAAATGGTTGGGAGCTACCTCGTAGCTATAGGCATGCCTTTCAAATCCTAGAAAGGAATCATGTACTAACGTCGGAGCTTACGAAACAAATGTCGGCGATGGCTGGATTTAGAAATATTGCCGTCCATGACTACGCAAAACTTGATATCAACATTATGAAATCAATTCTTAGCAATAACCTAATAGATATTCAGGATTTCTGCGCAGCTGTTCATCTTGCCATCCAATAGGCCTATACTTGGCTAAGGAAGCCCATGTTTCACTCAATACCGATCGGTGGGCCTTAAGTAGGTTTCCTTTCAAATGCTATCAACTGGGTTGATTGCTCCGTCGCTTTTAAATAATTTGCAAATTGCACCGGAAAACCGCTTTAAGACAGTAAGGCTTTGCTCAATGAGCATAGGTCTTATCCGTTCTGATGTGCCCTAGTAAGCATGTCTGGGATGGCTACCATGCAGGACCCCATAGATATATCTCGCTGAGCTAAGGTTTCTGTGCATAGACGCTCACATTTTAGTCTCGTCTCATGACACTTCATCGATGTAACGATTAAATTTTCAACGGGAGTGGCAGGTGCAGAATATGCGGTAGTAGCTCCTAAGAAAACATTTCCTGAGGAAGCTACCGCCAACGTTCCTGCATCTATGAGAACTTCACGGCGATCCATAATAAGATTTTGTCAATTATTTGAGTGACGACGTTTGTAGATGCCAATAACTGGCGGCAACTAAATCAAGCGCCTTGGCCTAGAACATCCTCTTTTGATTATCGCAAAAGTCATATGATGGGGATTTCGACTTTTCAAGAGGGCTGTCATTGAGTTTAAGTCGCAGTAGTTGCTTTTCGAGGTAGCTACTTTTTTTTCGCGACTGGCATAGGTCAAACTTTTTACAGGAGAGGCCAAGCAGCATTTTACTTACAGCGAAAATGCATCGTGTAGCGATAGGCGCTTCCTAAAGCAGCGTCTGTAATACCGCCTCCAAGTCCAACGATGCCTCCAACTTCAGATTGCTTCTTGCCGCCAAATAGAAACCCAGCAGAGCCGACCATTCCCGTTACTTTTGCAGCTGTTTTAGCGTTTTTATAGGTTTTTTCATCCATGGAGCCTTTATATTGGTTTTCTTCTTTGGATATATAAGCTCTTTTCTTGTGGACATCGTCACAATAGCTGTCTGCTTGCGACTTTGCATTCCTATATCCTTCTTCGCTCGATTCTGTCATAAAAGAAACACTATGCTTTCCCGTGTCAGAGGGGCGCACGTCCGGGTAGTGGGCGCAATGGGTGAGCAAAAAGATAAATGGCAGACATGTAGCTAAATTGATGATATTCATAAAGTCTCCAAACAAATACAAAGATAGACTTTTTATATTTTACATCTTATTGGCGGTGATTTTAAGTCTCACTCTGCACTTTTTAAGACAACAGACTCCGCGTGTTGTGACTACGGATCTTTGACACACTCCAGGTGCGTAGATCATGCCTAGTGTCCTTCGTGAATTGTAAATCTTGGCGGTGTTCGATCTTTGATGTTGGCGGCACAGAGATCCCAAATCAGCGATTAAGTTCTGTAAATGGCGCGAGCCAAAAACTCAAAAAGCTCTATTTATACGAGTTCAAGATTCGATTGAGGTGTTTTTTCGAACACAGACTTCCCTAGGAGCTAGACTCACCGGATGAAGGCGATGACATTTTCTATATTCAGGAGAATTACTGGACTCAATTCCTCGAGGAGTTCGGGGTGTCGTGGACTTGAGTTTTATAGGTTTCTATGGTTTGCACGATACCGTAGCTGCCTCCTACAAAAGCTAAGATGGCAAAGCCCGTGGCGACGCCAACTCCTCCGCCGATAGCTGGATTCAGAGTGGCAACAGTGACAATAACAGCAGCCGCAATGCCTATAAGCATTGAAGAAATAATGAGAGAGTTGGGAACTATCTTTTGAAACGCCGCGCGAAAATTTTCGGTTTCAACTTTGACGTTGACTTCGCCCCCCGAAGAAGCAATCCCCGATGGAGGAATCTGGGGTAGGGAATTGAAATCTAAGGATGCGCCATTAAAAATGGCAAGTGATGCGTTTGCCGTAGACGAAGCTGCCAAATTAAGGGATGAGTCTTTTTTTTCAGGTGGCCAAGTTAATCGAGTCCATTGAGACAAGGTTCTAAGGCCAGCTATATTATTGTAGTCAATTAAAAAGTCTAGTTTCCCTTTCGCAGCGGCATTTAGAATCTGTCCTAACGCCCGTGACATTTACGCATTACGTTTTTGAACAGCAGGGGCTACTTGGTTGGCGTCGATTTGATAGATTTTGCTATAGAGCGGAAGTTCTAGGTTCACAAAAAAGGAAAGAAAGTGGCTATATATATCCGTTACCAGTTGAATTTTTTCCTCGGCAGATTTTTGTCCCAGGCCAGAAATTTGTTTGGCGGCAAGATCAATTTGCGCCTGAATCTCTGCATAATGGCTGTTTAGAACTTGGCTCATACCCATTTTAAGGGGAGACTCTTCCAACTTAGCAAGAAGCGAGTAGAAGGCGTTTTTGCGATCTGTTTTCGCTGCCTGAGTCTCTGATGTTTCATCGACTCTGTTGCTAGAGGCGCAAGATGAAGACAGTGTCAGCCATAGGAGTGCTAAGAAAATGTTTTTGGTACATGAAATGATAACTTTATTCATAGAACCTCTTCAGAGCTTGCGAGATAAAGTCATTATACGAGATCTCTATCGGAGTGGTGATGATTCCTTTAGGCACAATATGCCCAAACTCCATTTTAGAAGACTAGATAGGGCAATCTATATGAAAATCACTTTCAGTCTGTCATACTTACCAAGCTGAATGGTATTATAGAAGTATCTCGCCCTTTAGATGGGAATACCTTAACATGTTTAAATAGGATCAAAAATGAGTTCTTTTATAATAGATTCTGGCAATTTTACACCTCAGCAACGTACTCCTTGGGCTGGCAAACAGATTTGGGAAACTTTGAAGCAGCACCTGCCTGGTATTGTATCCCAACCTGATATCGGTGAAGCATGGGAGTTTAGTTTTGACGTGGCTTTTCCCTCGCGTGTAAAGGGAACTCATCAGATTCTTTCGCAAGCATTGCTCCCTGTGGCGAAGTCTGTTTTGGGACAAGAAGAATTCGAGAGGGTCGGATGTTTTTCTGAAATTCTACTTAAAGTGATCCATGCCGCACGCCCTTTGTCCCTGCAAGTCCATCCCGAGGACAACTACCAAGGATTAAATGAAAGTGAGTGTGGAAAGCCTGAATCTTGGCTTGTCCTTGACGCTAAAGAAGGGGCTGGCGTTTATTTGGGTTTTTCCAAGGAAATTTCTAAGGAGCAATTGCGAGTTCTTCTGGAGCAAGGGCAGAGCATTGAAGAATTTCTTAATTTTGTCCCGGTTAAAAAAGGTGACTATTTTGATATTGGCCCAGGGGTTGTTCATGCTTTAGGGCGTGATGTCTTGGTTTTAGAGCCCCAACGAATCCGCTCGGGAAAATCTGGCAAGACCTATAGGTTGTTTGATTGGGGGCTTCGCTACAATCCGAAGGGTTTGCCAGATGCTAACGGAGCGCCTCGCGAGCTTCATGTAAAAGAAGCATTAGATCAGTTTGATCCCCGAGAGCAGTGGGGCAGTTCCTTTGTTGAGTCCGTAAAGAGGTGCTCCGTAAACACTCTTCTAGCTTCGGGGATGGACTTAGCGGAGTATCCTAAAACAGCAGACTATCAGCTATTTTGTCTCAGTTCAGAAGGTGGCAGAGTTCAGTCGGTTGACCGAAAAACTGGGTATTTGATCGCTTATGTTACGGATGGGAGTCTGCAAGTTACAGAGAGATCTGGATCTACTTTTCGCCTGCTGAGAGGGGAAGCCATCCTCGTGGGAGAAGACTCTTTTCCTTCGAAGTTTCACTTAAACGGAAATGTTTGTCTTTTATGGAGTAGGGGATCGAGTCCTATCTTTCTCTAAGAGGATATGAGTGCAACTTGATCTCACTACTTTGAAAACATCGTCCTTATCTGTTTCAAGTCTAATGCAAAAGATCTCAAAGTCTGCATAAACTTCGGATCTTTCTGCAAGATGTTTAATATCCCGTCCAATCGGAAGGGGTACGCTTCGCAGAATAGGCTCTGAAGCTCACAATGTCACGGAGAACGTCTCTAGTGTCGGCGAAATTTTTCTTGATCATATAGGAAGCTGCCATTCCTGAAGCAGTCCCGGAAGCCATTTCGCCAGCATGGACGCGAGAGGACGAATTTACCATAAAGGTTTGAGCCATTGTTTTTCCAGCAACTAAGAGGTTCTTTACATCTCTATTGGTCAGAGATCTAAAGGGGATATAGTAGGGAGGAGGCAGTTGGCTTTCATTAGAGTAGCAGGTTTTGCTCTTTAAAGGATGAATATCCATAGCGTAGGTGTGGATGGCGACGCGATCCGAAAACTTTGTGCCACGGGTCTTGGAACCTAGGATATCCTTTACGGTTAATCTGAAATTATCAAGTCCGATGCTGCGCCGCGTGTCGCGAACATAAGGGAATTTTGAAAGTCCATTGAGAGTGCCCATGGTCTCTAGATCTAAGGAAATAGATTTTTGACGCTCTAATGGTGCTTTGGCTTTGTACCATTGGTACCAGCCTAGGGCGTGACGCTCAGCTGCCTTGATAGTTTCGACGTTATACCCGCCCTGCCAATCTGCGCGGGATTGGTTGGTCTCTAGTTGACTAAGCCACAAATAGCCGTAGGGATAATCATTTCCTGGGTACCAATTTTGCAGTGACTTTTGTCCTGGCAAAAATACGTCCCCGGAGCCCTTGAGGCGTCGATACGTCCAAATTTTATCCCAGGTAAAGCGGCCTAAAGAATAAAATTCTGGGTGTTCTGGAGTTACCACAGGTTCACTAGCTGCTGCTTTACCGTCCATGACAAAGGGAAAGACGGTTGCCTGGCCACAGGTGGAGTCCGCAGGCTCGAGGGTGTCGTCGCCTCCCTGGGTATATGCGTCCGTACTTAACGCAAGAAGGTCTCCATTTTCAGAGGCATCAATAAATATTTTAGGGGCATTTGCTCCGCTTAAAACAATCTCCTTTTTGGGGGTGAACTCGGTGGAAAGGTCATACCAGTCTTCTATAACTTCAGAAAGTGGCGGGGTCTTTTGAGTTAAAGAATTGAGCCGTTGAATGAGTTTAACTCCGACAATTCTAGCCCCGTCTTTTTCAATAGACTTTACGACGGTATTGTAAAAAACGGTGAGATTGGGCTCATTTGCGATGGCGGGATTGATTTTCGTATTGAGAAAAACTTTAGGCTCAAAACAGTGATGAGAGACCCAACATCCGCCTGGATTACCAAGGCCTTTGGTCCATGCTCTGAGGTTTTCTTCCATGTTTTCTGGTTTTCTTGTAAGAAGAGACATCGAGACGTCACCTATTTTGTGCCAGGCAAAATCGAGAGCGGGAACGCCCGAGGCGGTTAGCTGGCCGCCGGCCCAATTCGTGGGTTCCACCAAACATGTGGTTACACCTTCGCGTGCAGAAGAGAGCGCAGCTGTAAGCGCGGATAGGCTTCCCCCTGAAATAAGGACGTCGCATGGACCGGCCAGCGCTTTGCCGCAACTCAAAGCTAAACCAAGCTGCATAAGTTTTTTAGTGTAAAAGTAGTTACTCAAAAATAACTCCGATGGATTTTAAGGGAAAGGTGCACTTGCGCTCGCACTAAGTAGCTGACAAGACACCATCAATTGTATGTAAATTAAGCATCTCTGGGTAGCATTATTTTTTCCCAATTTTTAGAACCGGTTACGCAAAGTCTTGGGTCTGAATAGCGGTTTGAGTTCCCTAGACATGCAGAGGGACCGATTTGCGACATGACTCTTTACGCAGAAAACGGTAAATGTTTGTCCTCTAGCCCCCAAAGGGCTTGTTGGGTATAGTTTTGCTGATATGCCACATTGGTGGCAGACGGATTGAGGAGGATGCAATGGCAGTAGCCACACTTGGTGCAGGATGTTTTTGGTGTGTGGAAGCTTGTTACGCCAAGCTTTTGGGAGTTGACAAAGTAGTCTCCGGATATTCAGGGGGGGATGCTAATCGCACTACCTATAAGGAAGTCTGCAAAGGCGAGACCAAACATGCCGAGGTTTGCCAAGTGCATTTCAATGAAACCGTGATTTCCTTTGAAGAAATTCTAAAGGTATTTTTCTTTATTCACGATCCGACTTCATTAAATCGTCAGGGCGATGATATAGGAACACAGTATCGAAGCGTTATTTTCTTTCATGATGCATCTCAAAAAGAGAAAGCTCAGGATGTGATCAAAAAGTTAACCGACGCAAAAGTTTACTCTCGCGAGATCGTTACAGAGGTAAGTCCTTTCTCCAACTTTTTTCCTGCAGAAGACTATCATCAAGACTATTTTAACCAAAATGGCACAGAACCCTATTGTCAGTTAGTGGTAAAGCCAAAGGTTGAAAAATTTGAAAAAGCTTTTCGGGAATCATTTAAATAATCCGGTTGCTGCTCTAACTGCTCATCAAAATACACGACGTCAGCACCCAAATTACATTGAGTTGCCTGATAAGATGTCTTCTAGAGGAATACACAGCATCAAGTAACTCTCTGGCTTTGGCAGTAGAGGGTGCACTCGAGGCTTGGGCGCTAGAGAGGGGGTAGGTTGGGCAGCTAAAGGAAATGAGACCGCAAATTTTTTGAGAGAATTTGCATCGACTGTGCAAAGAGTGAGTGACATCCTTCTCCCAAGGTTTAGTCCATAGCTTTCAACTTAAATTTTTAGAACTTCGGTAAAACTTAGAATCTATCCCATGCCTCGTATCCCATATCTCATGGGTATCATCATGTAGTGTTTGAATTTCTCCAAAAAGCCTCGAAGAAGCCGCACTTTTTAGGAGCTTAATGGGGTGCATTTTTTTCTGCTCTAGGGCCTCATTTTTAGAGTTTCAACGCCGATGATACAGGTACAAATTTTATTTCATGGACATGAAGGGGTTTTAGATGAAGAAAATTATGATTCCCGTAATAGTTGGTTCAGCGTTAAGTGCAGGGTGTGGCAAGAAAGATAGCAAAAAGGTAGACGATACAGTTACGCAGTTGAATAATGCTTTAGCGATTGGCTATCCAGAAGGATTAAGCATTCCCTCATTTCCCCAGACGGTCGGAACTAGTCTCAGATTAGCTGACGACGACAAAGGGCAAACCTTGGCGCAAAAAGTTGAAGAAGCAAAAGCAATCCTAAATGGAAGTGCTAATGATTGTTTTGCAAATCTTACAAAACGCGGGCTGAAGCCAGAGCCTATGGAAGGCCAAGAGAAATGCTATGAATTCGACCAAGAAATGATCTATGGCTACCGCGATAGTGTAGATAAGCTCTATGGGACTACCAACGGTTTAAGCCGGAAAACTGGATCTACTGAGGTCTGCATGGTTTCCTTTGCGAGAGATCAAATGAAGGTGATCGAGCGTCGTATTGACGAAGCTTTGGACCGAGCGCAGGTCATGGCATGTTTAGCAAAGAAAGAAGGAAAAGAGCTACCTTCAGCTGCCGGTCAACAATTAGATATTACGGAATTGATGAATGCTAAAAAACCGCAGTCAGATTCAAATGCCCCGACCTTTGACTCCGTCATTTTGAAGCGACTTGCGGATGTAGACTCACGGCCTGTATTTGAGACAAACATTAAGGCATCTCGTAACGGTAAAGTAGAAGAATTAGTTATCTTACATAGTCCAGCTGCGGCCGATAATAATGAAACTTATAACGGTGTGATTAGTATTAAGCGTCCTGAATCAGATAAGACTGGAGTACTTAGTATTGAATACGCAAGAAGTAATAGTGGCGGTGTGCAGGGCATTAAGGCTTCTGTTAGACGCGGAAACTTTGCAAGTTCCTACACGACTTTGTTTGATGCTAATGGACGAGTAAACTATGCAGACCTTCCAGATAACGCAGATAACAGCACTGTAAACGGCATGATGCAGGTTGAATTTGATTTGAACCAATCGGACTCTACAGGAACTTTGAGTTATTGGAAGAATCCAGGTGGCGGCATTAATGAAGCTGCAAGAGGATTTGTCTTTAAAGTTGAGAAAGATGCGACAACCAGTCGTTTAAAAGGTTGTGCAATTAGTGGAGCTGTCGGAAGTACAAGCATTCGGAAGGCTTTAAAAGCTGGAACCGCCTTAAAGCCTGATGGCTGGTATCATCCTTTCTTTCATGGATCAACCGTTAGCGGCGATAACTCATATGACTACTCGGGCACAAATCCGACAGCATTTTGGAAAAAGCCTTCTCTAGCTTCTTCTTCCGATGCTATTGCCTTTGTTACCAATCAAACAGGTTCAAAGGTAAGTCGTCAGTGTTTCATGCAAGACGAATCAGGCAACTATGCTATTGACACAGACTCTGGAATTTCTGGAACTGCTGGATATGAACTCATTGCGATTACAGATTCTAAGTTTATTGCACCGCCACCACTTGATGGAGCAACGGGCAAGAAGTTGAAATAGAACGGAATCAGCGAAGTCTAACAAATTTCGTGTTCTAAATACCAAGGAGAAGAGGCGCACAGCGCCTCTTTTTTGCGATTAAACCTTAGGTGCTAACATATAGTTCCTCCTGATCAAAAAAAACTCCAGAAAGCCACAAATACTTCCGTTCCTTTCCAGAGCCTCGCTCTTGCTTGCTTTGCGCATATAGAAGTCTATAGAACCTTTTTTCGACGTGCCATCTATGGGGCGTTGCTGCGTCACTTGTCGAAAAGGTTCCTGGACTAGAAGGACGATTAGAATGTGTTGAAGAACTAGGCTTTTCTTCCCATTTCTAGTCATAGACTGCTATTTATATCTAGAAAATCAAAAAGTAACGGTTTCTTGTCTTTGGTTTTTTGGTATACATTTCAAGGTGTTGTCGGAAATGTGCACGACGGTCGATGGCTGGCCAAGAGAGAAGGATAGGGACTTGCTGTGATGTAAGGCCTTACTTCAGGTTTTGCCTCTACTTTCCAAAAAGAGCTATTTGAGTTAAAGTACAAGTAATAGAGATATTGTAAAGGTGGCATATGGGGTCGATTTTTTTATCTTCTTTGTTCTTGGGTTCTTTATTATTGGTGTCTTGTAAAAATGACAGCATTGAGTCTAAGCCCGAGGCTACAAATGTAAAAAATTCACCTTCTAGATCGACCTCTACATATGTCCCTGTTGCAAGTCAGTCGCCATTTACAGGGCCTACTTTGCCAGAGTTAGGCAAAGAAACTACGTGCTCAACAAACAAGTTTTTAGTAGCAGGGTATTGCATCGAATTGGCAGACTTTCAGGTCTTTTCTAAAGGCGAGGCCGAGTTTTATGCTTTTGGAGATTCTTGTAAAACGAATCTAGAGTCTTGCAGTGTGCCGGCTGGCTTTGTGTTTAAAGAGACTCGATTTAGGACTTTGATCAATCCTCCTGAAGTTCTGAGGACGGTTCTTTCGGGAATCGAAGAACTCGTTAAAAACGAAACGATTATATTTACTACCTCTGCATCAGAGTCAGCTGCTAAGGTTAAAAATGAAGGATTTACGTCTAAAGGACTTGTGGCTTGGCTTTTGCCCTTTCCTGCTGGCGAAGGTAAGCAAATGGTGCGTTTTGAAAAAGAAGGTACCTATCGATATGGAATAACAGGTTATACGCCTGGCGAAGCTTTTTTGGGGGCATCACTGGGATATGCTTTAGACCCCAAGTAGTTTAGTGTGAGGAGCCGCTGGTCTCTGCTTTAGCAGCCTCATTTTTCGCGTGTTCATCTTTGCCTTGTTCATCTTTCGCTTTTTCATCTTTCGCTTTTTCATCTTTTGCTTTTTCATCTTTGGCTTGTTCCTCTTTAGGTTTGGTTGGAGCTTTAGGAGCCAACTCTGGCGCAAGTTCATTCAAAATCAAGTTTTTGACACGGTCTTCGCTCACAGCTTTAGCCATATCTTCTTCAAGTTTCATCAGTGCAGGTACACAGGGATGTTTTTTGGGGATCATAAAGTGGAGGGGGCTGGAAAACAAGGCTTTATCAGAGATGTCGATTTTCGAGAGAAGCTTGTTTTCCTTGAGAAATACAAGGCCTTCTGTGAGTGGGAGCAAGAAGTAGTCGATTTTTTGACTTTCAAGTTGGGAGATCCACTTGAGACGATCTCCGGAGAAATTCAGATTTAGGAAAAACGTTTTGAGTCTTTCAAAGTCTGAGCCGTAGTCTCTCGAATAATCTAGCGCTCCCACTTTGTTTTTAAGGGAACCGATACCTTTAAATTCTATGGGTCGGTCTTTTAGGTAGAAGATGTGAACACTGTCTCGGTGCCAAGTCTCTGAAAAATAGAATTCATCTTCATAGTCCCCACTATTGTAGCCCACCACAAGGCCGTCAAAATCACCGCGTCGAAGTTTGGCTAGAGCATCCCTCTCATCTAAGAAAGTTTTCTCTATGGTAACCTTAGCGCCTATTTTAGAAAACCAATACTGAGCCTCAGAGAAACCAAGCCCTGTGAGACCTTCACCCTTTGTCTCACTATAGGGAGGTTTATTGCGAGGTCCGCTCAGGCGGATTTCCTTGCATTCCGCAGAGACGGCCTTCAAGCTTACGAAAAGCGAAGATACGAAAAGCGAAGATACAAAAAGCAGGTACAATAGCATTTTAGCCTCCCCCTTACTGTCTTTGGTATCGGATAGATCGGTTTAAAATTGAAACCCATTCAGAAAATTATAAGACTCTTGAAGGTTAGGCTTTAAGGCTCTAGTTCCTTTTAAGAAGAGTCCTTTCGCTGCCTTCGGACGATCTTTAATGTTTAAGAGCTAAAGATCGACTCAAAGCATAACTACTCCAGCAGGTTATCCCTATTGTAGCTAAAGCCGTCAGTACTAACTGGGGGGCAACGGGAGTCAGCCAAAGCACAGCTGAAAGTGGCGCCAGTCCCAAGGGGGTTTTTGCTCGAGTCCAAGCAGGCGGAAGGCCCCCGGGAAGTCTCATAAAAAGAATCCCAGAGGTAACTAATAAGTGCAAGACCGCAGTTTGCATCCATGGGCTATTCAAATGAGATTGTGACAAAAAAAATGTGCACGAGAGAGTCGCGTGTACGAGATGCCGCTCGGTACTCGTACCGGCAACTGCCGTAGATAAGTGCCAAAACGAAAGGAGGAATGGGATGCTGACGAGTCCTACAAGGTTTAAGCCGGCTCCCAACAAAAAACATAAACATATAAGGCTTAGAAATACAAAAAGTTGCCTTCCTTTGATGGTTCCTAATCCAATATAGGACCAGGGCAGGGGAGCACCTAGGCTACTAAACAGCGACCTCTGAAAGGGGTTAGAAAGGGTGATGGCGATACTCCCTGGAAGTAACAAAAGATATTTCATGGCAAAAACCTGACTGAAAAGGTGACGGGTGCTATAAACAATATACAGATCCTGGGTTCTAACATCAATAATTTTGGGTGCTTAGGGGCGGCGCGCTTGGCCTTTTTCTTGCATTTTTAAAGGAGGTGTTTTTAGGGGGGGGGACAGTGAGACTTATTGGATTAACGACCTTTTTCCTGCTTTGGGGCTGCAGAGACTTGAATCTTGCTGTCAAAAGGAACCCTTGTGCTCAAAATTCTTGTAATGTTGAAATTCCAACCTGCTTAGGGAATCATTGTGAGAATCCAGCTAAGCCGGAGTGTCCCGTAGGACAAAGTTGGGTTCCAGAGAGCGCAAAGTGTGAAATAAATCCTTGAAAGGAGTTTCTTGGCGTTTTCTAGGCTGTACTTTCTAGGCTGTACTTTCTAGGCTGTA
>CAIMVM010000303.1 GCA_903844895.1 uncultured Pseudomonadota bacterium
GATCTACCTTCCAATTAGGATAGCGATGAACCTCGTCAAAAATGATGAGCTCCACGCCGCGATCCTGACCCATCTTGGCTAGCTGATACATCGTATCACCAGCAAACAAGGTATCGTCTAGGCTCATATACAAAATCTTTTCGTGATGGCCGCCACACACCATTAACGCTCGTTGACACGCCAAAACAGTTTTGCCAACCCCTTTTTCCCCTATGAGGCAACTATGGTCGGCGGACATGAAATCTGGCTGAAGCAATTGCTCCCGATGGGATGCAAATGGCTCCACTTCCCTTAATTTTCGCTTTGAGTAGTCAAGTATTTCATAATAATGTTCGATTGTTACCACGCTAACCCCATTTTTATGGATTATATCACATAAATACAGACCCTAAAAATGGATTATAGTACATGATAGCCCAAATAAATAAAATACATAGTCATTTAAGGGCGTTACTTACTTACAGCCCATGATTGTCCAAAATGTCTATTCTGCTGAACTCCGCTTGGAGTTTAATGGAATCCATCTCTGGACCTTAAAGTCATGCTATCTCACCCATCGGATGGTAATCCCAGTTTAGCGCGAAGTTTACTAATGTCAGGCTGGAACAGGTTAGCGCGTTCATGATCATTCGCTGAATGCTGCTCGTAGGAATTCAGGAGTGCGTCAAGGAGTTCACGACCTTCTTTGCTCTTTGCCGCCTGTTTTGGGGTTTTGTGATTCAAAGCCGGAATTTTTTCGTCAAACCACTTTTCCCAGTGCGCCTCAGCCATTTTCTTTACGGATTCTAGGGCCTCGGGAGGGAGCTGATCAAGGGAGATAGATTGAGACTTACCGCCCTTCTGAGAAGACGCTGCCCCCAAATTACCTTCAATGGTTTCAATTAAAGTTGTCTTGAATCGCACTTGATCGCCAAGCTCAGACAAAATTTTCTTTTTAATGACAGCTGCGCGGCGGTCGGAATTTACATTTGCAGTTAGCTTCGAGCCTACAATTTTAACTCTTCCCAGAACTGTATTGGATCCGGAATTCGGATTGGAAGCATTCTCTTTAAACCAGGGAATTTCGACTTCAACCAATCGTCCATCTTTAAATTTGGCATCCCTTGTAAGTCCATGATCATTGACAACTCCTAATGCTAGAGACTTGAGTGATTCAAAAGCCACTTGAGGATCATCAATTTCAAAATGGAGAGTTTGCGGAACCAGCGGATCACCGTCTGTATTGGTGATCTCTGGCATTTTTGAATTCAAAAGGTTATCGAGCAATTTAAAATAAATCTGCCTCAACTCGATGTCATACTCGGACAAATCAGCATCTGTCAGCGTTTTGGCGTTGAGTCCTCTGAGCATCCTTTTCCTTAATTCGATCAAAGAACCCATCGAAAGGGGAGGGAGCATATAGGGCGACATGGCGAGAATCTGAAATCTTCCATCAAACTGAAAAATGGCCCCAAAAAGAAAGTCCCCGCGCTTCGCCCCTTGGGATCCAGATCTTTCGATAACTTCATAGATATGTTCCGTCATTACATTTCTTAATGTAAATCCAAAATCTGGTGTAACGTCGGTAACCTCATAGAAAGAAAATGCCGTACGATTCGCTGATTCCAAAATCTTAATTTCGTCACTAGAAAGTTTCGACCTCCGAGTTTCAAGGAAAGACTCCGCTATGGTCTTACCTTCTAGCTTTAAATCACAATCTGTATCTTCTGGATCCATCTGCCAGCTAAACAAAAAAAATGGCCCAAAAATTTGGTTAATCGGGCTCCCCAAATCATAACCTTCAGAGTATTGCCAACAATGAAACTCATCCCAAGCTTCCTTGATAGCACTTGGACCAAAAACTTCAGAAGCATGCCGAAAAAGCTGCCCGATTAACTTCTTTTCGGTTTCTCGAAGCCTGCGGTAGCTAAGATCTTCCAACGAATGTGATTGGGTTTTCATCAAGCAGCATTTCTTATATTTCACACCACTTCCGCAAAAACATGGATCATTTCTTCCCAGACTCATACTATTGACCCCTTCTTAAAAGATACAAGCGTTTGCAGTTACCAAGTGAAGCGCATGGAGTGTAGATAAGTCTTAAACTTCCCACAATAGACATTAGAAAGATTCTCCCATAGGCTACCTCTAACCTAACAAATTTACTCCTAAGATTTCTACACAAGATAGGACAAATGCTATCTTACTTGAAGGAGGGCCCATTTTTTTGAGCTGCCATGATGTCCACGGCCTCTGCTGTAGGCTTAAAGATGAAGCAGAACTGACTCGGGCAAATCATGAACAAGTATAAAAGGCGAGGTTCTTTGGAACAAATCATGGGATTTTTACTTTATTAAGCCTTTGGCAGCACATTTGGTTCTTCTTTATCGATTATGGGAACATCATCAATATGATGTCGCGCTCTTTTTTCTGCTGCTTTTTTGAAAACTGCGTAGACCTCAAGTTTGTAACTACCTAAAAGTAACTTGGACTAATGAGGATGAGCTCTCTTATGACCAGCCACAGGAGCCTGTCCAAGTGGAAACCATATCTTAACTTGCCGAACACTTGGGTGTTGGAGTTCCATCGAATCAAATTTGAGACTTTGGCTTGATTCACAAATCGGAGGAGGAATTTTAAACCTCCTGTGATCCCTAGATTGTCTTTAAGTCTGCTTTAATCTCGTAGTTCACTATCAGCTCACGAATGGCGCTGGCCAGATAGATGGGTAGATTGATCAAACTTGAAGTTCCTGACTGGACTTGAGATGGAGGACGTGAGGACAAGATGATGGACATGGAGGGATTGTATCGGTCCATAAAGCTTTTGATACTTTTCGCCCGAATTCTGCTGCCCGACTTCACTTCAAGGGGAATAACGCCAAAATCACTGTCAAGAAGGAATTCCAATTCGGCGCGACCCTCACTCCAGGCGTGGTTTGTGGAAGTTTCCCTTGGTGACCGAAGAGTTGCAAGTAATTCCTGAGCGACAAAATTTTCCGCAATAAAACCCTTATAAGTACCAAATCCAAAATCCATAATCAAGCCAGGGGGCATCGCAAGCATGCTTCCAAGAACTCCACAGTCGAACATGTATAATTTAAATAGGTTCTCTTTGGTATATGCAGAAATGGGCGAATGGGCGGAGTGGCAAATAGGAACGCGAAGGACCATTCCTGCTTTTGACAACCAGTCGATGGGCCCTGCTAGGTCGCGATAGGAGGCAATTCCTGGAACCACATCTTTAAACTTATAGCGGCTTGTGGAATCATCTAAAACACTGGCAAGTTGTTGAGGCACACTCTTCCAAACCCGGTCGATATGCATAGCGTTCACCTTCCCGGCATGCTTTGCGATATCAGCGGAGTATGCCGTAATGAGAGTGGAAAGCTTTTGCCTAGAGGCAGAGAACGCATTGTGACTTCCTTGGATGCCACCCTTTTCCAGCCATGTAGCCACTGACTCGGGCAAACCCCCAGTAATGAGATAACTTTTAAAAAGATTCCAAAATCGTTGGTGAGCGACTTCGGACATACGGAAGGGAGCATGAATGGCTTCACGCAAGGACGAAATCTCTCGAGCCGAGCCGCTTGCTTCCACAAACTCCACAAAAGAAAGAGGGTAAAGATTGAGAATATCTACCTTACCTACGGGAAAGGCGGCTGAAGACAAATGAAGGCCAAGCAAGGAACCAGCTGCAGCAATCGGCACACCAGGTAACTCATCGCAAAAATACTTTAGAGAAGTCAATGCCTCCGGACACTCCTGAATTTCATCAAAGAAAATGAGCTCATTGCCTTCTGGATCAATGCTTTGATTCGAGACAAATTCAAGCTCTCGAAGGATTTGACGCGGTTGCAGATCACTCGCAAAAATTTTGCCAAGAGACGGTGTCGACTGAAAATTAAATTCATGAACCCGCGAAAATTTTTGTCGACCATATTCGCGTAAAAGATAGGTCTTGCCAACCTGTCGAGCCCCAAGAACTATGAGCGGCTTGCGGGAGGTGCTTGCTGCCCATACATTTAGTTCGGCTGTGAGCGATCTCTCCATAAACACCTATAATTACTTACTTCTATTAAAAATGCCATCTTTATGGTAGCACAAATATGAAATTACTCAATTTTTTGATAGCAAAAACATGAAATTATTCAAGTTTTGGTGAGCATAAGGTTGGGGCCTTAAGCCCTACTCTCATGATGATAGGACTCGGTAGGCAAAACGTAGGCCCAAGGTAGCTGCCAACACTACACCCTGAGCTAAGTTAGCAACTCTCTGATAAAATTATCTTCTTTACAAAAACTTCATGCAAAACTGCTTGCGGCAAGTGAGAAATATCATTATCGGCAATAGAGTTGCCGAATATCGTCATAAATGGCATCAGAGATGCTGATCCTCATCAAATAGGGGAAGCCGAAGTATCATCGGATACTTAAACTCACCTCAATCTTGGAAAGAAAGAGTGTTTTTCTATTTGGCCCGCGCCAGACAGGGAAATCGACGTTTCTAAAGGCGATCTATCCAGATGCCTACGTCTTGAATTTACTACGCCGCGCCGAATATCTGAAATTCAAGTCCCATCCTAAACAATTTGGCGAAGAAGTTGAGTTTGCATACAAACAAA
>CAIMVM010000304.1 GCA_903844895.1 uncultured Pseudomonadota bacterium
GGTCAAGTGACTTTATCTCATCTTCAACTGGAAACGGGAGGAAATTTGTGGATACAGTAAAACCTTTTACGATTTCAAAACATCTAGTGATGGATGCCTTTAAAGCAGTAAAAGCCAATGCCGGAAGTGCCGGTGTGGATCGACAGTCGATAGCGGATTTTGAAGTTAATTTCCTAGCTTTCTTCTGATTTTGTACACTACAGAGCTCCCCTAGTTTAACTTACTGATATTTTTAGGTTGTTTTTCGCGCGCCGGCTTAGTAGTGTATTTTATAGTATACACTACAGACCGACGCGTTTTAGCAAAAATAGGGCGAAAAAATGTCTTTTATACGTAAAATAAAGAGGAATGGACGAGTTTACCTTGCAGAAGTTGAAAATTATCGAGATGGCGGTAAAGTCAAACAGCGGCATCTTAAATATTTAGGGCTATCTCCCGAATCAAACAAAGACAGTTTTCAGCTTTATTCTAAGGATGTAACCGTAGATTCGGTTAAAGTTCATGGACCTATAATTGTGCTTGAAAGCTTGGCCAGAGAGCTTGGTTTATTTGAAATTCTCGGTGATATTGCCCACCCCATTTTGACACTGACTTTTGCCCACTGCATGAATTATAGAAGCGTTTCGGAAACTGAAAAATGGTACAAAAGTACAGATTTAGCGTCTGTTTTTGGTTGTGATGAAATCAAGGAAGATCACTTGTACGACGCAATATCTAGGCTCTCAAAGTATGATTTTTCATACCTCGAAAAGTCAATATTTGAAAAGCTTACTGGCATTTTTGGTCAAGATGATTCGGGCGTTATCTATGATGGAACTAACACCTATCTCACTGGAAGTCGCTCAGAGCTTGCAAAAATGGGCAAATGCAAAGAGGGCGTGAAGGGTAGGAAGTTGATACAAATTGGTCTTGGTATTACTAAAACCTTAGGCCTTCCCATTTTTCACCAAGTCCACGCCGGAAATATTCATGACACAAAAATGTTCAATGAGGCAATTTTGCGATTTTCAGACATCGGTACTAAAAATGGATTGGCGGTGTTTGACCGAGGAATAGCCTCTGAAAACTGCATTTCTAAGCTTGATGCAATGGGCTGGAAGTGTCTTGCCGGCCTCCCTATGCACAAGGGGGTTAAATCGGCAATTTCAAATCTTGACTTTGACAATCTAAAAAACTTCAGAAATCTGGTCCTGCAGGGTGATACTAAGCTTTTTGTTAAAAGCATTCCATTCAAGATTGGCCAAACATCTGGAAAACTTATGATTCTTCAAAACTTCCTTAAAAAGCAGAGGCAAACCATGGATCGAATGGTTGCTATAGAGGAGGCAAAACAACACATAGGAACAAAGCCAGATTTGATTTCTGATGAAATTAAGAAGTGCTTTACGGCATCTGGAAAAGTCAATCGACATGCCGTTCAAAGAATTGAAAAGTTAGATGGACTATCTTTCATTTTTACAAATGCCAAGCTTTCCCAAAAAGAAGCTGTTCAGCATTATTTTGCTAAAGATTTAATTGAGCGCTGTTTTAGGCTCTCAAAAAGCACCCTAAGTCTAAATCCTATTCGAATGCAGCTCGATGAAAATATAAAATCCCATATCATGATCTGCTATCTTGGACTAACGCTGTTAACGACAGTTCGACTTCGCCTAGAGAATAAAGGCATTTTTAGAGATCCTGGCGAAGTTTTGCGCAGTTTGGACTCAATATTTAAAGTCTATATGACAGGAGAGGATTCAAAGACAAAGTCAAAAATGCCATTTTTTAAGGTAAATACGCTGTCTAATCACCAAAGCGCCATAATTAAGATTATTTCTCCAAAAATCGAAATGTAGTGTACATATTCAGGAGAAAGTCAGGTAATTTGAAAGACAATCTTTATAAGATTTGGAATCGGATGTCTTCGGGCACCTATTTTCCTCCACCGGTAAAGGCGGTAGCGATACCGAAGAAGTCTGGAGGTGAGAGGATTCTTGGTGTCCCTACGGTATCTGATCGCATAGCGCAAATGGTAGTTAAACTAACGTTTGAACCGGCGGTCGAAGCTGTATTTCTACCTGATTCTTATGGCTATCGTCCAGGTAAATCAGCCCTGGACGCATTAGGAGTAACGCGCGAGCGTTGCTGGAAA
>CAIMVM010000305.1 GCA_903844895.1 uncultured Pseudomonadota bacterium
GGCCGAGTCGTTTGTTGATGATTGGTTATGCTTCACCATTCCAGACGTGCTTGTAAGGTACATTAACTTTGATGCCTTTGCGAGGAATTGGAGTTTTGGGATTAATACGGTCTGACTGAAGATGGATTTATGTTAGAAAACCTAAGCTAAAAAAGGTTTTATCGAGCAGTTCAACCGCTCCCTTCTGTCTCTTGACCATTAGGGCCTATTGTCATAATCTTAGAATCAGATCAGGAAACCTGGTTGAGGCATGGCAGGTCAAGGGCCGGCAAGTAGGCTACTAGCGCCTTTAGCACCAAGGGGGGCGAGGGAAAGCAATAAAAAAAGGAAAAATTAATGAATGCTTTTCATCGCGGCCACGCAATCACAGGGCTTGAAGAGATTGCAATGGTCGTCGGTATGCACCTGGTACTTGTCTCAAGCTTCCCTGAGCACGATGCTACGAAACATTGGGACGATGAAATAAGCGGCTTTATTAAAACCCTTCATCGATGATATAAAGTGGGCCGTCGAAAGACGGCCATCTAGCCCGACTTAAATTGGTCCCATTTCTGCTCTGGAGTTAAAGGACCTGTCTGCGACAAAAAATCCAATCTTTTCATCTTACCTGTTTTTCCAATTTCTGATTTTTTCCATAGCTCCAGTTCGCGCTGGGAAACCAGCGCCAGCTGATGTCGGATTCGTTCCTCACTCTGAGGGCCGCAAAGAGCCGGCATAGCAAGGATTAGGTGATTAAACTCGGCTTTCGAATTGCGAGCAATAAACGATTTAAAAGTCCCAAAAAGCGACTCGATAATGTCTGTCGAGATCGGAAGTGGAGTCTGGCCAATGCCTAGCCGGCATTGAATTTGGATGTGACGTCGTAGCCATTGTTCGATGCGCCGTCTTGTGGCTGTTCGCTTGGGTAAAGTTTCAATCTTTTTCATCGCTTCTTGGAAGCTCAACTGGTTGAGGCCCTTGGTCTTTAGGATGTCCATAATTTCAGCAAGGATCAAGGATCTTTTGCACAACTCGCTTGCAATATAGGAAAGCTCCCCCATCCCCCCAAGCAGCCTTCTCAATTCAAAGGCCAGAGAACCTTTCTCAGCAAGGCCTGCGCCGCCTAGCAGGCCCTTGATTTTCTCCAACCAACGACCAAGGCGCGAAATTCCCATGAACCTTCCTTTAGGAAGAAGCTTGGGCGGGGCAAGGAATGCAAGGCGCGATTGATAAATCTTGGTCGCATTGTTTTTTAATTTCCTTGTGAGATTTTGAAATGAATTTTTGTCTTTAAAGTCTTGTTTCAAGGCATTTGAAGCTTCATGACTTATGTCACTGATAACTACTACATCTTTTCTCTTGGCGCTATCTTTCCAGAGTCGAACACCTCTTGCGAGATCATACCCACCATCTTTCATGATGGCTTTCAGATGGGGTTCATCGTTTAGTAACCCTTGCAGCGCCTCTGCTACATCTTCACTTTTCCATGAGTCCCTAACGATGATTCCGGCACAACTAACGTCCGCTAAGGTAATAGAGCCTTCTCGCTTGAGATACACCGACAGAGGTAAGCGCAGGACCACCAAAGCCTTCCTATATGCGATGTCTAAGGTCATATCAATAAGTGCGATCCAGCTCTCTTGAGGAGATTTTATATATCGAAGTGAAGCTAAACCCACTCGACACACCCAGTTTATAGTCGAACTAAAATGAAGAATCCACCCTTGAAAGCGCGTGCAGGAAAGAACTCGGGGGACTGCGCGAAAAGAGATGCGAGCGTCGACAACAAGCATAACTGAAAAAATCATCGTCGTCAGATCGGAGACCACTGGCTTCTGCAAACGCTCGCGGCGTAAATCTTCCCTTAGCCCATCGCATTCATCAGCGAGTAACTTTTCGCGTCCCAAGGATTCAACCTGAGATGACCTAGATCGGGCAAGTTGACGAGTGAGATTCTTATTCAATCGCCCGCGCTCCATAGCTTTTCGCTTCCACTTGTCACGGCTTGATATTATACTTGGCATGTTTCTACTTTCTGCGGCACAGACTGTCCAAGGTGGGTGCTGCAGAATCACTTTTACTTTCAATTACTTCCACGTCAACTTCTACACGCATATTCAATTTTGCTAAAATCCGAAATTGTCAGAAATAGGTCCATCGCTTATATGTCAAGCTATGCAGGTTTTCGACGGCCCACAACTAAGCCAATGGAAAATGCCGAAGGCTGGGTGCTTCGTTGCATTCCTTTTTCTGAGTTCATCTTGCAAAGAACCTGGCTTGGTCGACCTTAGACGATCTAAAGACTTCAAGCTTGGCATCCAGCCTGGCGAAAAAAAACCGCCAAACGATACCGAAAACCCTAGTAAACGGGGCCGTTTTACATGAGCTGTCCCTATACAGCTCAGCCTTGCCCTTTGTTTGCATCGGCCATTGACCTTAAATCCACAACGGCAAGGGTAAGATTCACACGCGCAATATCCTTCTTCGATTCTCGCTCACTGATCGTGATTTCCCAAATTTGACTCCGCCGCCCTATATGTTTCGGTATAGCCACCGCTTCCAAAACATGCCCCAGTTTAGCGGGACGAATATGCTGGGCATAAAGACTTTGCCCCACCACAGTAAAGTTGGGATCGCCTAGGGTCATACTCCCAGCGATAGATCCAAGACTTTCCCCAACCACACAGGAAACACCCCCATGCATGATCCCAAAGGGTTGCACGAGCCCATCATCAATCAGAAACTCAGCCTTCAGTTGGCCATCGCTGACTTCCGTGATTTGGATTCCCAGACCTTTGTCAAGCTTGGGGAGCCAAGACCGGTTGATTTCGTCGGGGCTAACCTGCTTCACAAAAAC
>CAIMVM010000306.1 GCA_903844895.1 uncultured Pseudomonadota bacterium
ATGCTTTGACAGGCTTTGTCACGGGTCGGGAACCGGCCTCAGGTGTGGAGGAGAAGAACTCTTTTCCTGTGAAACACGAAACTCCATCCCATACCGGAGCAAGCCCCCAGGGCTTGTGAGGATTGGGTGGAGTAGTTCATTATGGAGGCATTTTAGGAGTATGAAAGTTTCCACGATTCTGCAGTGGGAGGAATTAAGTCAGAGAGACTACCGCCTCCCTCCAGCCCTGAAGCGCCCTTGACTTAGCGGCAGGACTGTCGATGGCGTCTCTGCCCTGCGTTTGCGAAGTGTGCGCAGCTAGGAACTAGTCAATGATAACATCAGTCTTAAGATCGACGTTTGAGGCGAGGGTGGGATTTAAGAGTTTCAGGGAGTTAGTTTGGACTTTTTTTTCTCTTTCCAACAACATGGCAATGAGATCCTCTTCAATCTCTATTTTTTTGGATACAACTAGCAGGCGCGCTAGAAATGCGTAGACCAATGCTAGTAAACACGCAAATGCTGCGATGAGGCTCGCTGTGGCAAACCAGTTGAGATGCTCCTGCCACCTAAATGAGGACAAATTTTGAATCCAAGGTTTTAGAAAATTCATGGCCCTTACCCCCCAAAAACCAAAGTCTCCACTCCTTGGTGGAACTTCACTATTTTAAACCGTCTTGAGCTTATTGATAAGTGTGGATTCAAGGAGTCTACTTTGATAGGTTTCCCAGGCAAAGTGAGATGAGGTTAAAATTGAACGTAAAGCGTATTCTAGGTGACCTAGCCGGGGCCTCCCTAAGAGTGTTTCCTGCCGAAACAGCCCACGATCTCGGCATGTTCCTATTAAAACATCGCCTGGCCCGGTTCCTTCCGCGGCCCGCGGACACCCTGGAAGTCCCCCATGATCTAGATCTCCATATGAGGATTCCTGGATTGGGAGATCTGGTTCACCCCATAGGACTTGCCGCAGGTTTTGACAAGAATGCTATTGCCCTTAGGGGGTTTGAGGATCTTCAGTTTTCTTTTTTAGAGGTGGGAACCGTTACCCCCTTAGCACAGCCGGGAAATCCCAAGCCACGTATGTTTCGGTCTAGATCGGAATATTCCCTGATCAACCGTATGGGATTTAATAACGATGGTCATCGAGCTGTCTATGATCGCGTAGAAGGTTCTCCATTAAGAATTCCTGTGGGAGTCAATCTCGGGAAAAACAAGCAAACGCTTACCGAGCATGCGATTTCTGATTATTTGAAAGGTTTGATTCACTTTAAAAACTTAGGTTCCTATATTGTGATCAATATCAGCTCCCCAAATACTCCAGGACTCAGGGAGCTAGCGAACCCTGAGTTTATCCGGAGGCTTAAAAGTGAAATTGAGATGCAAGTTCCGGAACTTCTTAAAAAAATATGGATAAAGTTAGATCCTGATCTACCCAGAAAAGAGTTTATAGCCCTGATCGAAACCATCACAGAGGAACGATTTGCGGGGCTTATTTTAAGCAACACGCACCGCGTCACCTGGCCAGAGGCCGGCGGGATGAGCGGGCATATCCTGTCTCACCTGTCTTCAGAGCGCCTGACCTGGGCCTATGAGGTTCATCGGGGGGCTCTCCCCATGATCGGGTCTGGGGGGGTCATGTCCGGAATTGATGTTTTTCATAAGCTTGCTCGCGGGGCCAGTGCGGTGCAAATCTATACAGCCCTTGTCTATCGCGGTCCTTGGGCGGTTTTACATATGCTGGAAGAGTTCAAGGCAGAAATGCTCCTTCATGGATATACGAGAGCGTCCGATGTTGTAGGGTGCCATTATCGGGATTAAGGGAGTGAGTCATGAGTATCAATCACGTCAGGAGAATTCGAGGCAGTATTTCTGGCTCCATCGATGTAACGCCTTTAGAAGATTTGGTCATTGCTCATCCATGGTTTCAGCGGCTGAGACGGGTAAGACAAACGGCATTTTTAAATTTGGTTTTTCCGGGAGCTAGTCACTCCCGTTTTGAGCACAGCATTGGCGTGATGCATCTGGCTGGGGTTGCTTGGGAGAAAATCAGGCAAAATCAATATCGCCTCGAGCTAGCTACCAAAAAATACAAGGACTTCTCCCATCGCGAAGAAACCACTTCGTCCGGGCAAGGGCTGCACGGCGTTTTGTATCCAACTTTTGAACTCTCTAAGAAAATTTTCCATTCCGAATACGTTTATGAGGCCCTTCGTCTAGCGGCTCTCATGCATGATATGGGCCATGCCCCATTTTCCCACTCCGCAGAGCGTTTCTTGCCTTCAGCGGGAACAATTATCGAGCAGAATTCATCCCTCCCAGCATATCTTAAAACCTGGCTGGAGAAAAAATCAAAACGAAATGGCGACAAGCCAGTAAGTCATGAAGTTTTTACAATTTTAATCATTGACCAGGTTTTAAGAGAAATTTACGAAACCCATAAAAATCTTCCTCTAATCGTCGACCCTCAAGATGTGATTTCGATTATTAGTACTTCGATTCCACCTAAATCAGACTCACCTCTGGTGGCCTTAAAAGCCCAAAAACTCTGCCACGAGATTGTTTCTGGCGAAGTGGATATCGACCGCATGGACTACTTAGCCAGAGACTCTAAGGAAGCAGGTGTCGTATACGGTATTTTTGATGGCGATCGTATTTTAGATTCTCTTTGTATCTACTATGATACAGAGGAAGACAACCTTCATCTAGCGATTCAGTTTTCTGGGCTTGCAGCCTTTGAAGATTACTTGCGCGCTCGGCAGTCCATGTATCTGCAGCTCTACTTCCATAAGACTTCTGTCGCTGCCGAGGCTATGCTTCAGTACATGATTGAGTCTTTGAATGATTGGCGACTGCCAGGCGATTTAGCAAAATACTGTGCGGTGGACGAATGGAATATCGTCCCCCTTTTGGAAGAACAATCCAAAACCATCATCACCGACCCTAAGCGTCGCGCCCATTTTAAGAAGACGATGGAAGATTTAGTCCTCAATCGCCGATTGTGGAAGCGGGTCTACGAGATTTCAGGAACTTCTAATGCAGTTGCATTTGATCCGTCATTAGAGCGAGCTAAGAAAATTCTACAAGATCTAGGGTTTGAATTTCAGCAGATTTCAAGTGCCAGCTACCTGACCAAATTTCGGGAGCGAAAGCCCCACGAAATGAGTGCCAACTACCTAAGGTTAATAAAAAAGGACTCTAGGCTCTTTCCAAGAGTGGTGCCCATTGAAGATTTTTCTTCCATCGTGTCGCAAAAGTCAACGGTCCACATAAGTCGCCTTTATGTGGAGCAGATGGAGACTCCCACCGGAAACTCCGTCGCTTTAGCAAGATCTGCCCTTATTGATGGATTAGACAATGAGTAAATCATTCAACTTTGGGTCTTATTCCTATTTTGAACGATCATAAATTTGATACTTGCTTGAGCATTTTCAAAGCTATAGCCAAATTGATTCTCTAGATTTTTATAAGAATCGCGAGCCTTATTTAGGTCAGATTCAGAGAAATCCTTATGTTCTGGAGTATCGAGGGACATCATAGCCTTTAAGGCAAAATCAATTTTATCTTTTCTCTCTTTGTAGTAGTGGGCTTTGATGGCGTCTAGGAGGTCTACAAAGATTTCAGATATTACGATATCTTTGTCGGGGTTTTCAATTTTTCTAGCCGCGATCCGCGAAAGCAAACTCTTTCGGTAAGAGAGCTTGTCACCGCCTGGCACCTTAAGAAGTTTTTCGACGTCTTCCATAATGGCTTCGCTCGGCTGGGAATACTCACCCGTCGCAGCATCTTTAATGCGTTGGTTTTTAATTTGGGCGACGAGGTGGTCCACATAGCGTTTTAAAAGGCTGTCGTACTGGGTTTCATCGATGAGGGAAAGAGACGAAAGGAGTTCTTTTTCAAAGAGGGCGGTATACTCCTCTTCAATGATCTTTATAAAACCGGCTGCATCATGATAGCCGCCTCTTGGCTCAAACTGAAGAAACTCATAGACGGTCTTATCGCGAGTGAGGTCTCGTAATTCGTTAAAGATATCCATGGCCGAAAGCGTCTTTTTGATGTCAATTTGACTCGCACGGTAAAGCAGTGCGCGGATTTCCCGCGGGCTCGCCCCAAAGCGCCCTTCATAGACGATCATACCCCTTGATTCCGCCAAAATGGTCGGATGAAGCTCTTTGAGGAGTTGCTTTTGATCCATTCTAAATTTGGAATCGAGTACCATGCCGCTATAGAGCTTAGCTTTAGATAGGGGGTCGAGTTTTGCGATAGAGGATCTATGCTCGCGGTCGTAGATTTCTCCGTCTGGCTGCTTTAAGCGGGTCATAACCGCCCAAGTTGCCAACATTTGCAGGGCGTAGGGACCTATTTTGACGCTTTTCTTAAGAACTTCGATGTCTTTTTTATAGATAGCCATTTCATCTTGAATCTTTAAAAGATAGGGAACTGCCACGAGTTCCATGCGGCCTTTGAAAGACGAAAAATCAGGCATCTGTTTAAAAGCATCTAAATGCTTTTCATTGGAGGTCGCGATATAAACGACATCCAGATGGGCTGATCCAGATCCTAAATTGATCAACCCTTTTTCAATAGTTGAGATCAAATACTTAAAGGTCTCAACCGGGCGCTTAAGCAGATCTGAAAATTCTAAAAGTCCGCGATTGGACTCTACCAACTCGCCGCCGGCTTCGTAAAAGCTGATGGTTTGAAGGACGGAGGGTATATTAGAGATGTTTCGGTCCATGGTAAGCTGCTTTTCCTGGGCATCGATGCGCAGTTGCGGCTCTACGGTGGAAATTCCAATTCGGTATTGCTTTGAAAAATAGAATCTTTCGACTTGGATATGTCTAAAGACCCGTTCTAAGTTGCCTTGATAGGCGTTGAGTAGATTTTCCATGATTTGCTGATTACGTTTAGACAGAGAGTTTCTGAGAATATGGGGCGGAAGTTCTACGGATTCGGGCTTGAGGCCTTCTTTGTCTGCAATCGCTTGCCGCAGAAACTCTTCACGGAATGGCATGGGGAGGAGAAATAGTGGATTCTCTTTATACTCGGAAGCTATTTTAGAAGCGATTTTGGAATCATCAAGATGGGCATAGGACTTAGAACTCTCACCACTCGAGATTTTGCCTGAGTCAAAACCAATAGGAGAGAGCTCACCTTTCATGGAAGGAGTTGCGGATCTGTCCGTGGGAAATATCCAATTGAAACGATAGATGGCTCCTTCGCTCGTCTCCGAGTATCGTTGCATGGAGTAGGCTACCGCATCTACGGTGGAAGATTTGGAACTGCCATTGGGGCCATGAAGCAAGATGAGTTTGGAGTACTGACCTTGTTTGACATAAGACTGAAGAGTCTTATAGATCTCGCTTTGGACGGTTTCTCCACCAATAATGGGATCACCCTTTTCCGTGCCGATATCAAAAATCTTATATCGTGTCGTCTTGATATTTCCGGAAGTAGTTTCTTTAGAGCCAAAGTAATCAAAGGCATCGATGATGTATTTACACGCATCACGAATATGTTGACGGGGGGACGCCCTAACTCCTTCAAGAAACTCTTGAAACGTCAAAGTGACATCTTGTTTTCGGTGGCGATCTTCTAACTGCGCGCTCACCTGATGCAAATAATCTTGAGCGTTGTTCATAGCTACCCCCTAGGCCAAGTTCAAATATTACATTTAATCTATGATACCATTGACTCCTCCAAAATGCTCTTAGAGCTCAGAACTTATTTGGAGCCATGGGTGTTTCTCGCATGGAGGTCGACCCGCGTTCTTGGGCCAAGGGCTGATGCAGGCTATAGGTGTTCTTAGAATCTAGGTGTAAATGGATAGACAAGCACACAGTCGGTTCGAGCATACAAAAGTGACTTTCTTGGAGCGAGACTTCCAACATTCGACGTTTGGCACATAAAAGCCTCAGCTGTAGTAATTTAAAGCCCTAACTTAATGAAATTATTGCGAATACAAATGGTGTTGCCTCAGAAGATGCGTGCCTTTGTTTGAAAAAGCGGGTAGGCTAGACTACTATTTAGGAGAACACTGCCTACCTTCGCCTCAGCCGCGAGACCGCAATTAAAAACAGGCTTTGGGGGGTGTTGTTTTTGAGTTATCTGCGATATTAGCTGTCTGATCCTATTTCAGATTAAGAATGAGGTGTGTCATGGATCTTTTAGGGATCAATTTCGAAAAGATGCAAAAGTCTTTCGCGCTTGTAGAGGATTCGGTAACGCGCCTGCCCCCTCTAAAACCGGAAATTTTAAATGATTCGCTCGCTATGGAACCCTATGATGCATTGAGCAGCCGCTTCGAGCGGTTTATAGAAATTGCACTTAATAAATTTTTTCGAAGCGTTGAGATTCATGAGTTTTCTAAATGTTCAGATTCGCTGCGAGATCGACTATTCATGATGCAAAAGTTTGGATTGATTTCTTCAGTGGAACTCTGGATGGAAATGCGTGATTTTCGTAATCGTATAGCTCACGACTATCTCCCTGAGCAACTGGCTATCATTTTTAACAATATTCGCGATCGTTTTGCCACAGAAATGAGATTATGCCTCGAAGAGAGCACAAAGTTTGTGAATAGAAAAGGGGCGGGTGTTTGATGTTTCGCCTAGATCGCCTAGAGCGTTTTTCACTTTCTAAGGCATTTTCACTGATCCCTAAAGAAGCATGGTCCTTCTTATTTGGCTCCCGCACGGATCCAAATGCCCGTGGCGGTGATATCGATATTTTGCTTCAGATCGACCTTCCAGAGGCAAAGCGTTTTGAGCTCTCCCAGCAGCTTACACTGGTATTCCAGGAGCATTGCGAAGAGAAGATTGACTTTGTTGTTTTTCCAAAAAATAACTTAGATGCCTCCCAAGTCGCATTTCTTCAAACTCTGAAACTGATTCCCCTTCAAAGAGTGATTCAAGCGCCGGTGCTAGATCATGTTGCCGTGCTTGTTGGTGACATGAATCATGCGCGTTTGGCAGCTTTGCATTGGGGCTTTCCCGTCCAAATGCCGAGCTTTTTTGAAGGTGAAGGCACAACTGAGGTCTATGCAGGGGAAGCCTCCCGTGGATCGCGTGTCCTTTTGATGGCAGCCACTGCTCCGGGGCCCTATCAGGAGGCGCTAGAAAAAAGAGGCCCAGGATTGCATCATTTGGGCATTCGAGTGTCCTCTATGGAGCATTTTCTTGCCAGTCTTCAAGGATCAGGTTGGCACCTTCATCCAGTATCGGTGTCTGCTAATCAAAAAGGCGGTGTGATATATCTAGCAAGCCCTGGCGCACCACTTTTAATTGAAGTGGAAGAGGCTGAAATACAAAAGCCAGCGCTGCTAGCTCCCGTTGTGGAGCGCGTTAGGGTCCAAGTTAGTTCCCAAATTGCAGAAAAGCTTTCTTGTTTGGATATACCTGAACTTCTTTGGAGCCCTAATGAGGCTACAGCCCTACTCATTGGCGGTAAATGGATATCTGTTAATGGGCTCTAATACTGTCGAATGAAATTGCGAAATTGTGCCATACCCGATAACTCAATGACTTCATGTACCTGAAAAGAGAAACAAATTTTTGCACGACAAGCACAACGTGGCCATCTTCGGCATAAGGAGATGGGCGCCCTATTCTCCTTTCTGTCTCGCCAGGAGACTATTTAGACATATAGGGAGAATCTGCATTTTTACGGGAAGTTGGGTTCTCGGTTCTTGATCCAAGTGAACTCAAAAATACACAAGGCCAGCGCTCTAAAAAGAATCTGTGCTCTTTGCGTTCCAGGCAAGTAAGGGTGGTAAAAATGTTGTACCCGAGTTGCCTGTTTATTAACCATAGACTCAAAACGAGAAGATGGAGTTTTTTTACGATAACTTGAAATCTTTATGATGATTAGTTTTCTATTATGGGATATCGTTCTTGAAAATTAACCATTTTTATAAGTGAGACACGGCATGAAAAAGATTTTCATCCTGGATACCAATATACTATTGAGTGATCCAAGAAGCATTTTTCAGTTCGATGACAATGATGTCGTGGTTCCTATAAGCGTCATTGAGGAAATTGATACCTTTAAAAAAGACTCTTCAGAAAATGGTCGTAATGCCAGGGAAGTTTCTAGGATTCTAGACCGCCTTCGCGCTAAAGGCACACTCTCCCATGGGGTTCAGCTTTTTGAGGATCGAGAAGACTCAGGAAAGCTTTTTGTTTACTTAGGGCAGTCCATGACGATTCTGCCAGAGTTGTTAGCAGACTCCACGGATAATCATATTTTAGCTATTGCTCTTACCATGCAAAAGCAAGTAGGAGACCCGAAGAAGGTTAAAATTGTAACGAAAGACTCGAATCTCAGAATCAAAGCAGATGCCTTTGGCATTGGTGCTGAAGACTTTGAGGCCGATAAGGTTTCCGTAGATGAGTTCTATACAGGAGTGCTCCGACTGAGCGTCCCAGCAGCTTTAATCAGTGAAATGTATGCTAAACGTGAAGTGATCATTAAAGGTCAAGCCTTTGCTCCGAATCAGTTTGTGGTTCTTTCTGATGATAAAGACCCCGCACAGACCGTGCTTGGTATCTATAATGGAGACTTAGAGCGGGTTGTGATGCTTGACATTCCGCGGGAAAGCGTCTGGGGCATCTATCCTAGAAACCTGGAGCAGTCTTGTGCACTGGCCGCGCTTCTGGATGATAATATCAAATTGGTAACTCTTTCAGGTGGTGCTGGTACGGGAAAGACTTTGATGGCGATAGCTGCTGGACTTGCTAAATCCACCGATGAAGACGTGTATCAAAAGTTGTTAGTAGCAAGACCTATATTTCCTCTAGGAAAAGATCTTGGCTTTTTACCTGGCGATTTAGATGAAAAACTCAATCCCTGGATGCAGCCCATTTTTGACAGCCTCGACTTTTTGCTTTCGGGAGGGGCTCCTTCCAAACAAAAGCGTTTAAATAGAAGCTATCAAGAGCTTATAACCCAAGGTATGTTGGCGGTTGAGCCATTGACCTACATAAGAGGCCGCTCTCTACCCAATCAGTATTTTGTAGTGGATGAGTCTCAAAACCTTACCCCACATGAAATCAAGACTATTTTAACCAGGGCAGGGGAAGGCACTAAAATCGTATTAACGGGTGATCCCTATCAAATTGATAACCCTTATATCGATTCCACAAACAACGGGCTGACCTATGTTATAGAGCGATTCAAGCATACTAAAATTGCAGCTCACGTCACGCTTCAGCATGGCGAGCGAAGTGACCTGGCTACACTAGCTGCGGAACTGATGTAGAAAAAACACTCACAACCAAGACTCAAACTAAAAATGAATCGAGGAGCCTTGCGCTCCTCGTTTCCATGTCACCATCGGTGTATGTTCCCTTCCCAGGGATTATTTTTTGCTATGTATTTATATTTAGCCCGTTAAGGTGGCCTACCCGTAATATGTAGCTCTAAATGCAACTTCCCAGAAGTCTTGTTATATATCATGTGTCTTTACCCCCTTTGTGATTTGTCCCTAGTCCGAAAACTAAGTCCGTTTGTGGTTCCCTACACACTTCATGAATGACTCTTCGGGTGAAATACCTCCGATTTGAGTTTAATTTTTTTCTCCATAATCTCCGGCGGGTTAGCTGGGATGATTTCATGGCGCACATAAAAAACTCTTGGGAAGATAATTTTCATCATAAGATTAGCTGGTTACAAAGGAGCCTATAGAAACTAAACAAAAATAAATTTGCAAGGTTGGCTCCCACTCGGGATTAGTGTATTAATTAGGCCTACATACTAGGTGAGAGGAACCTTTTTTGGAAATATTGACCCGCGGAAAAGCAAGAGCATATACCAGCGTAAGACTCGTTGGTGGAGAAACTCCAGAGATTTTATCGATTGACGAGGTATTTGGAAGAGCTGATCAAGAAGGGCTTGATGTGATCCTAGTCAGTGATCAATCAAATCCACCGGTGCTTCGCATTGCCGACTTTAAAAAGCTTGAGTATGAAAAGAATAAAGCAAAAAAGGCCAACAAAACTGTGGCCAGCCAGCTGAAGGAAGTTCAATTTAAAGTAAATATTTCTGACCACGATCTAGAAACCAAAGTAAAAGCGATCAAAAGATTCGTGGAACAAATGGATAAGGTGAAGATTTCCGTTCGTTTAAAAGGCCGTGAAAGGGAGCAACCCCAGAGAGCTTGGGAGCTTTTAGATAGAGTTGTCGCCGCTGTTCCTGAAGCAAGAGCCAGCAAAGTTGATGGTCCGATTGCTATCGCAATTTTAGAGCCTAAGTCCCAAAAATCCAAATAATCATCCCTCCAATTTGACATGTCCGCCCCTTTTTGGGGGCGGATAAAACTATTTTAAAAAAAAAGCGTCGATTTATTGACGAAAGCCAAAAATTTGTTTCTAATATAAACATAACAAATTCTCAAAAATGAATTTTTAGCTGCCTGGCAGAATGCTTAGCAGTGTTGGGAAAATGGTAGTTTTGTGGTGTTTACTTTGGAGGCAGGGGCTTTTATGAAAAAAATGGCTGAAAATCGATATCCACATTCGGCAACACTGTTCAGATTTTGCAAGGAAGCTTTGCAGATCCGCTATACAGGTGGGGTCAAGGTCATCGATCAAGACGTGGGAGCTATTCTTGGGTATGATCCTGCTGATTGCAGCCATTGGAAAAAAGGCAAAAAGAATATCCGCTCATACAGCACGATTCGAACCATCGCGGATCACCTCAATGTCGACGATCGACTTTTGGTAGAAATCACTGCTGGAAAAGTGGGGCTTGAAGAAGCTTTATTTGAATACCGCGGTTACGGAAACTTCTCCCTTACAGGCAAAAGTTTAGAAAATGTGAGAAAAGAATATTTCACGAACCCACAAAGGTGGCAACAAACAGATTCCGTTCAACGAACTAGTTTTGAAGAAGTGTTTCGAGTAGATCGACCTGCTATTGAAGCCATCGTTGAAAAAATAGTAGTCATGGGTAACTTTATTGAAGCTCCGATTTATGTTCCCGAGGTCTTTCAGCTTTTCTCAAATATTAAAATTGAACGTGATGAGTCCATGGGTGAAGCGGTAAGAGTCATCAATGATGGCCAAGGCGCGAATTTAAGAACGGTTGTTCGCTACAAAGGAATGGAAGGCCGTCCTTACGTAAGATTTCTTATGGCTAAAGAACTATTTCTATTTTTAGTTCGATCTGGCAATCAAATGGTCCGCCACCTGCAACAAGCATCTTCAGAAATTATCGAAATTCAAGCTAATATTTTTGTGGAGAATTTGTTAGTTCCAAGTCGCATGCTAGGCGCTGCTATTCAGGCGGCTGATCCGACCAAAGATTTGGTACAGCAGTTATCAGAAACGTTCTGGGTTTCAAAAACGTTTATGAACCAAAGACTTCGTGATTACCTAGAAAACATATAGATAGAATGAAAAGGCCCCTTTCGAGGCCTTTTTTATTATGCAAAACTTCAGCCCCCACTGCTTCCCACCGCTATTACGCATTGGGATCAATAGCTTCTAGATGCGAGTCAAGAATACCAGGATTCCTATTTAAAGAGACTGATAGGCTGAAGGAACTTTCCTTTTTTCACGACAAAGAGTCCTCCAGAATTGGCTAAGTGGTGATTTGCGTTCCTGTATTGAATTTCCAACCTTAGAAAGAATCTCACCATTCAACTCCATGACTTAGCGCTTTCTTCGAGAAATTTTAAAAAAATTCTCACCTTTAAAGTCATGAGACGGCGACCGGGAATTACTACGTAGATAGATTGCGGGTTTACGATCTGATGCTTTTGTAAAACCTGCTTGAGCTCTCCCTTAGCAAGATGGTTGCGTACGTCCCATTTAGACCTTACCGCAATACCACCGCCGCAAAGCGCAAATTCCGTTAAAAAAGTTCCGCTATTTGCTTCAATTCTTCTCGACTGTGAGAGATTCTTCAACTTTAAATTGCAGCCTTTGATGGCGCAGTTTTCATAGACCCCGAACATGATCAGGGGGTGAAGGCTAAGGTCTTCAATGCGCTTTAGAGGATGTTTGGTGCGGCTTAAATAGCTAGGGGATGCGCAAAATATCAAATCATTGGGTCCGAGCGGTTTGTAGATGAGTTCAGAATTGTCTGGAGGGGGCTGTATCCGAATGGCAAGATCCATCTGGGACTCAATTAAGTTGACCATTTTATCGGAGGCGTCTATCTCAAACTTAATTTTGGGATAGAGCTCGCAAAACTCAAGAATTAGGCGTGGCAGAATTCGATTTGCTAAGCCATTGGTGCAAGTGAGACGGATCGTACCAGAAATTTCACTTTCGGATTGAAACCGATCTTCAAAGCTACGGTAATCTTCTAAAAAGCTTTCTACTTGCGAAAGAATAGATTTTCCTTCGCCCGTTAGGCTTACCTTGCGGGTTGAACGAAGAAGGAGTCTCATGCCGAGACTTTCCTCTAGCTTGGCGATTTTCTTGCTGAGAAAAGGCGTTCCGATTCTGAGCCTAGAAGCTGCTTTAGTGAAGCTTTCATCCTTGGCTACCCAATAAAAAGCTTCCCAGAGGGACAAATCCTGAATTTTCATTATTTCCTTTCCGGAAATAGTCTACTTCTAAAATCGTATCTTATCTCTATAAGGAAATAAAGATATACCCTCCTTCCATCAATGAAAGGGTTTAGAAAATGAAATTTAAGAATGTATTTGCACTCACGGTAAGTCTAATAGGATGTTTCTCAAAAAGCTTTGTGGCATCTGCTGAAATCCGAGAGGTGAAGGCTATGTCTGAGGTGTACAGCAGCATAACCCCTGGGTCGGTTGTAGTGTTTGATCTTGATAACACCGTTTTGGAAGCAAGGCAGACGCTAGGAACGGACCAATTTTTTTCCTGTTATGTGAAATGGCAAGAAGAAAAAAAATCCTTGTTATGTCTCTAACAAGAGACGGAAATAGTGCTTTTAATCAATTGCGCTAATCTTTTTTCGGGGAGCCACTGATCTTCTTCTGTTGGACAACCTGTTATTCGGGGTCATAGTCGTAACTACGCCTCAAGTCGCTTATTCGTTCTCTCAAAAGGCTCCCGCCTCACACTACTCAACGCGCTGCCACTCAAGGTGGC
>CAIMVM010000307.1 GCA_903844895.1 uncultured Pseudomonadota bacterium
ATGCTTTGACAGGCTTTGTCACGGGTCGGGAACCGGCCTCAGGTGTGGAGGAGAAGAACTCTTTTCCTGTGAAACACGAAACTCCATCCCATACCGGAGCAAGCCCCCAGGGCTTGTGAGGATTGGGTGGAGTAGTTCATGGCTTTACAAGATTCTTGACTTGAGATTTTTTAAAACAGTAATCAGAAAGAAGCTCTATAAAACTTTTACGAAGGCAAACCATCCGATTTCTTTTTCTGATAAAACACCACACCGACACGTTCGATGTGCGTGCGCAGCTCTTTGTGATTAAGGTGGGTATAGTCCACGATGTCGAACAAATAGGGCATTTTGCTCTCATCTTCAAGCAAAGCATGAACTCTACTCACAACATCAAAACTTACGTTGCAACCAATGAGAGCGATGTCGACATCAGAACCCTCGCGGTAACTGTTTTTAGCCCGTGAGCCAAAAATCCTAGCCTCATCGATCTCGGGAAACTGTGTCAATATCGATATGATTTCCAAAATATCTGAGGGTCTCAGGCCAAACTTCATGGAAGCATCATCAAGTGTTTGCATGCAGCATCCAACATCGGATAGTAATTGTTTTTAATCAGCTGCTCAGCCAAACTGGCGTAGTTCTCATTGTAGGAGTGTGCAAGAATATTCCTCTTTTCTAATGCGTCTATCCATTCGTGACCATTTTTGATAATTCCCGATTGGAATGCGAGTTGGATTGCAGTACGGGGGCTTTGAACCGTTTGCCCGCCGTCTTCCAAATAATCTTTAAATGTCTTCCAAGCCAGCTCAAAGGTGTATTCAAAGCACTGAATAAGTCCTTGTCTTTCGAATTTATTGAGGCTTTCTTTAGCAATAAACTCTGACAGCTGACCCATCGCAAGTTGGTAGTTCGCTAATCTTTGCTTCCAGCGGACATCCGGTGTCATTGGCAAATCCTTTCAAGGAACATTTAAAACATTTCTACAAGTACATTCTAGACCAAAAGAATTTTCTCAACAACAAGGAGAGTGCAGCGAGTACCCAAAAATCCGATATAACAGTGAATCTAAAGTGCTGATTTTAGTCAATGATTGCATATTGTAATCATTAACTTACTCTCACTTCGGGGTGTGGGGAGGCTAGTGAATCTACCGGTGAATACTAACCTTGCTCCATGGCTTAGTGAAGAAAGCATTCGGCTGTAGGGAAATAGCATGGCTTAAGAGCGTAAAGTACAACATCCTAAAACTATGCTTGAATATCTATTTCCTGGGAAAATCCACAAAACACCTAAAGATCTGATTTTCTTACTCCCTTTATTTTTATTCCATCCTACCGATATAAAGGGCTGAGCGAGGAGATATAGAGAATGTTTTTAAAATCAGTTTCATTCATCGTGCTCCTTCAATTGACTGTGCTTTCTAGGTTGAGTTACGCAGCTGATTTGCCTCCAAGCGTGGATGATGTCAAAGCTCTCAAAAAAGAACAGTCTGGAAGTACTTTGCCAAAAGAGGCCCAAGAAAAACAGCCTATGGCCCAATCTGAAGTCCTACCCGGAAAAGAGCAGGGTGTGTCTCCTTCTGAAGTCAAACCTTCCTCAACCGAACAGGAAGCCCAAGGAAACGTAAAACCAGGTGAGGCTAAGTCAGATGAAGATCTGAAGACAAAAGATGCGCCCATAAACGCCTTAGGGAACGTGATCTCTGAAAAAGATGAATCCATGAGCGCTAAGATCAAAGAATGGTCCAAAAAAGCAGGAGAATTCTACCAGACGTTTGAAGAATATATGGGCTGGGATGAGTCCACTCGTCTTAAAAAACTGGATGATGGATGTAGAGCCAACGCAGCTTTAGCCTGTTTCGAATTAGCTGAAACTCGGCAAAGGGAAGGTAAAACATTTGAGGCTGAGACATGGTATCAAATGGCCTGTACCTTGCAGCATAGTCCCTCGTGTGATCGCTATAAGCGCCTCGCGGCAAAGAGAGAGTCTTATGAAGAGAGGCTCAGGGGGGAGCGTTTGGAGATTGAGACCCTTTGTGAAAGTGGACGTGCTGCAAGTTGTGCTAAAGCCGCTTATATCGCGAAATATTTCGGTGAACGTTCTCTTGCTGAATCTCTCAATTTAAAGTCTTGCGATTTAGGCTACCCAGCGGGATGTTTGCAGGTTTCTAAAAGTGAAATGGAAAAAGGAAATCTTGAAGCTTCTAAAGAATTTGAGAAAAAAGGACGCTCTCTCTTAAATAGCCACTAGAATTTAACCATCCTCAAAAAAAAGCATGCAAAACCCCAGGTCTGACTTGACCGAGGGATCTCACTTTTAAGGGGTCATTTTTCCATGAGTCCCGAAGTCTAGATTTTGAAATGACGATCGAAGTCCATTCGAAAGAAGCGGTGGAAACTATCTTCCAGCATTATGTAACTTGGATTCTACCAGCGATCCAGACACTTCATGTCCTTTACGACGGAAAACTCAAGTCCTTTTGCTGGCGATATACTTCGGTATTCAGTGTCGATATTGCGCTTGAAAACCCTTGTACCATCGGGCTTAGAAGGAAGCTCACGAAAGCTTCGCCAATCCCAAGTCACTAAAGACTTTACGCCTCCATCGATATAGGCATTGCGAAAATGGCATGCTTTTAGATAGGGATTGCCGCCTCCAGTAGGTCCGACAAAAAGATCTAAACGGTCATTTAAAATGGCGCCCCCAATATCTTTGGCACAAATATAGCCGTCATGGATCGCTCCGTTGGGCAATGTGATTCCTTGAAGCTTCGGTATAAACAGAAGAGTTCCGGCAAATCTCTTGGTCACTACCGCGCGTCCTCCCGAACAGTCTCCGAGTTTTGCTTCCCGGCACAGCCACTCAAAGTCTACTGCGGCACTGCGAAAAGGATGCAAATAGTGACCGCTGACTCCAAGACCATAAGTGTTGGGGGGGAGGATTTTGTAGGTCCAGCCGTTTGCGCCTTGCACAGCGACATTTAGGATTTTCCCATCGTTAAGTACCCCGGTTCCTTCAAGATCCAGATCATCACGAAAGGACTTTGTGACCGTTGCGATCAAATTGCCGGTTTCCGCCTCAATGAGTCGTTCCGACTTATTTCCCTCATGGTGGGATTCATCGGCTATGGTGTAGAAGGTGGTAAAAAACGTTCCGCCAGGAATTTTTTGATCAAATCCTGAGGTTCTCCCTGAGATTGTCTGGAGTGAGGGAAAGGGAACAGCTTTAATTTGATCGGTATTGGGGCAGCTATCGGAGGGCCAATAGATCGGCAGCACATCTGCTCGTGACATAGAACAGGAGCGGCCGTTTCCTGCATCAAGTTCAATCTTTGATAAGCCTATTTTAACGTCGTCTTGGCCTGAAGTTCCCGCAATCGGCATGCCATGAAAAAACTTCTTTACGACTTTACCACTATCGTCTGTGCAGTCACAGCCAGAAGGACTATCGGGGCAAAGGATCTTATAGTTTTTAGAAAAGTAATTGGATTGGAATCCGAAGGCAACCGTCGAAAGTAGACTTAAAGTAGCAGTTAGAATTTTCAAGTGAGCTCCTCTAAAATATTTTTAATGTTTCTAAATTCCAAGTTTTTTACCCATAAACAACAAAGCAGCTTCATTGTAGCGTCTTTCTACTTCCATGGAGAATCCGTTTTTGCTGTAAAAGCTTCTATTGCGTGCATTGGGGGAAGTAAGTAGATGGAGTCCCGTGGTGTTTTGCCGGCGAAGCTCTCCCTCTAAATGTAGGATGAGCTTACTGCCAAGACCTTTTCCGCGCGCCTCAGTAGCCAAATTAATATGCAAGTGAGCAGGGTACTGGTCATAAAGATCCCTAAAAATCTCCAAGGAAGGATTTAAGCCTAGAAGATCAGCAGCGCCCTTGGTGTCAGGGCAACAAGCGATATAACCCAAAATTTCACTTTTGGAACCACCCTGCAGGGGCGAAGTTTCTTCAGCTACAAAAAAAAGATGTCTCTGGGTTTCGAAGTACCATCCTAGATATTTCCACTCAAAGTTTTTCCTTATGCCTTCACTAGAAAAAACCTGCACTGCCGAAGTCTCATAAAAAATTCTACGGACTTGCTCTAAATCCATCGATGTGATGGCTCGTATCATTTAAACTCGATATTGAGGTTGCTATTGATGTATTTTAGCACCCCTGTAGGAAATGCGCCAATGGTTCGTTGGCGAGGTTCGAAAGAAGTGCCTACATAAGCTCAAGTCCTTACTAGGTTAAGGGACTATTGCCTGTTTCAGTCCTGTAAACGTGTTGTAAAGTTAGCAAAAGGCTGTCCAAGGTCCTCTTGGGGTAGATGCCTTGTCATGATACGAAAGAGAAGGCAGATGTCACTGCCTTCTCTTGTTCAGAACTGCTTTCTCATAGTTCAATCGAGGGCTGTAGACAGTCTCCTTCTAGTCTAGAAAGCTATTTATTGGCTCCGACATTGAGCAGTCCCTTAAAGTCATAGGGAACAACGATGGTTTGTACTTTTCCGTTCTTAACCCCTTCGGCAATGTCCGAAAGTGCTTTCGCTTCCATATATTTGATGCTTGCTTGATTGTTGGCTAGGGCGGAAAGTCTTTGGGCTTCTGCCTGGGCCGTTTGCACTTCAATTTGCTTCGTCTTTAGGTCGTTCTGGGCGCGAAGTACATCGTTTGCTGAGGCAATAATAGAGTCCGCAGGTTGAATGTTTCTGATTTGGGCCTGGGACACCGTAATTGAATTGTCTAATTTTTCATCTTTAAAGGCATCACGGATGAACTCAAGAGTATCGGTTTCAATGGTTTTGCGACTGTCAGCTACCTTGAGGGCTTCATGCTTTCGAACGGCCTTATAGGCTGCCGACCTCGAAACATTTACCACATAGTTATACATGAGGTACCAGTCACCGTTTTGCTCGGCGTGAAATCCTCTGGATTTTGCCGTATAGAGCTCACCTACACTGGAGGGGTTGATGCTGTAAACAATCATAATATCAAAATCTTTTAACGTCGAATTGTCAGAGGTCTGAGCATTTATATTCTCTAAATTGATTGTAATATCTCGAACGGGAAACGTGAGTACGCTACCGATTAAGGTTTGATTGAAGGAGCCGGGTCTAAGCTCTTCCAAACTCACCTGCTTATCAAAGCCAACTCTAAGCCCGACCTCGCCTGACTCAATTCGAATACATGCGGTTAAAGAGGCGATGAGGAATAAGAACGGTGTCGCGCTTAAGAATTTCATTACGAATGGACTCCCTTAAAATAAGTAAAATGTCTTGTTGCTACGTCCTAAGAATCTATCCCGACCTAGGACATTTGTCATGTTCAATGTTTCTCTACAAAGAATCGGTTTTATCGATAAGAAGGTGTTCCCGCTAGTCGCTTGTGAGTGCTGGATAGAATTATACGTTGCATGTCAGGTGAGCTGGTTTTAAAATTAGAAACCCGTTTTATATTTTGGATTAATCTTAGAGGTGATTGGATGTACAATCGAGGGAAAGCTATGGGATTTGCGTTTAGGTGTCTGATGATTTTAGTGCCTGTGTTCAGTTTGAGCGGGTGTAAGGTGAAGTCAGAGCCTGCTTCCACAGAGTTAGAAGCATCAGGGAGTTATGATGTGATTTTGGCCCAATGTCTTTCTCCTCAAGGGAATGGCGGGAACTGGGCCTCATTGCTAGGGTGGGTATCTGAAGAAATCAACTTGCGGGTATCTGAGGCACGGCTTCTCACCTCGCAAGGGAAAAAAGTCGGCATCTATCTGGGTTGTATGACGGGGGGAAGTTCAGGGAGCGTAAGTACAGCGACTTTGAGTGCTCTTTTGTCTAATGCCCGTCTATTTCCTGGCAAAAATGCCCATAGCCTATTTACAGCTGATGAAGGAGAACGTCTTGTTCGAGCCTTTCGATATGTTGCCCTTGCGAGTGATTTGAATTTTGGAGAATTAGCGAAGTTCTTTGGGCAAGCTTTTAGGACGGCCGCATTGGCTTATATTGAGTCCAATAAATATGTCAGATCTTTTGAGTCTTGGCGCGGACAAGAGTCGCCCAGATGGTGGTCTGGGGCCGCTGTCGATGCCAACCCTATTTTGACTGATTTTTCTACATCCTTGCATTTAGCAACGACTATGACCCGTGAGATTTTAGAAGAGCCCATTGAATCCGTTTTAAAGAACGCTGAACTAGACCGCTACAAGCAAGACAAATTAACAAAAATTACTGATTTCCCCACTTATGTAAACATCGGGCAAATCCCTGCTGAAGACTCCGCAGATGGAAAACTCTTAGCATCTGCATTTTCCAAACAAGCGCATGCGATTGGCGTTCAAGCTGATAAGTTTGTAGCCAAGCAGTTTGCTCTAGGACAGTATTTTAAGCGTCATAGTACCAACCTGGGGCCTGCTGAGGGCGATTATCCCCTCAAGAAGACGTTAGAAATGCCTCTGTTAGATGGATTTTGCAGCATTTTGATGGGTCGATTAGCGGAAGGTGTTCAGGATCTAGATGTGACCCCCCATTACAAGACTTTAAATCCCGTTGTGTTTTGTAATGCCAAAACCATTGATACAATCATTCGTTCTAAACTCTACCGAGCCCACCTGGAGCAGGGGCATCCCTTTGCTAGCAGATTTATTTATGCAGTCGTACCAAATATTCGGGGAGCGATTAAGCCGAGTATAAGAGAGCCCAATATGATGAAGCCGCTGATAAGTCCATTTGGAAGCGGTGAACTTGAAGTCAGTCAATTCTATTTTCCCGCCTGGGATAAAGCCCAAAATGGCTCTTTTACCTTTCAACTCATGGATGCAAAGTCAGTCACTCTACGTGGTCGCACTTTTGCTCCCTATCTGGGTGTAGCTGGTGGGTTTCCTGATCGCCGGATCACGGCATGGCCTGCGTCTTATTATTTTGTAGAAGAGCTAGAAAACTCTCTTTTAAAGCGAGCACCAGAAGTCAGAACCTCATTTGGAATGTATGGGCGAGAAAACTTAAAATCTTCCCAAGCCTTTCATAAAGTCGTGGTTCGAGATGTGTTTTCTGAAAACCCCCAAGAGGCAGCGGCGAGTTCCGCCGATTGGAGCCAATTTATAGACTCCTGGTGTACTACGATGGGTGAAAAGCTCATGGCTGACTATAAGACTAAAATAGAAAATATTACGGTCGATTGGGAGGTGTCAAAATTGCCCGCCGCTCAAACTCCAGGGGGCTTGTCAAAGTTGCTCGTAGTGAAAAGTATCAATGCGACAAGATCCCAAGCCGGGCAGAACCTTCCAGATCGCGGTGTGCTTTTTGATCCCAGCCCAAGTTCCCCACATGTACCTAAGCTAATAAGTCCTAACACTTGTAGAGAAAATTAAGTTCAGAAGCAAATGGCTGCATTTAGCGTGTTTGATAGAAGTATCAAATGCGTTCCGTGCAGCCTTCTTTATTTGAGTGCTGCAGAAGGAGTGAGGCGTTTAATTTCTTAGCAAGCAGCTTAGTGCTTGACTGAATAAAGCGGTATTAAAGCTGCTAAGAGACATCGATCGTTGGTTTAGGATTTCCTAAAATACTGTTTTAGAATTATGACAAAGAAATAGAGATCTTTAAAATATCTGACGCTCAGTCGCTTAGGATCGTGGTAAAGGCGAAAAAGCCATTCGATGCCTAGTCGACGCATGATTCTAGGAGCGCGGGGAAGAGTTCCTGCAACAAATTCAATGCCAGCTCCGATTCCGAGTAGGACTCCCACTTTTAGGAGATGCTGGTTTCGGTGGATCCAAATTTCTTGTTTGGGGGCTCCGACGCCCAAAAAAACAAGATCAGGGCTTAGTTGATTGAGATGATTTACAATTTCCATCGTTTGGCTAGGGTTCTTTTCAAAGCCTAAGGGAGGACAGTGGGTCCACACCACTTCTAAGCCAGGATAGGAGCGTGTTAAGTTTTCGCCAGCTGTGTGAGCGGTATGGGGGGGGCCTCCAACCAAGGCGATACGTATTTTTTGGCTACTGCCCTTTTTGCAGAGTGCTGGCATCAAATCAGCACCTGTGACGACAGTAGGAAGGGGGGTGCCTAATACTTGGGACGCCCAGAGTACGGGTCTTCCATCGCAACAGACGAGGCTTGCTCCCCCATAGGCAGCTCTAAGTTCAGGGTTCGTTTCCAGTTGTAGAATATGATCCGTATTTGGTGTTACTATATAATGAGAGTTTCTTTCCTTTGCGAGTTCTAAAATGGTTTCAACGGCTTGGTCAAAGAGTAGGCTTGTGATGTTTGCTTTACCTATCTTTACCCATTTATATGAAGGGATGTTCAAGGTTGAATCCTTTCCGAAATAGAAATGCTATCATTTGCCTCGCAGCAATTACTTCCTCCTCTATTATAGCCCAGACCAGTGAGCGAAGCGAAGAGGGAATCAAGGTATATTCAGGGGGAATCTACGCCGTCAGTGCCAGTCAAAAAGAAGGC
>CAIMVM010000308.1 GCA_903844895.1 uncultured Pseudomonadota bacterium
ATGCTTTGACAGGCTTTGTCACGGGTCGGGAACCGGCCTCAGGTGTGGAGGAGAAGAACTCTTTTCCTGTGAAACACGAAACTCCATCCCATACCGGAGCAAGCCCCCAGGGCTTGTGAGGATTGGGTGGAGTAGTTCATCAGTTTTAGACGTCGGCAATGGAAGCGCTATAGCCGGACAATGCAAAGGTTTGTAGCAAATGCTCCCAAGGCTTTCGTCGTATGGGTGTGATTAGGCCGACATTTGGCAAATAAACTCCTGAGTTATCTACCAATACGGATGGTTTTATAGCCTTGAAGAGGTAAAATAGGTAGACGGGGGAGTTTTTATGATCGATGTCAGCGCGCTGTCCGTTTCCTATGATCAGATACCGATCTTACAGGGGACTTCTTTTTCAATAAAGAGTGGCGAAAGGGTGTCAATAGTTGGACCAGGCGGTAGTGGTAAGACTACTATTTTAAAGGCAATTTGTGGTCTCATTCCGTTTGAAAAGGGGACTGCTAAGGTTTTCGATCAAAATATGGAAACCTCGTCTTTAAGCCAACGTCACCTTCTTATGAAGAGAATTGGGGTTGCGTTTCAACAGGGCGGCCTTTTTGATTTTATGACAGTTCGTGAAAATCTCGAGTTTGCAATGTTACATATGACTGAAAAAACTGAGGCAGAGCGAAGCGCGATGGTCGAGGAACTCTTAGGCGCCGTAAAGCTCATCCGTACCAAAGAAATGTTTCCCTACGAATTGTCTGGAGGCATGCAAAGGCGAGTTGGCCTTGCCCGCGCAATGTGCACAGATCCGGAGATTGCACTTTTCGATGAACCCACGGCCGGTTTAGATCCTGTAACTTCAACGATCATTCTCAATATGATTGGGCAGCTAGGAGGGGCTGAGAATAGAAAAACCTTGGTCATTGCGACTTCCAATGTTGAAATTGCCTTTCGATTTGCAAGGCGTCTTATTCTAATTAATGAAGGCAAGGTTCATGCTGACGGAGACTGGGTAGAACTTTTAAAAAATGGTGATGAATGGACCAAGTATTTTTTGAGTATTAGATTTAAGGGTCTATCCAAAGTTTATTTGGCAGGCCTTAACTTACCACCAGAGTTTATTGAAACCTACGGCATTTAGGTCTTGTAACATCGGGCCTCCCTTGAGTAAACATAAGCTTAGACAGACTTGTTGTTAAAAAACAAATTTTGAAAACAAATAGATTTTAAAAACAAATAGAAGAGTGAATTTCTTTCAAAGGATTTCTTTAATGCTTTCTCTAGTATCATCATTACTAAGCATTCTGCCCTTAAAAGCTGTTTATGGAGTGAGCTATTTATTGGGTTTTCTCGCTTATAGAATTCTAAGGATTCGCCGCAGCCTTATTTTAAAGAACTTAGATATCGCATTTCCTGAGCAATATTCCCGTAAAGAGAAAGACGAAATTGGTTTTAAATCAGTGGTTTCGTTTCTATTTACGGAACTTGAGCTGTTGGCCTCAAAAAATGGCATGCTTTCAGAGTCTGTCACATTTGCGAATTCGCATGTTTTAACGGATATTTTAAAACGTGGTCAAGGTGCCTATGTATTGTGTATTCATATTGCGAGTTGGGAAGCATGCGCTGCCGCAGTAAATAGGAAAATTGCCAGGGCTCATATTATCGTCAAAAAAGTGGGCGGAGTAAAAACGGATGCTTTTGTCAGAAAGCTCAGAGAACACAATGGATTTTTATCTATAAAACGTGAGAAAAAAGGTGACGCCTTTAGAGCCATCGGGGAAATTATCGGAAGGGGGGAGGTCGTCGGATTTGTAATGGATCAGGCTAGACCCGGCGAGCCTGAGTTGCCTTTTTTTGGTCGTCCAGCAAAAACAAACACAAGTTTTTCTGGTATCTGGAAGAAGGTTCCAGCTCCCATTGTGCCTTGTTGGAGTAGACGGACGGCAATAGGAAAATATGAGGTTTTTTTTGGGGAGGAAGTTCACCCCATAGTTACAGGTAATGACCGGGAAGACAATATCGCTCAGTCTCTTCAGTTCAATAAGATTGTGGAAGATATGATTCGGCAGTGTCCGTCACAATATTTTTGGCTCCACAATCGTTGGAAGCTTTAAGCTTTAAGATTTAGCTTTAACCTACATTCCGCGGTTCAACTATGTAAGTTTTTTCGAGTTCTCTCAGGAATTTCTAATAATAGGTTAAGGCTGATTTGAGGCTTACCAACGATAGTACCTGTTTCTGAATCTCTGAGGGATTGTCATTAAATGATCGA
>CAIMVM010000309.1 GCA_903844895.1 uncultured Pseudomonadota bacterium
ATGCTTTGACAGGCTTTGTCACGGGTCGGGAACCGGCCTCAGGTGTGGAGGAGAAGAACTCTTTTCCTGTGAAACACGAAACTCCATCCCATACCGGAGCAAGCCCCCAGGGCATGTGAGGATTGGGTGGAGTAGTTCATTTTGCACATACACAGTAAGACGCGTCTTTAACAGGCGCGTCAAGGGGATCAATTGTCAAAACCGTTCGACCGTGATAGTGAGATTCTACAGCTAGCGCCTCATTATCTGGCCGCGATTGTCGGAGAGGACTGAAGCAGCCAACCGAAAACTTACGCAAACTTGATCATTCGTCTTGTAACTACCTGTAATCACGCGGGCGGCAATTGGTAAAACTGGATAGAAACGTATTAGGTAAACAGCTTCTCCCATTTGATATTCTAAAAACCGTCAATGTTTTTTCTGCAAGCCTTTGAGGGAAAAAGAGCTCAAAAGAACATAAAAATCACTTGACGGCAAAACAATGCATATGTATGGTTTTTGTCACCGGCGGTATTCAAACAAATTTTTTATATCAAGCTACCAATCGAGCCAGTATAAAAGTATTGCAACCTAAGATCCAAACGCCTCTGAAATGCTTAAAAACCACAAATTTTCATGGGGAAAGCAGATCTAGATTTGAAATGTGCTCTTCTTACTGACTCATAATAGGGAGAATTTTTTTTGGTAAAAACTTAAATGCATCATGGGCTTTAGAAATTTAATAAAAATAGGGCCAGCTAGGCCCAAATCTACGCCCAGGGAGATGACGGCTCTGGATCTTTGGAAACTTTCCATCGGTTCAACCAGCATCGAAGAATTGGGAAATGAACTGCAAGCTTGCATGCGCAAGAGTGCGTAAGTTTCAAGTAGCGGTAGTCACTTAAAGTCACACCATTTCCAAAGAGCTAAACAGACATGACCGTTCCTAAATCCTCTTCAAAACTAACACAGTCGGGAATTGCTTATACGGTAATAGGCCAAGGTCCGGCTTTAATATTAGTTAACGGTTTAGGTCGCTCAGCCTCCCATTGGGTTGGCTTTGATCAATTACTAGCCGATCGATTTACCGTGATCACCTATGATCCACGTGGCATTGGTGAAAGCAGGGCGCCCTTGAACTGGAATCTTACAGTAGATCTTTTGGCGCAAGATGTTAGAGACATTACTGAAGCTGAAGATCTTACAGAAGTTTTTGTCTATGGTTTTTCCTTGGGCGGCATGATTGCTTTGACGCTGGCTTTAAGGGAACCAGATATCTATACAAAAATAGTGTGTGTGAATTCAAGTGTGGGCGGTCTGCCACGACTAAGAATAAGCCCAAAGGCCATCGCGACGATGGCTAAAGGCGGTATTGCCGACCGTATTTCCTCTTATCAACATTTGTTTCAAAAAGGCTTTCTTAAAAAGCTCATAAAAGAAAACAATCCGATTTTGTCGCGAATTACAAAAAGTGATATGCATTTAGATCTATCTTATCTGCTTTTAGGTCATGAGTTAGGTCTTTCCAATCGTAGATCAACTGTGGATCGATGGCGCATGATAGAACGCCAGCACGGTCGCCCCATTGTGCAGACCATCAAACAGTTGGGTGCGGCGATTCGGTTTTCAAATCCTCTGAGTCTTAGATCAATCCGAGTTCCTACTTTGATGATTTGTGGGGGAAATGATGTTTTCGTTCCCAATTTGAATTCCAAAATATTAGGAAATTTAATTCCTGGCAGTATGTGTCGTTTGGTTCCAGATGGTGGTCATGAGCTTCATGTTGACAAGCCATTGATGCTCAAAACCATGCTCATAGATTTTTATCTCAACCCTCCCAAGACCTAAAAGATAAGCCAGCATTGACACGGTAATTTTTGCCTATAAAGAAACCTAACTTTATGCCGAACTTAGACGTCTAGTAGCGGCTTATTAGGTGGGCATTACTTGCCATAGGCAAAAGTATAGGGAAAGAGCATAGTACCTCAAAGTGTAGTTATTTAAGAACTATCGGAGGCACTATGGATAACATGCCTATTGGAGGACGCTCGACTGCTCCAGACAAGAACTCTTCCGTTCCCAAAAACAAGTCGGGTGCAGCAAGTCAGGAGAGTTCAAGAGCCTTTTCAAAAGAGCTTTTAAATGAATCAACTCCTGCCCCCAAAAGTACCAGCAAGGCACGTGATACTTCGAAAAATGAAAGCGCATCTGAAAGCTCTAGTGCGTCTGCTCGCACAGCACAGAAGCCATCTAAAAAATCGCCTAAGTCACAGTTAGAAGATGATACAAATTTAGAAGCCTCGTCAGGGGAAGATTCCAATGGCTCTCGCGACGTAGAAGCTTCGAAAAAAACTGATCGTGCTCAACCTAAAGATGCTACTTCAAAAGAGCAGGCGGATTCTAGTTCTGCAAAAACAGCTTTGCGAAAAATCGCTGCACAAATGAAAAGTGAGGGGCAAGATCCACAAATAGCATCCCCTATATTAGGAATTCTATCGGGAAAGCCTTCTTCTGTGCCATTAGAGTCTGTACCGGAACTTATCGTGACGAGTCCTTTTGTGGTCAGAGCTCTAGGGGAAGATCTCCCGCAGTATCTAAGTACTCCGCAATCTTTGGAAAGTCTATCGAACAGCTTAGATCTCTCTGATGAGGTTTTGGATCGTGCTAAAGAGATGGGTGTTGATCCTATGGTAGCCCTGACACCTAAAGATTTGTTCATGGCCCTGGGAATTGATACTCAGAAAATCAGTTCAGAACTTCTAAGAATAAGAGAACGCGGACCTATGGAAGGTCTCAGCGGCATTATTAACGGATTAAAAAAATCATCATTGCCAATTGAAAGCGATGTTCCAGCGGTCTCTGGTCGTCCCATCATCAGAACTAAGGATGATTTGCTTCGAGTTTCCGAAGCAGCTCGCAAGGCTAGTGGCGTAGATCTTTCCGGCGTGACTCCACAATTTGCGACTGGCGGGGCTTCAGCCCCTGAGAGTGCAAGCTATAATGCTGCAAGTGAAAACGAAGATCCCAACTTCGCCCTATTGATGGAAAATCAGCTTGGAAATCAGACGCTTTCCAGTGCGTCCAGCTCAAGATCAGACTTTTTGAGTAATCCTCTAGCAAAAGGGGAAGACGTCATAGATAGATCTCAATTCGCCAGAGTTGAGCGCAGCTCAATTGACCCTTATGATGCGATGAGTCTTCAGATGGAAGATATTCAAAAATTGAGTTTAGACTCTAAAATCTCGCCCTTGACTCCTCAAACAGCGTCCATACAGGACCTCGCAATGAATCGCGATCTTACGGGGGAAGTTTTAAGACTTCGCATTCAAGAAGGCGCTCCAGACTTGAAAGGTCCTTCGCTTTTTGAGAGAAAAAATCTTAAAGTTGATGATTCAGCTGATTTTTCATCCGATTTAGCTCTAAATGATAGATCTTTCTTTGCTGATGAGGCCCTTACTAGTTTGGGGGTAAGTCTATCCGAGGAAAGAAACTCTCAGTTTAGCTCTGATAGAGACCAGCGTTCTGATTTGTTCTCAAAGGGTGATGAGCGAGAGTTGATAGATGATTCTCAAGTTCCAAATCATTCTCACCAAATGAGTCACGTAGAAGCCGGGAAAAGTAAATTTCAAGGCCTTGTGGAGCAGGCGCCTTCAGGAAATATCTCACAGGCCTCAAGTGTACGTGACATGATTGATAAAGCACAAATGCATTTAGACAAAAATGGCGGATCGATGCGTATAGAAATGGGGGGCGAAAATCCTGTTTCTCTCGCTATAAGAGTGGTGGAAAATGAGGTAAGTCTCAAAGTGTCAACTCAAAACGATTCCATGCGTGACCTTATTTCTAGCGAGATATCTAGACTTCAAGATTCGCTTACATCTCGAAATCTAAAACTCACGGAAGTTGACCTAGGTCGTCAGACATTCTCAGGGTCCCATGAAGGCCAAAAGCAAAACCAGACCAATGGCTTTATGGATTTCAACTCTGGGTCAGGTAGCCGGCAAAATCCTTTTAGAGAAAACTCAAAAAATCAAATCCAAGAAATTCAAGAAACCGGCTTTTCTAAAGTTGGGGAGAGAATGCGTAATGACTTAGGCAAACTTTTGGTGAGGGTATAAGCTATGGCTAATGCACTAGTACAAAGAGCTGTAGGGCTGCCAGTTGGAGCTAATCGTCAGGATTTAAGTGCTCAAAAAATATCTAACCCCACAGGCATTGTCAAGAATGAAGCAACCAATACCGATTTTAAATCTATTTTGATGAACTCGAATTTTGAAGAAAAAAAGAAGCGTGAATCAGATGCGAAAGGAGATCTTTCTGGGGCTAAAAACTATGAAGATTTTCTCGAAAAACTAAATCGTCAAACGAAACAAAAAGACGCACCAAAGAATAATTTAGATAAGAATGATTTTTTAAAGTTGTTCGTAACCCAACTTCAAGCGCAAGACCCGCTCAATCCGCAGGATGGGACGCAGATGGCGTCTCAGCTGGCGCAATTCAATGGCTTAGAGCAAATGCTTAACGTCAATACCACCCTTGAGAAAATGATGGCTGCACAAAACTCGGGCCGTGCCATGCAGTATGTAAACTACATAGGCAAGGAGCTGTCCATTTCGGGCGGCGATGTCAGAATGGATCAGGGAAAAACCAATGATGTATTCCTCTCAAGTCCTATGGCCTTGGGAAGGGCGACTTTAACCGTTAAAGATTCTTTTGGGAAAATCGTCGCAGAAAGGGAGCTTGGAGCCCTGGAGCAGGGTGAGCACCGGATTGCTTGGGACGGAAAAGATAATACCGGTAAGTCCTTGGGAGATGGTAAGTATACGTTTGATATCAGCGCGAAAAACGGAAACGGCGAGTCCGTCGATCTCAAGCTTTCCTCAAAAGTGCAAGTTACCGGCGTTGATCTAGGAGACGCCGGACAGAACGTCTATACAACAGTTGGAGCTGTGCCCTTTGACAAAATTCAAGCGGTTGGTGCCACTGGGTTTACCTCAGCTAAAGTCCGAGAAGTGAATGCTGCCATTGAATTAAAAAAGAATCCATCGGGAGACAATGAACCTAATGGAGGCATAGATGGCGCTGGCGAGACACCGGCCGCGCAAAATCTAGATAAGCCTGCGGGCATTGTGGCAGAAGGCGACGCTCCCATAGGGGCACCTTCGGAGGCTAAATTGGGCGGTGAATCCCGTGGGAACAACTCTCAAGTCCCTGCGCAAAATGGGAAGCCAGGAGCCCCTAAGAGTGTAGAAGCTGGCTCAGATCCGAGTAAATCTATCTCTGCGGATCAGCTCCCTCCAGAAATTAGAAAGTCTTTAGAGCAGCAGTTTGGTGGAAATGGCAAGACTTCCCCCGCAAAGCCAAGTAAAATAGCCGTGACGAATCCACCAGTACCAAAAAATGAGGTTGAACTTTAATGTTAAGAAAAAATTTTTGGCCCTTGGCTCTGTGCTTAAGCACCTTGTTTCAGTTTTCCTGTGGGAAGAAAAAAGAAGAAACAAAATCGGTTCCTAAAGATGTCCAAGTAGCGGAAACGCCTAATTGTGATCTTTCCACAGTTGGTTGTGCCGTGACATTTACCGGTGCCACCATGGCACCTACCTTGCCAGATGGGGACTATGTTGGGGTTTCATTTACACTAGGTGATACAGCCACTCGAAACGATGGTGGAGAGTCAGGCGATAAAGTAGTCATGGAAAACAGTTCCAAACTTTCTTTGACTTCAAAAAATTTCGCCCCTGAGTTCGTCGACCTAAATTATATGAGACGACTTATCGCCAATCGCTATACGAGATCGGCTACTGACCGAGATCCTATTTGGGGCCTTATTCGCGCCTATGATGAAGCCGCTTCGGCTCAATTTTTGACAGGAAACGTATCTTTATGGGATTACTTTAAAAGTGAGCAGAAAAAAGCGGGATCGATTCCCAGTCTCCCATTGACCTCTCCAGAACTAGTCTGTCCTCCAGGAGAGCTTGATTTAGGAGCTTTTGGTGGCAAAATTAATCCCACAAGTAGATTGGAAAGATTAAATGTTTGCGTGATGGTGCAGGACCAAATTTCAGGGTCGGTGTCTAGCGATGACGTTTTAGCTTGGTCAAATTCCATTGTCTCTAGGTATGAGGAAATTTTTGGTGCTCAGGCAGCTGTAGATGGATTTAAACCGATACCTTGGATTGTTTTAATGAACGCGAGCGCCACTCCAAGTTTGGCTACGACATTGGGAGCGTTTGTCAGAGATCCTAGTGCCGCGAATAAGCATCCGGTCATCATTATTAACACATCTCAAATCAATCAAACCACAAGTCGCATCGACACGCTGGGTACGATAGCCCATGAGATCTACCACGGAATTTCTTATTATTATAAAATTGTTGTAAACAAAAAGACGCTCGAAACAGTCGCTATCGACGAGGGGATAGCCCACGTGATGGAAGATATCTTTGGAAACTCTGCCAAAGTGGAAACCGGATGGACTTCGTCTTTTATTGGAGCTGCGATAGATAGCACTTATCCGGTACTTAACAACTGGGTTGCTGGTTTTAGCCAGCCCCAAGCTCGCGGTGGTGCCCATTCTTTTATGTACTATTTGACCGACATGTTTGGTGGTCTTTCTGCCGCTACCGCAAGCGCGACCACCGCAAGTGGAAATGGGATCAATTTGCTTCGGGATCTCATAAAATCCCCAAGTATCGGACCAGCCAATATAGAAGCTGTGACTGGGTTTAAGATTCCGCAGTTGATGGGCGATTTTGCAGCAACTGTCGTTTTAGATAAGTCATCTGTAAAGGCAGCCTCGGAAAGGTGGACATTAAAAACACCGTTCTCATTGACTTCGATCAGCGGCGAAAAGGTGGACATAGGGCACCGCTTTGCTTATGACGTTTCTACCTTAAGCCCTCTTGCTCAAGATGACTTTGACTCCCCTTATTATGCACTTAATGGTTTTCTATGGACCCAGTCAGGCACAAAAAAACTTGAGCTGAGTTCAAATGTAGCTAACGCGGGACTTACATTAGTGAGGATTAAATGATATCGACGGCATTTTTAAGACTTTTGAGTTCAGGTTTGCTTTTTTTGGGGGTCAGTCAGTCAGGATTTTCTGGGTCTCTTAAAAAAGAAGGATTTGTCAAGAATGTGGGATCGTCAGGACAAACGGTTGCAAATCTAGGAGATGGATTAGATCTATGTCCTGCGGAAAAAGGCGAACTAGCCAAGAAGCTATCTGGCTACATGATTTCTGTGGAAGGAACTAAAAATGAACAAAAAAAATGCATTGAGGTTTCTAAAATAGAGGTTTTGAAGTCTTCTCGCGGAGAACCCGTGCTTCTCGGGACGCTTAAAAAATCCAATGCAAATTGGGTCTTGCAAGGTGAAGATGGAAAATCTTATACCTTTCTAAAGATTCCCAAAGGCATGCGAGCGTTGGAAAATAAAAAACTTCTGGTGGATGCTGCTCAGACCTCTGGTCTCGAGACTTGGAAAGTAGTATCCTATATGATCAACCCTCTTACGGAGTAATTATGAAATCTATTCGAGTCTTATTCGTGGCGCTATGTTTGTGCGCTCAATCAGCTTTTGCAGGATCTTACCTCATCGTTGCAGGTAAGGGTGGAAAATTTGATGGGGATCTTGCCAAGTCTTATAAATCTGCAGGCGCAGGCAAAATGGAATTTGTCCTAGATGCTACAAAAAAAATCGATGGTAGCTCTGCGATGGCTAGTTTTACTTCGGTAAAAGCCTCTTTAGAGAAGCAGTTGGGCGCCAAGTGGAGTGTTAAAGTTTCTGGTTCTGAAGCAGCTACTTTAGTGGAGTTCAAGGGTAAAGAAGCTGATTTTCTGAAGGCCGTGTCTCAGACCAAAATAAAGGCAAGCGCGACGGAAGAAATCGCCATGGAGGGAAGCTCCTCCGATACGGGTATTAGAGCTAAAGGCATTCCTCCTCGTGAGCCTAAGGAAGACGAAGTTCGTGGGACAGTCCTTAAAGTCGACGCCAACATGATGGTTGTCGTTGTGGATGCAAAAGGTACGGGCGCCATAGCTTCGAAAGTAGCGAGCGGAAAAGTAAAAGTAACTCCCGTTCAGCCAGGCTTTGTTGCGAAATCCACGATTTATTTTGTACCTGAAGCCATTGAAGCGACGGGTGTTAAGATTAAATCTGCAACTTCGAAATAGTTGCCATTTCAGTTGACGTCAAAGACGGGCTGTCTCAAATCTTCATTTGATAGAAATCCAGGTTCAAAATGAACTTGGATTTTTTTATCCAGCACGAGTATCTTAAATACATCTGACAGTTCATTTTGAATCGAGTGAATGATGTCTTTTCGTGCTTTTACTTGAATGTCCATTTTAGAATGCAGTAGAGAAATTCTGACGATTTCTCGAATCAGTTCCAGGGCTTCAAACTTGCTAGTTTTTACGCTTCCTGAACCGTCGCAGCGAGGGCAAGGTTCCATAAAACGGCGCTCTAGGGATTCCGAGGTTCTCTTTCTAGTCATTTGCACCAATCCTAGCTCTGATATGCGTAGGACATTCGTTCTGGCGCGGTCTTTTTTGAGTTCCTCTAAAAGTTTATTGTAAATGATCTCCCGGTCGACAGGGTCTTCCATATCAATAAAGTCTACGATTATGATTCCACCAATATTTCTCACTCTTAATTGTTCCACCAACAGGACCGTAGCTTCTAAATTGGTTTGCAAGATTGTGCTGCGAGCGTTTTGCCGGCCGACAAACTTCCCTGTGTTGACATCCACAGACGTAAGAGCTTCCGTTTGCTCAAGGATCAGATATCCCCCAGAGGGTAAAGCAACTCGACCGGAGAGGGCGCGGGCCAAATCCAGTTCTAGGCCGAATTCATCAAAAATGGGCTTGGTCCCTATATAGTGCTTTAGTTTCATAGCTGCATAAGGAATGTTTTGATTTAGGAATTCCTTAAGCCCTAAAAAGGAGTCAAGGTCATCACAAAGAATCTCGGTCACATCTTCAGAATAAATGTCTCGAATCAACTTCTGGGACAGTTTCAGGTCTTGGTAGAGAATGCCAGGAGCTTCAACGTGAGACATTCCATGCTGTACACCTTTCCACGTTTGAATCAATTGCGCCAAATCGTCTTTTAACTGTTCCTCATCGGCACCGACTGCCGCCGTTCTGACGATCACACCGAGGTTTTCTCGCTCGAGCGAGCAAACGATTTGTCTGAGTCTGTCTCGCTCTGGCCCAGCTTCGATGCGCCTAGAAATACCTACATGCCTAAAGTTAGGTAGCAAAACGAGATAACGCCCAGGAACGGTGACAACTTGGGTTAATCGCGGTCCTTTGGAGCCTAAAGCCTCCTTGGCGACTTGGACAATAATGTGCTGACCTTCAGATAGAATTTTTTCAATGGGAGTCGAGTTTTTGGGTTTGGCATCTGTATGATCCAAGTTGGATTCGTCAAATAATTGAATGGCACTCACATCAAGGACATCGCCGCCAAACAAAAATCCCGTCTTGGAAAGTCCGATGTTGATAAATGCAGAGTTCATTCCCGGAAGAATTCGCGACACCACTCCTTTATAGACATTTGAGACAATTCCTATTTTTTCACATTCCTCAATGTAAAGCTCACTCAGCCGTGAGTCTTCCACAAGAGCTATGCGTGTTTCATAGGAGTTTGAGTTGATGATTATTTTCTTTGATGTCATATCTTCTCTCATACCTTTTGTACTACCTTCTCTCATGTTTTCACTAGCGCAATTTTTGGAGGTAATTGTGGTTCATTTTTCGGATTTTTACGTCATATAGGATTTCATGAATGCGTTCTGAGGCACCTATTTTGTTTTGCATTGTCTTTAGCAAGTTTTCATCCGACTTTGCCGGTGTGGAACGGATCCAATGGGCAAGCTGATTTGCGTCGTTTGTAGCAAAGGCAACTCCCTCAGCGACAAGGTCTCGAGCCTCCTGGCTATTCGTGAATCTCAAGCCAAAGGCAGTAGGGGTACCACGAATGGCTGGCTCGAGGACATTATGAACTTGATGGTGCAGAGCGCCTCCCACCCAGGCCCATGAGGCTAAGTCATACATTTCAAAAAGAAGTCCCAGTTGGTCGACGATGATGACATCCTTACCATCTTGCATAGGGAGGGGGGCTAAATGTCGCTTGGAATACATTTGGAAGCCATAGCCAAATCTCTGTACGATTTTGGCTAGTTCTAGGCACATTTCAGGAGACGTGTCGTGGGGAACTAGGGCGACCGAAATCTCTTGCTTTAGAAATTTTAGGGCACTCATGACTAAAACAACGTCTTCTGGCCAAGCGGAACCTACAACGATCGTTGGATGATCGCCAAAACACCTCTTCCAATCTTCACAGATTGACGCTCGTTTTTCTTTGGAACTTTGATGTCTTTCATGAGCGCGATCAAATTTCGTATCTCCCGTGATGTCTAATTTTTTAGGAGACAAACCAAACTGGACAAACCAGTCGTAATCTTTCTGGGAAACGCAAAAAATGCCATGAAAAAGGCTATACATAGAAAGGAATTTGGGGGATAAAACCAGCGAATTTCTTTTTAACATTCTTTCGCTTACCGAAGCATCGACTAAAAATAGACTGGATTTTTCCGAGGCTACCCAGAGAAAACAAGGCCAAAGTTCTTGCTTGGAAACCAAGACAATATCTGGCTTTAAAGTTTCGAAAAATGAATTTACATGCCAAATGGTATCTATAGGAGAAGCAACATAGGGAATCTCATCTTTTCTTGCTTGAGCAAATTTGATCCCAGAGGGACTAAAAAAACATACTAAAGCCGACCAGCCTTCAGAGATAAGTTGATGGATCACGGGTAGAATTTGTTCATATTCTCCGGCAGAACTTGCAAAAGCAAGCACAACAGGTCGTCCCACTGACTTTACTTCTGTGAGTACGCGCATTGTCGCCTTTTGATCTTGTCTAGGCGAAAGCCAGTTCTGAGCTTTTTGGGAGCCCATCTTTGACAGGACCCACAGCAGGCCCCAACCTATCGTTACCAGGCAGCTTGATCCATAAGTTATCCACTTCCAGAGCCTTGGTTTCAACGTTCGTGGCCTTCCCTAAATGGCGTAGCGTTTTGGTTTCGAGGTGCCTTGAGACGATGCAACATCCAATCTACTATGAGGTTTTTTGGTATACTTGTAAAGCAGGCCTTATCGTTATAGCGACATGATGTGCGGCCATGTTTCGAGCAGGGACGACACCCCAACGGAGCAGAAAATGCCTGACTCTCATGGGAAAAAGGCATAAAGCCAAAAGCTTCCGTGGTAGGTCCAAAGATCACGCCTGCTGGAGTGCTGACGGCCTCGGCAATATGAACGAGGGACGTATCACTACATAATATGAGGCGCACTTGTGATAGGACGAGCATGGTTTCTGGAAGCGTTGTTTTACCGCATAGATTTAGGGTTTTTTCGGGCCAAGTCAACGATGACAAGATTTTGTCTGCCGCTATTTGATCGTTCATGTCCCCTAAAAAAACGAGGTTGGGTATCCGATCAGAGGAAAGACGAGCGGCAAACATTTTTAAAACGTCTCGAAATTCTTGCTCGGGATATTTCTTAGTGGCAAATGAGGCGCCAGGTCCTATGGCGATCCAGCTGCCAGTCTCTAAAGAAATTTGCGACATGAACTCGGTATGAGTTCTTAGTGAGGGACGAGCCTTTTCCAAGGCTTCAACTGCCTTGATCGAACGAAGATTGAGCCCGAATTCTTCCAAAGATTGTGCGATGGTTTGAACGACAGTATGATACTGGAATGCGATGGGTTTGAGGTCGAGATCGGAAAGTACTCTCGATCTTCCATACCAGCGAGCTTTTAAAACTAAAAAAGCCCGCTGCCACCGAAACTTCTTGGACTTGATCGCTGATCTTCCCGTTACTTTACTATAATAGCGAGCGAGCCATTGAGATCTTGGATTGTCTTGCAAATCAATCAAAATATCCAAACTTTTCAGGAAATTAGCATCCTTGATGCGGGGCTCGTCCGCCTCCATATCGAGAACTTCCACTTGGGAAAGGGCTGATTTTAAAAGGTCAAGGCATGGTTTTTTTGAAATAAAGTAAATTTTAAAGTTTAAATGGGGAGATGAGGCTTCAATTTGCCGCAAATAGTCTATGGCAGACGTCGAAAGAACCACATCTCCGATGCTCGAGGTTCTAATGATTCCTAGGGTAATAGTTTGTTGCGTCAAATCATACCTCGAGTGAGCTAACTGTGCTAAAATTACAGGCAGGATTATATCAGACATATGGGAAAAGTGACATGACTAACAAGCCGTCTCGAAGATCTGTGCCCCTCAAAAAGCGGAAACTTAATATCGTCTATTTTTTGGATTCCGCAAAAAGCAGATCCATTCAGTTGTCCTTAAGGTCAGCAGCGCTTTTTACAGCCTTTTTTGCGGCTTTTACAGTGTTAGCGGTCATTGGTATTATTGGGGCATCCGACAGAGCTTTGAAAATTCAAATGCTTTCCTCCGAGAATAAGGACTTGAGGAAGTCTCTTTTCGACTATCAGACGCGATATGAAGGCGCTTATGCAAAGGCCTATCCAGAAAGTGGAGGTAATTCAGGCAGTTCTGCCGTAAATACCGCCATAGCGCCCGAGAATTTGCCAACAGAAAAATTTAAGTTGTCGCAAAAAATGGCAGCTAAAACGGCAGATTTTGTAAATGGTTCGAAAAGTGAGATTAGTGCAGATGCAGCCAGCAATTTGCACGCGTCTAACGAATCTAAAAATGTAGAATCTGATTTGTTGCAGGCGAAGAAGATTCCTAATTCATCACAGACTTTACCTGAAAACAAAGCGAATTCTGGCGCAAAAAATGACACTCAAGGCGGAATCTCTCCTGAGCTCTCTCTGAGGAAAGAGAAAGTTGCTTTACAAGACGTTGGTAAGGAGGCATCTGCTTCAAATGCGGATTCCGAATCTTTGACAATCCATAATTCACCGAGTGCTGCAAACAAAAAAAGTGGCAATTTTCCTAAAATCAGCAATGCAAAAATAGAGCAAAAAGACGGTAGCTACCTTGTTCGGTTTGAGCTTAGAAGCATTCCGGCTAACACCCAGCTCTCAGGCCATCTCTGGGTTGTTGGGGAATTTGACAACGACGGGAAAAAAGTTTTTTTTACTTCGCCTAAGAGTGTTGAGGTCGACGATTCAGGCATGATTAGGGATACTCAAGCAGGTGAGCGGTATCGCGTCAGAAATTTCACAGCTAAGTTTCTAACGCTCAAAGCGGGAACAGCCAAAAAAAGTGAATTGAGAAAAGTAACTATTGGAATCTCTGATGAATCAGGTAACAGGTCGAGTTATCCGATTGATCTACCAACCGTCAGCGGCGAAATGGGACAACTTTCTAAAGGTGGCTAAAGATGAGATTTTTAGCTTTTGTGGTCGTTTTGCTCGTCGGTTGTAGCCGACCTAAAGTGACACAGAGTATTGAAGTTTTAGTAAAGTCTCAGGGAATAGGCGTCGTTTCATCAGCGCAGATTTCCATAGACCAGCGCCCCATAGGAGTGAGCAACGCGCAAGGGATTTGGCGTGGGCGGATGCAATTTGAGGCCAACTCTAAACACAAGATTTCCATTGATGTCGAGAAAAATGGTATTTACTTCTCTTCTTGGGAAGCTGAATTTGTGGCAAATGGCGACGCCATAAAGAAAGTTGCAGATCTATTTTCTGTACCTAAACTGTCGGGGAATGCAATTGGAGACAACGGATCCAAGTTAGAAAGTCATGCCGTCGGTCTTTCCAAATCGCCGGCAGAAGCTCTGGGAGATGCTCTGGGAGATGCTCTGGGAGAAAGGCTGCGAGAAAGGCTGGGAGAAAGGCTGGGAGAAAGGCTGGGAGAAGCGCCTTCAGAAAGGGCGGCAGAGGCGGCTGAAGATCCCTTCGAAATTTGGCGCAAGAACTATACGAAATACACATCCTCCCTACCTCCGATGATGCCTTGGTTGGACCAAACCAGAAGTAGGGTATTTGCTAACCACAAACAGGTAGAGGTCCCTCCCGAAGGTACCGCTGAGAAAGCTATGCAGACTTCCACGTTCTACCTTCATTCTCAAAGCCGTGCTCAGGAAGGCGGGAAGTTCTGGGTGGGGCTCAAGGAACCTAAAGAAATTTGTTCCACAAATAGCCGTGGGCGGTGCTCCGTAGAGACTCCCCCTCAGACAAATCATCTGTTAGTGACTCATGAGGGATTCAAGTCGCAGATTGTGAGACCAAGAGGGCAGGGGACCCATTATTTAAGACTGGAGCGGGGGTTTAGTCGCGATTTGTTCGTTGCGGCAGGTGATGAGTCCTGGAAAGTCACAGCCAAAGGAATGGAAGTGGTGAGGGGCGTGGGAGCAAGCTTTGTCGTCTTAGATCACGATACGGATGAGCTCTATCTGGAATGTGCTGAGCAGTGTTCCTCGAAACCTCAAAAGATCGTCTTCTCTGGAAGTGGCATTACAACCATCCAAACGCGTTTTACTCGCGATTTATCACCTCTTAAGGTGGAAAAGATGCGTTTTGCAGGCGACTTTGAAGGGTCTTTGGATCATGCCTATTCGGAAATCGCAAATAGTATTCCGTTAGTTCTTAAAAAGCATGGTTTTAGACAGCCCCGTGCTGATGAAAACGATTCACCAAGTGTCGTTCTGACATTCGTTAAAAATGCCACATCTGCTGAGAATGTTTCTTCTAAAGATCTTTCTCTAGAGGTTCTTTTTTTAAATGCCAAGGCCGATGTTATGGGAGCCAGTCTTGGAACGTGTGACAACCGGATAGCAGCATGTTTTGTCCATAGCTTTGAGCGTGCCTATTGGAACAGTCGTAACCTGAAGCCTGATGACATTAAAAATGACTCTAAGTCGTCACCAGATACTGAAGTTAAGCTGGTAAACCTCGAAGGAAAACCGTTAAGCGGCGCTCGCCTCTACAGGGACGGCCTATTTCTAGGAAAAAGTAGGGAGAATGGGAACATGTTAGTCCCTTCTTTGACAAGTAAGACTTTAGAAATAGTCAATGAAGGCTACAAGTTCTATAGAAACTATATATCCTCGCCCCAGGGGGATCTTCCTGTTTCCTTGGCCCGCGGATCAGCCCTTGTATTGAGTCATAATCCAGAGATTTCAGCATCTATTTATCAAGATGGATTACGAGTAGGAAAACTTCCTGGTGTCGTCGCGGTGAAATCTACGAAAATAGAACTGGATGCTGGCGAACATCTTAAAAAAATTGAATTGAGTTTGGAGTCTGGCGAGTCTTTGGATTTGAGCACGCTCAAATTCTATCCTGACTTACTTGCAACATGGAAGAATCAGGTCTTGTCTCGAGATTATGCGGGTGCTGAAAAAACAGCAGAGTTAGTAACTAACGATCATCCGGACTGGGCTCCTTTGGCTTATCTGCGGGCTGAAAAGCTCTTTGTGGAAAAAGGCCTGATATCTGCTGATTTGGAAACCTTGGGACATTATCCTACAGCCCGTTGGTTAAACGCTAAAATTACGGCGCTGAAGACCATTGAGTCGGCCAAGAGTGTGGATGATTTTAAATCTTTAGATGCATCGGTGGCAGATATTCTGCTCGTTTCTGGCAAGGGGCCTTCCTACGAATTTTTTTCTGAACTGCATTATTTAAGGTCTCTCAGTGATCTTAAGCGTTCGATGATTTTAAAGGACCCCCTCGAGTCCGACTTAGCACTTCGTAAGGTCAACGAATGGTTCGAATGGGGCTATGGGAATCAATATCAAAGTTTTGGTCGTAGAATGTGGGCTTTGGCGCGAGAACAGTCGATGACCAATAGAAAGGGAATGTGATGTCGGCAACAAATATTGAGAACTCTATAGAAGAGGTCATTAAAAATGCTGACAAGAAAAGCATGTTGGAGCACTTACAAGCTCCAAGGAAAAAACGGCGAAACTACGTGTTTGTCGCTTTTGGTAGTGACGTAGATAAGGGTATAAATATTAAGATAGAACAGTTTGTTAACTTAAATTTTCCCATCATGACCGTCTATCCCGTGCCCTCTATTGAAGATTTGGAGAAGCTTGTTTCCAAGCAAGTAAACCTTCTGATTGTAAGTGATGGATTTGCTCCCCCCGATAAAATCATGCCTCTTCTTAAGCTTTTCAAAGAGACAAATGCCCAGACGGGTGCACCCATTCTGTTTTTAACCAGGGATGAGGCCACTTTGATCTCTAAGTATCATGAGGATTTAGCGCCTTATCAAGAGAGTGATGACTATTTAAACTTATCGCATTTGAATGAAAAGCATCTATTAACTAAAGTTCATGAGCGGCTCAATCCTAAATTGCCCGCTAGACGTGCAAGGAGATTTCCTGTCAATTTGAGGGTGAGATACTCGGATTTACGCACTGGGAAGATCTATTCAGGTGTTATTGAAGACTTGAGTGCCTATGGCTGTCTTTTGTCTAAGGATCCTTCGTCACCCCAATTTACCAAGTTTGATCAGATTCGAATCTACATTCCTAATGATGGATATGTGCCAAAAAATTTAGGTGATTCTCTTCCCTTCTATGCTAGGACCTCGAGAGTTCTTTTAGGAGGTGATCGCACTGGGCTAGCTTGGTCTCAGCTGAGTGAAGATAAACATGCGATTCTTTTTAAGATCCTTTCCGATATGGTAGATCGACGTCTTGCCGACTCATCTATTAGAGAGCGAAATGCGGAAGCCATTCGCAAGAAAAATGTGAAGTGAAACTTTGAGGATTGACTCTGTTGAGCAAAAGACGATTTTCGTATCCGTTCTCTTTGTTAGTTATTGTTTGACTTAGTTTTAGTTGGGTCCCTTCCAAAGTGGACTTCCGGAAAGTGCCAACTTTTTAGAACTAATTTCCTGTTCTTGGTCAACATTGAGCTTTGCTTTAGAAAGATTCCTGGTGGCTCTAGCTGCTGGGAGGCAGTAGTGGGATTCTCCGCCATTTTTTAACATATCAAGACTGATCTTTAAGACTTTTGCATGAAAGTCTGCGACTTGCTTTTCAAATACCTGGGGATTTGAGGACATTTTGGGCGGCCTGATAGGCGCGCTCAGAAAATGTACAAGACGCACCGGCCTCGGCAGAGGGGTGCCGCCCATGCCAGTTGCAAAAAAGAAGGGGATTTTTAAATGTTTGTACATCCATTTGGTGAGGGTACTGGGGTAGACTTTATAGAGGTCGTCGGCTCTTGGGCATATCGCTAAAATGACCGGTGTCCCAGTTTCCATGGCCAGTCTGGCAAACCCCTTCCTTTTGTCCCAAAGAGTTATATATTTTTCAGAAGAAGGCCGAAGTGCTTCCCGCATGCCTCCCGGGGCGACAAGAACTAAATTTTTTTCTTCCAAAAGCTTTCGCGCATTTTCTTTGGTTCCAGCCTGACACCCGACAGAGTCCATAAATTTTCCCAAAAAAGGGAACTTATAGAAGAGGTTGTCGACTAAAGGCCGCACAAATCTGCCGGTCTCGAAGTAGATCGCATGGATCAGAAGAGCCATATCATAGGTGGCAAGTGAATGGTTGGCGACTAAAAGGGACTTACCCCTTTTGGGCAAATTGTCGATGCCCACGACGCGATGACGGTGGTAAAGCCGAAGCGCTTTGACCATCGGCTCGATCGAAGTCCAAATTTCCTGATTTATAGCAGCAACCATAGCCAGTCTCCGAGTTTCCATTATGATTGATGCGGGCCGGAGTTCCGAGAGGAAATTTTGCCTACTTTTCAGAGTTTGTGCTGGCTTTTGTAATAGTTTGCGACCTCAACAACCAAAGGGCGATCGCTTGGGACTTTGTCTTTGATTTCAAAGATTTTTCTAGCGATATCATTGTACGGAACTTCTAAATGACTTTGCTTCAATATCATGGTTATGTAGCGAATGGTTCGATCAATCAGTTTGTAGTTTGAGGATCTTACCCATGTCATGACGTTCCCGTCATATCGAGACATTCGTCCCATAATGGAAGTGGAAAGGCAGTTGAGAATGATTTTTAAGAATAGATGTTGTTCCAGGAAATCAAGATCGGAAATATCTAACTCGTGGGCTTGATCATCTAGCTTAAATTGGATCCCCTTTTCGTTGGGAAGTATAGAGAAGAAGTGAGACTTCTTTTGATGCCAAAGTCCTCTTTCTTCCACTATGTTTCTGCTAAAGTCGAAGCCCATGAGTCTGTCTTGATTTGTCCTGTCGGTGACTTCTGTCCAATGGAAAGTTCTCGGTGATCTTTGTAATAAGTCGAGCCAAGCGTTTGCTGCATTATCTATACTATTAAAAAGGAGATAGCAAAGGCTTGGATTTTTTTTGGCATCATGCTTATTCTCGAAAGGATGGAGACTAAATGTCGGGGAGCGCTCGGTGGTATCGGTTAGAATCGTAATTCCAAATTCAGAAGTCGTATCATAGAAAACGAGTTCGCCTTTCTGGTAGATTTCGGATTCTTTTTTTATAAAGGACTCTAGAAAACTAAGAGGCGTGGTTTCCAGCTTTTTTATAAATTTCAGAACTCTTTTTTCAATATTTGAAAAACTCTTTCCGTGCTCGACGAGGCAAAGGCCAATGCCATACATGAGGGCGGTTGACGCCTGCATGCGGGTGCTTCCAGTTATCGCCATGGGGCCCACGGTTAGATTTATTTTTTCGATTGCAGGATTCTGGATGATTTGACGTGAGCGAATGATGTTTTCGGTCAGAAGTTCGTCTGGATTGCAGTACATAAAAAAGGGCTTTCGCTTGGAAATCTTTGAAGCTTCTTCAGCGGCTCCGATTACAAACGGTGTTTCTCCTCCTTCGCTTGAACCAATGAACAAGTCATTCTCGCCGAAACCTAGTTCTCGGAGTTGTCTTGCGCCATATTCCGGAAAGTCTTCAAATTTTTCGATGGAAGCGATGAGCGCGACGTCTCCGCCCGCCATAAAACCAATAACTCGGTATTTAAGTGGTGAAGACTTGTGACTCCACCGCCAAATAAACTCACATACCAACGAAAGTCGCCCCGTCGCGCCGCAACCGCCAAGATAGATATTTCCGCCCGTGGATAGGGTGTCGTGGACGGCTTGGTGAAGTTTTTGGAGTTGTGGAATCCTTTCTTTAAACATTTCTAAGGCCATGAGATCGACTTTTTTGAAAGTTTGGATGGATTTTGGAATATCATTTTGAGTTAGAAAGGAAAGGTCTACAGTTGTCGGATGAGGAGATTCTGTAAGAAGATTTCCTAGCTGAAACTGGTTTTTAACCTTTAAAAATTCTTCCACATTGTTTTCATAGCTCATTAGAAGGGTCTTTCTGTAGGGTTGTTTTTTCTATGTTCGAGATAATTGCGAAGCCATTCATAGTTTTTAGTAACGGGGAGCTTGAAGTCTGGTTGAGTGAGATATTTGTAGATGGCGTTCACCTCGTCCTGGTCGGCTTTGATAAATCCATCTTCATGACGAGCGGGAAGCATGTTAATGAATCTCATAGTTTCTGTGCCATAGATGTCGGCAAGAATCTTGGTTCTTAGCTCAAATTGCGCCGCGGTGAGCGGAAAGGTTCTTTCAGGAAAAGTGTTATAGGCGGCCAGATAGACCTGGATTTTTTGATGATAGAAATTGGTAACTATAAAGCACACGTCTTGATGATGGGGATGCATATATTCCCCGATAGGGCCATGGGTGTAGACTTCTGAGGGGGGATCCAGTTCAGATAGTTTTGCCTGCAAAGTTGCAGGATCTAATCTTTTTTCATAGATATCGGGAAGGCCTAGCCAATGGCTTTTTTCGACTTTTAGCATGTCACATGCTTTTTCAAATTGCTTTCGACGTCGAAGGCCGTCCCCATCTGCATTTCCATCGGTTACGCAAGCGACGTGCCATGGACCTAGGTTTCGGTCCATAAGGGCGCCCATAAAGAATAGGCTTTCATCATCGGGATGGGCAACGACCAATAGTCTTTTTTTCGAAATGGACATGGTGTATTATACCTTGGACGTAAGTTAATCTTCAGATGGTAATATTGAAACATGGAAACGATTCTCTGTAAAGATTCCAGTCATGCAGCTCGAACCTTACATGATTGGCTAGAAAAGGCCGTAGCGTCAACGAACGCAAAAAGTGTATTTCTCCCAGCTGGAAATACTCCGATCCCCTTGTATAGGTATTGGGAGAAGGTAAGGCCCAAGTTTTTGGAAGGCCTAAAATTCATTCAAGTCGACGATATTCTAGCGGGCGAGCGTCGGGGTTATTTTAAAAATTTCTTTATGGAGCATCTTCCGTCTTACAAAGATCAGTTTGTATGGATTGATGCGGAAGTGGGAGCAGGCGACTTCGAAGCAAATCGCCAAGTAGCTGACCTTGCCATACTAGGCCTAGGTATCAATGGTCATGTGGCTTTTCATGAGCCTTTCGTGCCAGCGGAGTTTACTTTCGGATGCGTTGCCTTAGCCAAAGGGACCTGCGATAGTTTAGGCATTCCAGAGGGTACGTGGGGGGTTACCTATGGTTTAGGGCATTTTTTGGAAGCGAAAAAGATTGCTATTATAGCTACAGGGCGCAGCAAGGCCCTAATGGTAACTAAGATTTTGGCTAGGGACAGATCGATTCCTGCGGGATGGATGATGGACCATGACGATTTTACATTGGTCGCCGATGAGGAGGCGTTTCCAGGGGGCGCCCAAGATTTCACGGTATCTCGAGCCGCTGATTTCAATCTTTTCTAGGAAGCTTCTCGGCTCTTACAGATTCTATTTTGTCTTCCATAGATTGAGGTTTATATGCGTGTTAAAAAAGCCATTATCCCCGTAGCAGGCAAAGGCACCAGGTTTCTTCCAGCGACCAAGCAAACCCCGAAAGAGATGCTGCCGATCATTAATCGTCCCATGATTGACTACGCTGTCGATGAAGCAATTCGTTCAGGAATTGAGCAGATCGTTTTTATTACGGCGAGTGGTAAGGAGATGATCGAAAATTATTTTGATCGCAACTTTGAATTGGAGGCTTACCTAGAGAAAAAGGGTCAGCTCGACTACCTTAATCTAGTGCGAAATATAGGCTCTAAGGTGGATATCTACACGGTCCGGCAGAAAGAGCAGTTAGGTTTAGGTCATGCCATTTCTTGCGCAAGGCCCTTTATTGGGGAGGGTGAGAGTTTTGCAATTATTTTGGCAGATGATTTGGTTCTTCATCCTAAACCGGTGACTGCCCAACTATTGGATGTGTTAGATAGCCATCCAGGAGCCTCGGTGATTGGCGTCATGGAAGTAGACCAGAAAGATACCTACAAATATGGTATTGTGGCTGGTGACTATTTGGACTCTTCTAAACGCCTTCTTAAAATGAGTGGCATGGTGGAAAAGCCTAAGCCCCATGAAGCGCCGACTAATCTCGCCACTCCAGGAAGATATATTTTAAACAGTAACATTTTCGGTTGTTTGGAGCGCATTTCTAAAGGCGCTGGTGGGGAATATCAGCTTACGGATGCGATAGGGCTCTATCTCGCGGATCATCCCACTTTGGCTTATAAGTTTGATGGGGTTCGCTATGATACTGGTAATGTACCTGGATATTTGGCGGCAACCATTGACTTTGCTTTAGCGGATCCTGCCACGAGAGACGTTATGATACAGATCATTAAGGCTAAGAGTAAGGAGTTGGTTTGAAACTCGTCGTCATTGATGATGAAGAATTTTTTAGAAATGCTTGGCATGAGTTCTTAGGCAGTGAAGTCGAGGTTTTGTCTTACGAAGATCCTTCCGTGCTCGCCTCCGATGTGCTTTCCGGAGTTCTTGAGCTATCCCAGATCGATGTGATTATCTCGGATTTCTACTTCAAACGAAATGATTTAACTAGTATGAAGCTTCCTAGTTTTTTAAAGAGTCATGGTTATGTAGGCAAAATTTGGTTGGCTACGAATGCCCTTGACATTGAAATCCCAGAAGGTGTCAGCGGTAAAATAGCCAAAGTGCCATGTGATATTAGAACGTTAAAAAATTTAATGTAATGGGTATCTATGATACATATAAAAACTCAGGCAGATCACGATAAGTACACAAAAATGGCGAGAACCGACAGGGATGGCTTTTGGCGGGAAGCCTCGGCCTCTTTTTTTTGGCGCAAAGCTCCCAAGCTGATCTCTCAAGGTAAACTTGGCGAAAAAGTGACTTGGTTTGAGGATTCCCTATTGAATCTTTCTGAGAACTGCCTCGATAGACATATGGCCTCCAAGGCAAATCAAACAGCTTTAATTTGGGAGCCCAACAGTCCAGATGCCCCAAGTCGAAGTTTTACTTATCGCGAACTTAAGCGTGAAGTCGAAGTGTTTGCTAATACTCTTAAGAAATTGGGAGTCAAGAAAGGGGATCGTGTAGTCATTTATATGGCGATGATTCCAGAGCTCATGTTTAGTGTTTTGGCCTGCGCGCGCATAGGCGCCGTCCATTGCGTAGTGTTTGCTGGTTTTTCAGCTAAATCTTTGTCGGCTAGAATTGAGGATTCAGGAGCTGAATTTATAATTATAAGTAGCGGAGCTGCAAGGGGAGCTAAGTGCATTCCGCTCAAGGGAATCGTTGACGATGCTTTGATGATGTCTCCGAGAGTCAAAACATGTCTCGCTATAAAACATACGGATGAAGCTCTGTCGATGAAGACACCTCGCGATGTTTGGTATCATGAAGCATCCATCGGTGTGTCTGACTCTTGTGAAGCAGTTTCAGTAAGCGGTGAAGATCCACTTTTTATTCTTTATACCTCTGGATCGACCGGTAAGCCTAAAGGACTCCTTCACACCACTGCTGGTTATATGGTTTATGCGGAATATACCTTTAGAAATGTATTCCAAGTCCAACAAGGGGATCTTTTTTGGTGTACTGCCGATCTAGGTTGGATCACGGGTCATACCTATCTCACTTATGGCCCGCTTTTGAGTGGAGCCACCACATTGATGTTTGAAGGAATTCCGACTTGGCCAGATGCTTCAAGATTTTGGCAAGTTATAGATCGTCACCAGGTCACTCACTTCTACACGGCTCCCACGGCTATCCGTACTCTGGAAGCTTTTGGTCTAACCCCCTTTACGGGGGTGGCCCTGGACTCCCTTAAAGTTTTGGGGAGTGTCGGCGAGCCTATTAATGAAGAGGCGTGGCAGTGGTATTTTGAAAATGTGGGACGATCAAGGGTGCCGATTGTGGACACTTGGTGGCAAACCGAGACAGGTGGGATCATGATTTCCACTCTTGCTGGCGTAACTCCTGCTCTTCCTACTTTTGCGACACTTCCTCTTCCTGGAGTGGAGCCGGTACTTTTGAATAGTGATGGTAAAGAAGTTGCGACGCAAGCCGGGGAAGGAGCTTTGTGTATCAAAGAACCATGGCCAGGAATGGCAAGGACTGTTTTTGGTGACTGGCAGAGATATCAAGACACTTATTTAAAGGCCTACCCGGGTTACTATTTTACGGGTGATGGCGCTAAACGCGATGATCACGGCAATTACAGAATTACAGGCAGGATTGATGATATTATTATTGTCTCAGGCCACAATATAGGCACCGCAGAGGTAGAAGATGCTTTAGACCTTCATCCTAGTGTGGTGGAATCAGCAGTCGTTGGGTATTCTCATCCGGTGAAGGGGCAGGGGATTCATGGCTTTTTGATTTGTTCCGACCCCAGTATAGATCGCGATAAGCTAAAAAGTGAGCTTCTTACCTTGGTGACACGTGAACTTGGACCTATTGCTAAACCCGAACGCTTTCAGGTGGTGGCTGGGCTGCCAAAAACTCGATCAGGAAAAATCATGCGCCGCATTTTGCGCAAAATAGCAGAAGCGGAAACCAAAGACTTTGGAGATGTCTCTACTCTGCTGAATCCAGAGATTGTCGACCAAATTTTAAAGGCCGAGATTTTTTAACTTCTATTTTCTGAAATACTTTTTTTGCAGACAAAATCGCTCAGGCTTTTGATAGAGTCTGGGTCTTTTTGTGGAATCGGCAAGTCGCAAATCTAAGCAGTGCGAAGTTATCCACAGGACTACATTATTTTACCCAAAGATGGGTGCTATCTTTTTTCAAAGTGCCTTCAAGATGGGAATCTTTAAAGAAAGGAGCGCTCTATTTAGGGCCTTCAAGCTGCCTACGTTTTCATTTTGGAGTGTCGCGACAAACTTATAACAACAAATTTAACCACTTATGGGTTTTCCAAAAAGTGCCTAAAAAAGTTTATGAAGAGTGATGGGTAGAGTTGTATCTAGAAAGAGGTTGTGGATAACATCGTTTCCTGTGCGCAGCCCTGTGGATAATGATGTGGATACATTTATTCCATCTCATCCGAGCGAAGCAAAACAAAAATTACAAATCAACTTATCGTTCGTTTTCTTTCAACTTTTATTCACAAATCATTTAACGAATATCGTCTGAATGGGATACAGGAATGCTATTTATTCTGCAAGTAAAAAGTTACGCCATACCAAACTTTATTTCGGAAGGTGAGTTAGTTGAAATTTTAAGCACCGATTGCCGTTCTTCACCTTTAGAGTTTTCAACTTTCAATATATGAGTTCCAAAAGGCAACATCAGTTTTACTTCTTGGGCATGGGCTTTCACATCACCATTTACATAAACCAGGGACTGATCTGCGAACGATAGATTCACGCTTGCAGCCCCAGAGGAAAGTTCAGAAGGAAGTTTTGGTAGTTCTTCTAAAAAACAACAGTTTAGGGTTTCAAATCCGTCTTTGAGTTTAGTTTGTCTCACTGCAGCAAAACATCGAATTTGAATTCTGTTTTTTCCCCAACGCAAAGTTGTTTGGAGGTAAATCAGAATGGGGGGTGGTTCGTTGGCTTGAATACGCTTGATACCAAGGCCACCTTTGGACAGGGTTACAATCTCACCGTTGGTTTGTGTTTTAATATCAAAAAAGGGAGCTGATTTATCAGTTCCACGGTAAACCAATCTATCATTCCATATGGTTGTCACCCCTTTTTCAGCAGAATAGAAACTATTGCGCTCTAGGACAAGTTCGCCGGTCAATATTTTAGATGTAACTGCCTGGGGGACTCTATATACCGTGCATGGACTTTCTAATTGACGCCTTTCATGAAAGCGCGTCGGTGCACTCTGGAGTATAAGCGTATTACCAAAAGCCTCCCTAATGACGACCTGTGTGGTGATAAAAGGTTTCGTTAAAAAAGCGATCACTAGGCTTTGTTTGTACTCAAAGCCTCTGGGCATGGCCTTGACTTTGAGTTGAAGGTCTCCATTCACAAGTTTCGCAAAAGCATCAAGATTCGTTCCTGATCGGGAGAGAACCTTAACATTTAAGCCATTGGTGAGTAGGAGCTTAAAGGCCGGATCTTCAAGCATGATATTTAGGGACAGTTGTCTTGCTTTGGGTCTAACCAAATTTCCTAAATCTTGTGGGGGAAATGTTTTTTTCATAACCATCCTCTAAATTAAGGCTTCCTTAGCCCATAGTTTGAGGATCGGCAGCTCCACTTCCAAATCTAAATATAAATAAAAATTCTTGTATTTATAGATGGTTATATCTGAATTTTGCCTTCAAAGACAAATCTTCCTGGCCCCGCTAGGGTGAAGGAATGTTTATCTTTTTTACAATATAGTCGCCCGCCAGGCATATCGATTGCGATCCAATGGGACTCACCTAAAAAGCCCTGGGACCAAGCTGCTGCTGCCACCGAACAAGCTCCGCTACCACAAGCAGGAGTTGCTCCGACCCCGCGTTCATAGCAAAAAACTACGTGGAGTTCATCAATCGTTTCGCCAATATCTTGCATGGCACGTGCGAGGTCTTCCTTTTTAATGGGGACTTCCTCATCTAGATGAACATTGATGCCATCCCAACTTTTAAATTTCTGAAGAGGAGGCCCTACCAACTCGAGGTTTTCGCTCGTCGCGGGTAAATTCTTTAAAACAAGATGCTTATTGCCTATGTCAACGGCGTGAGTATGAAGCGACACTAAATTTGCAGTCTTTAACCATTGATTAAGCTCCAGAGTTCCCTCTTCAAACCAAGGAAGTTCCTCATTTTGTTTTACCTGTCCCATGTTGACGGCCACAAATGGTTGTGTGCCCTTGTAAAACTGACAAATAAAAGATCTTTGCATCACTTTGATTTCTACCACATCTGGCGAGGGAATTCCTAAATCCAAATGTTTCTTTCGTATGGCAAGGGCTGCCACTCGCAACCCGTTGCCGCAGTTTGCTGCCATGCTGCCATCAGCATTAATGATGGACATAAGCGATGGCATAGGGTCTGAAGAGTTTCGATGGTGAAGAACGAGTATTCCGTCAGCGCCAATGCCTGTGCCATCTTTACTGCAAAGAGATTTCGCCTGACGTCTCAGAGAATCTAAAACAATCTCGCCCTCATGATCAGGAAGCCACACAATTATAAAATCATTTTTGCATCCATGCCATTTTTCAAAAGTTTTAATCATTTAGGTTCTCCTGGATCCGTCAGCTTATAGCCCCGCCCACGTACACTTATCAAATATTTAGGATGAGAAGGATCAACTTCAAGAATTTTTCTGAGACGCAAAATAAAATTGTCGACGGTACGAGACTCAATGTCGCCATTAAGTCCCCAAACCTCTCTCAAAAGATGCTCTCGGCTAAGAACTTTATCTTTATTGGAAAGAAATTCTTTTAAAAGGTCCGCTTCGAGAGCTGTAAGTTGTGTCTCCTCTTGCCCAGAAACTTTAAGCATTAGGGAGTCGTGGTCAAGTGTCCAGCGCGTAAAACTGACGTTTTTAGTTTCAATTTTGTGCTCTTTAAATAATTTAGACCGCTCGATCATTCGGGAGACTCGTGCCATGAGTTCTAAAAGGTTAAATGGTTTTATAAGGTAATCATCTGCGCCGCCTGTCAGTCCTTCTAGCCGATCTTGATCAGATGCTCTAGCTGTTAACATGAGGATTCCCGTTCTCGTGTCTTCAAGTCGAATTTTTTCAAGGATTTGAAACCCATCAACCTCGGGAAGGTTTACGTCTAAAATAATCGCGTCGAAAGGTTTTTCAGATTGGTAGAGATTGAGAGCAGTTTTTCCATTCATAGCGGCGACAATCTCATAGCCTTCAGCTTGCAGATTGTACTGTAGCATAAAGGATATATGTTGTTCGTCTTCAACAAGCAGTATTTTGGGCCGACTATTCATGAAGAGGTCCTTTCCAAGGAATTTCTACTAAAAAGGAAGATCCGAACCCCTCCCCCAAACTTGAAACTTCGACTTTTCCTCCTAAAATTTTGGTAACTGATTTTACTAAAAAAAGTCCTACTCCGGTTCCGGGCAAAGCTTTGGATATAGCGATATTTCCACGTTGAAAAAGCCTAAAGATTCGTTTCATGTCTTGACTTCTAATTCCAAATCCTTGATCGGTGATTGTGGTTCTTATGGACGTTTGATTTTTTTCGACAGAAATTTTAATGGGCGTGCCGGCAGGAGAGTACTTCACGGCGTTTTCAATGATATTGCCAAAAATTAAAATCAAAGCATTGATTGATGCATGTACGAAAATATCATCATCGCACTTCATTTCCACTCTTTCTTGGATAGAAGGGTCAAGCCATGCCGCGCGTTCCGTCGATTGAATCAAAATAGTTTTGAGGTTTAAAATTTCTGCTGTTTTAGAAAAATCTTCTACGCCCCGGTCTAGCCTTGAGGAGAGTAGGACTTGATTGACTAAACGAAGCAGCCTTTCAATGTCGATCTTGGCCATGGAAAGCATTTGAGCTTGTAAATCGTGACTCAGCCGACGGGTTTCAGCGGTTTCAATCATAAGCTTTAGACTTGCAAGAGGCGACCGAAGCTCATGAGTGACACTTGAAACAAAGGCTTGTTGTTGCCGGAGGGAGACGGTTTGTCTTTGACTAACGACAAAGATCCAAATGGAGCCGACTAGAAGCATGCCTAACAGAATACAACCAACGACCAAGGCCGTAATGGTGATATGTGATTCTATGGCGAGTGGTAGAGATGAGCGCATGACCTCAATGACTTCTCTTGCATTGACAAACCAATGCACCCATAGAATAGCAATGGAGATCCATACCATTTGCGAAGTCACAAATATAAATATGGGATGCAATATAACTTTGAATGTAGAACGTAAAAAGGACATAACTACCGCCAAACGATTCAAGCACTCGGACCGATGATTGTTAAAGTATCATGGCGTCCAGGCTATGTCATTACTAGTGATAGAGGGTAATTGGAAGACCGTTCTTCTTCATGAAGTTTTGAATTTTCCACAATATATTTAGAGATGTATGCGCGGTAAGACCTGACAGGGAAATAAAGGCCTTTTCAATCTTTTGATTGAAATACGATTTTTGCAGGATTTCTCCAACAAAAAGGAGAGTTTTTAGGGGATCAAGAAAGTTCTCGGGGAGATGGATTCCTACGTTCTTTTGGCCAATGCCTTCCATGTGCTGGCGAGCAGCTAAGCAATATTCTGCCAAATCTTGGTGGGTGAGTGACTTGGGGGCGGGAAGCAATAAAAGTAGAAAAGGTTCGGCGCAGGTTTGTTGGGAAAAAAGTATCGGCTCGTTTCCGGCAGAAAGTCCCTTGGCAGCCAAATTTTGCATCAATTCTGATATGGATTCGAATTTGGAAAGGTCTGACGTTTTTAGAGAGCCTTCTTTAAAGAAAGTGACCCAGAAAAATGCAGTTTGGCTACTTACTTTTCGCAGAAGCTGTAAGGATAGTTCTGGCAAAATATCTTGGCTAGGTTCTAAACTTGCAGCTACGTTTTCCATATCTATCCTTTCATCGGTTTGATTGTGGTCAGAAAGCTTACTTTCGGATGGTTTTCGCAGCTGCATCTAAGAGTCCATTGACAAAGCGCGCAGAATCCTCAGTGCCAAATTTCTTAGCCAATTCAATGGCTTCATTTAAGATGACTTTTGTAGGGGTTTCAGAGTCTAAGAGTTCCCATATGGCCATCCGTAAAAGACAACGATCGGTAGCAGGGAGTCGGCCTACAGACCATTGTTTTGCATTTTCGCCGATGATGACATCAATGGAATCTAGCCTTCCTAAGGTGCCTTCGCAAAGCATTCGACAGCGCTCCCTGGTATCAGAAGGGGCTTCAAAATGTTGGGTAAACGACTGAAAGTGGGGTTCAGAAAAATAATTTAAGGTTTCCGAATCACATTGGTAGAGAAATTTGAAGGCATTTTCTCGTGCTAGTCTTAATTGGTCTGCTGACATTAATTGAGCTCCCTAAGAACTTTGACCATAGCTAGGGCCGCATGAGCTGATTCCACGCCTTTGTTGCCAAGTTTTAAGCCTGATCGATTCATGGCTTGATCGACGGTATCTGTCGCTAAAACGCCAAAAATAACCGGTATGCCAGAATCGAGGGAGACCTTCATAATCCCTGAAGCCACTTGGGAAGAGACTAAGTCAAAATGGGGAGTTTCACCGCGGATTACACAACCTAAACAAACAATGGCATCCCAATTGCCGGTTTTAGCGGCTTTTTGAGCAGCTACGGGTAGCTCAAATGCACCAGGAACCCATAGGGATTTCACTTTGGCCTGAGCTTCCTCCAGGGTCTGACGGGCTCCAAGTTCCAGGGACCTCGTAACGGTATCATTGAATTTTGCTGTTAAAATCAAAACGCGGCTCGTCATAGGTACCTCTTTATATATAATATCAGCTAATTGGAAATCGATATAGATCTGCGCTCAAGCTTTACTTGGGATCCAGGAGTTCTTTGGAGGAAACTATTTCAAGCCCAAATGCTCCAAGCCCCCAGATCTGCTTCTTACCTGAAATATGTAAGCACATTTTTTTAACACCCAAGGTTCGAAGGATTTGAGCACCAATTCCATACATTCTAGGGTCCGTCACGGATTTTGAATTGGGATTCATGGTCTGGTTTAGCTCTTCCTGCATAAGTGAAGTTCCACTTGAGCCGCAAAGATAAACTAAAACTCCGCTTTCGGACTCCTTGAGCATGCGAAGACCCGCATCAATTTTGCCAAAAGCTCCCTGCTCCATAAAAACGTCGGCAATGGGATGTTTTCTATGAACACGGACTTGAGTGATCTGCTCAGAAAAGTTGCTACCTTTGAGGAGAGCAAAATGTAGTTGTTGGTCTTGCTTATTTTGAAACCACACGCCCTGAAAGACTCCGTGAATGGTCTTCACTTCTTGACGAGCTACTTCTTCGACGAGGCTGTCATGCATGAGCCTAAAGGTAATGAGGTCCTCGATGGACACGATGTCCAAGGCATGTTTTTTAGCAAACTGTTCCAGATCCGCTCGACGTGCCATCGTCCCGTCGTCATTGATGATTTCGCAGATAACCGCGGCTTCTTTTTTGCCGGCTAATCGGGCTAAATCAACACTGCCTTCAGTATGTCCCGCGCGCTCCAATACCCCACCTACTCTGGCCTTTAAGGGGAATATATGTCCAGGTACGAGGATATCTTCAGGGGTTGTCTGGTCTGCAATTGCCGTAAGGATCGTATGGGAGCGATCTGAAGCGGAAATGCCCGTAGTAACGCCTGTTTTAGCCTCAATACTCACGGTAAAGGCAGTTGCTAATTGGGAATGAAATTTAGAATGGTCCCCCATTTGCGGCAGTTTTAATCTTTCGATAAATTCTGATGCCAGGGGAAGACAGATAAGGCCTCGGGCTTCTTTAGCCATGAAGTTGACTTTAGCAGGGGTGCAGTCTTGGGCTGCAAAAACTAAATCGCCTTCATTTTCGCGATCTTCGTCGTCAACCATAATAACCATGCCGCCGGCTTTAATGACTTCGATTGCACGAAGCACTCTTTCAACAGCTTTCTTTTGTGAAGCTTCAGGATGATTCATCCAAGAGGTCCTTTCATGTCAAAGATCATCCGGATACCCTTGGTAGGACCCGGTTTGGGCCAACATACAAGAAAGACCCGCCGTTTGGCAAGCAAAGCCTTCTGGGTGATGTTTTTTTTTGAGATTTGGGGGACATACCCTAAAAAAGGAAGAATTCACCACCTTGGTTATTTAAATATTCAGCAATCTTCCGCGGTGGTTAATAAAGTAATAGTTAAGTGATCTTAAATATTGACCCTAGGCCGTTGCGGCGTAGTATTCACCATGATCTTTAAAGGATCGTGTTTTGGGGTTCGAATCAGGGCTGGTTTTTCGCTTTTATAGCCCATCCGTCTCTTCGGAGACAACCGTCCTTAAAAGGACAACACTCTAGTCTTCCTGTCTTGCAAAGCTTCCAATTAGCGCACACCACTTTGAAAAGCCCTCCTGATTCCCCCAAAAAACTAAAATCCGGCACTAAACAGCCGGCTTTTTGTTTTTAAAGAGACTTGGAAACAACCGTCTTTTCTGGGTCAGCTAGAGAGTTGCCAGCAATCTGCTGGCGCCTCCCAAACGGCCGCTTATTCGGGTCCGCTCGCGGTCAAAAAACAGCCCCGCTATCAGCCTCAAAGGCTATAAAACAGCCTTTAGCAACTACCGAAGGGGAGGGCATGTTCGGCGCTTAGTCAAAACTCCTTCATTCATTAAGGATTCTGCGGTGTAAATCTAGGTGACTTATGAGGCGGTTAAGATGCCCATATTAACGATTGCAATCTTCAAGGCCAAATTTTACGGTTGGGGGCATTAGGGACTGCCGTTTAGCCTATGTGCTAGGAAAGAGAGTAACTATTTTAATGCATCAAAATCTAGGTCATACCAAAAGCGGACTCGATCAACGCGCCAGGAATAACCCTGACTTTTTTTTCTATGCAACCAATTATGTCTTACTCTTTCTTTTGCACCTTGGCTTTGTGGGATCAGAGTCCAAAGATTCTGCTCTAAGCAGCATTTTCTATGCAGTAGTTATTTGCATGGCGCAAGCTGGGACCTATACCTTTTTCTTATACATCTTGGGTCGACTTCTTAATTTGTCTTCCTTAACACGATTCTTGCGCCCAAGTCTTTTAATCACAGTGTCAGGATTTCTTAGCTTTTTTCTACTCATAGACAATATTATCTATCGATTCTATAGATTCCATTTTAATGGTCTTATTGTAAATGTGCTCTCGGGGCTTGATGGCATCAAGTCGATGGGGCTCGTTCCACTTACTTACTATTTGATTCTATCGAGTTCCGCTGCCCTTTTAGGGCTTCAGGTTTTATTCTATAGGCTATCTACTCATCGATTTTCCGATTTCAAAGTTTCCCAAATGAAACCCAAGTCAATTTTCGTGGCGTTTCTTCTCTTAGTTTCTGTTGAAAAGACAGTTTTTGCGACTGCCGATATCTTAAACGAGACCCACCTTACCATGGTGGCAAAAATTTTCCCTTTCTATTTCCCGCTCTATGTCAAAAATAAACTGGGTTTTATAAATGACGCAGAAACCACCCCCGCCTTCCCATCCCATGGTCAATCCAAGTTGAACTATCTCTCCAAGACTTTAGCGGTGGTACCTACTCCAAAAAAGTATAACGTCCTTGAGGTGGTCATCGATGGGTGGCGATTTGACAAGTTTTCAAGTGAAGACACCCCATTCTTATTTGAAAACAAGTCGGATTTTACCTATTTTAATAGGCACGTATCTGGTGGAAATGGGACTAGGCATGGAGTTTTTTCGTTATTATATGGAATAGATTCCTATTATTGGCCTAATTTTTTACTTGAGAGACAAAGTCCCCATTTATTCGACCTTCTGCAAAAGCAAAACTATAAATTCAAAATTTCCTCTGCAACCAGTCTTAATAGCCCTGAATTTCGTTCGACGGCATTTGTTCATTTGGAAAAAAGCATTAACGATGCCTATGCACAATCTGAAATTTGGGAACGAGATCAAGCTATGACCGATGACTTTAATGGCTTTCTTGATCAGGTGACCACAGGCGAACATTTTTTTGGATTTATGCTCTACGGATCTACCCATACCTCTTATAGTTTTCCACCGGACTTTGCTAAGTTTTTGCCAATCTACCCGCCGATGTATCGGGGGCAAGTATGGAACAAAGAGCAGTTAACTTTTGCATTTAATAGCTACAGAAATTCGATCTTTTATGTAGATAGTTTAATTAAGTCCATTGTGGCCAACTTAAAGAAGAGAAATCTCTATGACAATACAATCTTGATTGTTACAGGCGACCATGGCGAAGAATTTTTTGAAAAAGGATTTTTAGGCCACCACAGTGCATATACCGACTATCAAATTAGGGTTCCTATGCTCATTAGACATCCTGATTTTCGAGAGGTTAAGGAAGTTTCCAATCGAACCATCCATCAGGATATAACGGCGATGCTTTTGGAAATGTTTTATGACCGAAAAGACATTTCTGAGGTGTCTACCGGCTTCAATCCTTTTGTCGTGGAGAAACGACCAAGTTTGCTGTCATGTAGCTTTTACGACTGCGGCATTCTTTTGGAAGATGGGGTGATTGTTTTTGGAACGGAAGCACACACTATTTGGCAATTTGACGCTCGAGATGCGGACTACAAAATTAGGGATCAGTCCCAACAGTTTATAAGTTCTAATTCTTCGGTGATTGTGGATACCTTACATAATATTTCTAGATTTCTAAAATAAGACCTCAGTGCAGAGGAACTCCTTTTATTCTAGAGTCAAAGCAATAAATTTGACTCTCTAGCCCTTCGCGATCGTATGGAATTCACAACTTCCTTCAAATAGATTGCAAACCCATTTGGACCGACCTAAGAAGCTAAGTGTAGGCCACGATCTCTTACGTGTGCGGTTTGGCTTCTAGAGAATCATGTTTGGCACTATCTCAATCATTCGTCATATAAAAAAACCGGACTCTTAGATTTGTAAGAGTCCGGTCTTAAACAGCTGAAATTTAGAATTCTCGGGAATCTTTTTCCCAGGAGTTAATGCTTTTACAAGACGAAGTTGGGATAGAGTTGCAAGTCACTTTTTTGACGATACACTTGCCGTTTTCTACGCCCATTTCGCTAGATAAGGTCATGCTATTGGTTGCAGTGTCTTTTCCGTCAGTACCGGTAAAACTACTTTTCAAATTCACCAGGAAAGATTTATCGGCTGTTTGAGCTAAAGAAAATTTAGCTTCGCCAGAGATTTTTGCGATGGGGCTTTGAGCGTCTGGCTTTCCTTCAAATTCACCTGTCAATTCTAAAGAAACTCCTGGAGTACTTCCTCCAGCTAGTTCTACGAAAGAGGATGCTTTAGCGTTCATGGGGCCATTTTGAGTTTTTCCTAAAAATGCAAAGCCGCCTCCAGCGCGCATTAAATTGGTTTTGGAATCCACTAATACTGCAGCAGTCATGGCCATTTCGCCATCCAGAATCTCTTTTTGCTCAGGAGCTGAGAGATTAGACGGTTCTCCGGGAAATTCATTCGGATCCATAGTTGTTTCTGATGTCAATTCTGCTTTAACTTTGAATTCGCCAGAAGCTTTTAGAAAGGCAGAAGTTGCATTGGAACCACCAGAAAGTGTTGCCCGAGCTCCTGCTTTTGGATCATTGATAACAAAATTGAATGCTTCATTAGGAAGTCGTTCGCCTTTAGAAACGCCTTCCATTTTTAAAATTTGTTCTTCATTTATGGAATCTAGTGAAGATCGGACTGTCTTTAAGCCGGAATCTATAACTTGATCGACGCCACTAAAAAACGAATCACAGCTAGACATGTCGATGGAGGGAAGGCCTTTTTGATTCGAAGGAATGCCTGAAGATCCTGATGGCCCAGCAAGTGATAATGAGTTTTTAGATTCTATGACGCTTGTTACGACTCGACCGATTACGCCGTTACTTGTGAGTTTCTTAATGACGACTTTGGGGCTAGTAGAAGTCTCTAGGCCTAAGTTAGAGCCTGGCCCTTTAATGGATTCCGTTTGAGTGGTTAGTGATGACTTCACGTCGTCAACACCACTGGCGTCATTGGAATAATCGGCGGGAACTACTTTACCGGCAAGTTGCAGGGAATTTTCAGTTAACGTGGGCTTATTAGGTGCCGTATTTTTGCTTTTTCCGGATTTTTTGCTACATCCCAAAAGAGAAAGACTTCCCACTAAGGCTATAATGGAGACGCTAGATACTTTCATTAGAAACTCCTTA
>CAIMVM010000310.1 GCA_903844895.1 uncultured Pseudomonadota bacterium
AGTATATTGAAAATCAGGCGGAAGTCGAATAGGCCGCTCACCTCGCTTTGCTCGGATCACGGCAGTCGGCTTTCACCACCAGCCAAACCCGTCTGGTTCCTCGCTGGCTCGGGACGGGCTATGGCTGGAGTACTTGCCGATAATCCGATAGATTTAAAAGTCATAAAAAACCATGAGATGTTTAGGTCCGATCGTCCTTAATTTTGAAAGACTGCAAATCTCTTTTGGAGTGCGCCGGCAAAACACTGCTATTTTTTAGGGCTCTGCCATCAAACCTACTTGGCCAACAGCAATGACATGACACCTCACTCCTCCCCTACGACCAAATAGGACAAGATAGCCTTGAAGCACAACGTTTAAGTACAACGATTTAAGTACAACGATTTAAGTACAACGATTTAAGCACAAAGGATGAATGAGTGCTTAGTCGGAAGCCTCCTTTGTAAGAGTCCAGCCAGGTAAACTGCGGTGATTATTTGTTGCGCATTTTTAGCTCCTAAGGGAAGGAAACCTCAAAGCAAGCGCATTTTTTCTCAGGCGGCGGGTGTCTGATATCTCGAAACCCAAGAAATCAGAAAAAAACCTTTTTTAAATTCTCATTATGCGGCACAAAAATGATTCAAAACATCCAGTCGGGGGACACTGATGTCAGAAATGTTCAATTTTTCAAAAAGAATTAGCTCCTTAAAGCCTTCACCTACGCTAGCGCTCAATGCCAAAGCCAATCAACTAAAAGCTGAAGGAATTAAAGTCTTCAATTTTGCCGTCGGGGAACCGGACTTTCCTACCCATAAAGAGATCGTAAAAAAAGCTGTTGAAGCTTTAGAAGCAGGAGATACACGCTACGGCCCTTCAGGCGGCGGACTCCCCTTGCGTAAAGCAATTGTTTCTAAATTGGCTCGAGAAAATAGCTTAGAATACAAGCCTGATGAAATCGTATGTGGCATGGGAGCCAAGGAAATACTTTTTCACCTCTTTCTTTCACTCCTTAATGAGGGAGACGAAGTCATTCTTACAGCTCCCTGTTGGGTGAGTTATATGGACCATGTCAAAGCAGCAGGAGCCGTTCCGGTTGTGGTTCCCGTTCCAGAATCGGGCCCCATGGTAAACCCTGAAACCATTGAAAAGTATGTGACCTCAAAAACGAAGGCGTTTGTTTTGTGCTCACCCAACAATCCCTCTGGCTATGCGCTGGATAGAAATGAACTTCTTAAATTAGGCTCCTATTTAAAGGCAAAAAATTGGTGGGTTATTTCCGATGAGATCTATGAGTACCTTTCATTCGACCATCCCCATGAATCTATAATCAAGCTAGTCCCAGAGCTCAAAGAAAAGTCGATCCACATCTCTGGCATGGCAAAAGGCTATGCTATGACAGGATGGCGCGTGGGTTACGCTGCCGGACCGAAAAAGATCATCGACCTAGTGCGAAATTTGCAGTCGCAATCCTCAACCTGTATCCCCCCGTTTATTGAAAAAGCAGCTGCTTGGGCCCTCGACCAAGGTCATGATTTGATGCAAAAAGAAATCGACAGCCTGGCAAAGCGCAGAGATATCGCCATGGAGCTTTTAGCCAAGATAGAGAATGTGAAAGCCATCAAACCGCAAGGAGCTTTCTACTTATTTGTAGACGTACGAAAAGCACTCCAGAAGTCTAAAACCCTAGACACTTCCCTAAAGTTTAGTGAGCATCTCTTAAATGAGTATCAAGTGGCATGTGTGCCAGGAGAAGCCTTTGAAGCCCCTGGTTTTTTACGATTTAGCTATGCAACTTCCGTATCAGACCTAACAGAAGGGTTATCAAGACTTGATCAAGCGATCCGATCGCTAAGTTAGTTAACTTAGATGTAAAACAGTTCAATACACACTAAAGGAATTTTAAGTGACAACTATAATGGACCGAGCCAACGCTCTGCTAATAGAATTCGAACAAAATGCAAATTCATTGGAAAAGGTCACTCCTGACACCGTTGAAGAGCTTAGAATTCATTGGCTAGGCAAAAAGGGAATTGTAACCAAACTCTTTGAAGATATGCGCCATGTTCCTAATGAAGAAAAGCGTGACGCTGGTAAATCCATGAATGTTCTAAAAACATCGATTGAAGCTTCCCTAGACGTTCTAAAATCTAAGGCCGCTGACTTCGTATTCCATTCCATTCTAAATAGAGCCCCTCTTGACATTACCTTACCCAGTCAAAAAGATACGCTAAAGGGAGCCCTTCACCCCATAACACTTATGCAACAAAAGCTCCTCAAAGAGTTTCGTCAGCATGGATTTACAGTTTATGATGGACCAGAAACTGATTTTGACTTCTATAATTTCACAGCACTTAATTTGCCTGCAGATCATCCAGCTCGTGACATGCAAGACACCTTTCACCTAAAGACAAACCAAGACATCATGGTCCTGAGAACTCAGACCTCAAATATTCAAATTCATGCGATGCTTCAGGAAAAACCCCCTTTGCGCATTGTGGCACCGGGACGAGTTTACCGTGTAGATTCAGACCAAACTCACACACCAATTTTCCACCAAATTGAAGGCCTCGTTGTTGATAAAAAGATTTCTTTTGCTGACCTCAAGGGAATGATTCAATCGATGCTTCACTCCGTATATGGAGCCACTGCAAAAACTCGTTTTCGTCCCAGCTATTTTCCATTCGTGGAACCTGGAGCTGAGGTGGATATGCAGTGCACTCACTGCCAAGGGAAAGGGTGTAAGATCTGCAAAAACACCGGTTGGCTAGAAATAGGCGGATGCGGCATGGTACATCCCAATGTATTTGAAGCTGTATCCTATGACAGCGAGGAATACACAGGATTTGCATTTGGATTTGGTCTTGATCGTATGGCCATGCTAAATTGGCAATTGCCCGACCTCAGGCAGCTTTTTGAGGGTGACGCTGGCTTTCAGAGTCAATTTAGTGTTTTTGCGGAGGGGGCACCATGCTAGTTTCTAAAAATTGGCTTAACGATTATGTAGATATCGCAGGCTTAACAGACTCAGACCTCGATAAAATTCTGACCGGCCTTGGCCTAGAGGTCGAGGGCATCAAAACAATCGCACCTCTCGACGACCTGCTCGTAGTGGGAGAAATCCTAAAAGCTGATCGCCACCCCAATGCCGACACCCTTCAAATATGCACCGTATCCATTGGTGGTCCGGAGCCACTACAAATCGTTTGTGGAGCTTCCAATGCCAGAGCTGGCATTAGAGTCGTGGTTGCACAAATAGGGTCATTGCTACCTGGCAACTTCAAAATCAAAGAATCCAAGATTCGCGGCGAAAAATCCTTTGGCATGCTTTGCTCAGAATCGGAACTCGGCCTCAGCGAGGCGAGTGAGGGCATTTTAGAACTAGACTCGACGTATACCATTGGCTCCAAGATTAATTCGACGATTAAAACAGGTGATTCGATTTTTGAAATCAGCCTAACCCCTAACCGCTCCGACTGTAATGGAGTCATTGGCATTGCACGCGATCTGGCAGCAAAAATCGGCGAGCCCCTCATCTACCCAAAGTCTGAAGCAAAAATAGCTGAATCTTTCTTAATCCCGAATCCAGTTAAAGTAGACCTGCATCCGAATTCTGGCTGCGAAAGATTTGCCGCTCTCTACATCAGTGGCATTGAAAATGGTCCCTCACCTAGGTGGCTCCAAAAACGCTTAGAAACAGCGGGCATGCGCCCGATAAATCTCATCGTTGACATCACGAATTATGTCATGTTTGAGATGAATCAGCCTATTCACGCCTATGATGAAAGACAAGTAAAAGGAAAGAGCATCTTAGTGCGCAAGGGGCGAGATGCAGAAAAGTTGACTACTATCGACAAAAAAGTTGTGGATTTAGAGTCTTCGGACATTGTGATCTGCGATGCGGAAGGCGCCATAGGTCTCGCTGGAATTATGGGCGGCCTTAACTCTGAAGTAAAAGACGACACTAAAAATATCATTGTTGAGATTGCTTCCTTTGATCCAACATGTGTACGAAGAACCGCAAAACGCAATGCATTTCATACTGAAGCGAGCCATCGCTTTGAAAGAGGCGTCGACATTGAGAATATAATTGCAGTTGCTGATCGCATTACGGATCTCTTTGTTTTGTGCAGCAAACAGACCGGAAAACGTCACCCATCGTTTTCTAAAAATGTCTTAGACGTCTATCCAAAGGCCGTAAAGCGCCCCCGCATCGCACTAAGACTTGATCGAGCTAGAAAAATACTGGGCTTGTTTAGCCTTACTGCAGATACTTGCATCAAGCATCTGAGCGCACTAGAGTTTAAACTGTTGGACCGCAAGGACGACCGTCTCTTGTTTGAAGTCCCCCTGTGGCGTGTAGATGTGACAAGAGAGATTGATCTCATCGAAGAAATTGCTCGTTTAGAGTCTTTTGACAAAATTCCTTATCGCATGCCTGTTATGGAAATTGCTCCTTTAAAAGAAAATCCGTTTATCCGATTTGTGGATGAAGCTAAGACGACATTAGCTTCACTTGGCATGACAGAGGTCATCACCTATCCGTTCACCTCCCACATCGATTACCAAAATCTTGCCATTACCAATGACCATCCCTTTCACCCTAGCGTTGAGTTATCGAACCCACTTGTGCAAGATCATTCCTGGATGCAAACAACAGGCATCATTGGGCTTCTCAAAGCCACAGAACGAAATCATAGATTCCAAAGAAAGGGAGCTAGGCTTTTTGAATTTGGAAAAGCATTTCACAATTTTTCAAACAGAGAAGTAAATTTTGAAAAATTCCCATCATTTAATGGGATCAAACGACAACCCCTTCATTTTACAGAGCGAGCCTTCAGCGAGGCCAGCCGCCCTACAGAAAGGCATCTCGGCACATTCCTTATAGACTACCCATTTCAAAAGAAAAGTTGGGCTAAAGAGGAATTGGCTCCAAGTTTCTTTGACGCTAAGCAAATAGTTGACAGTCTTTTAAAGGCGTTTGCTATCAAAGACATCACCTATGCAAGACCTAGCCCAGAAGAACTCCCATTTTTACATCCCACCGCATCTGCTGTCTTAAAAAAAGACTCTACGGTATTTGGCTGGTTGGGCGAACTCCATCCTAAAGTTGCTCACAAGTTTGGTTTTGAAATCACTCAAGTGCCAGTTGTGTGTGAGCTCGACCTGGAAGCTCTCTTTAAGGCTGCAAGTGAAAAAGCGGTCATTGAAAGCGAAACATTTGAGTTTCCTCATGCTTTAAGAGATTTAGCATTTACCGTTGACACATCAACCACACATGGCGACATCATCAACAGCGTACAATCCTTTAAGAGAAGAAAATACCTTGAGTCTATTGAGCTCTTTGATGTTTTTATTGGTGAAGGCATTCCCGAAGGAAAAAAATCAATGGCATACTCCTTGACCTTTAGAGCTCCGGGGAAAACGCTTCAAGACCAAGATGTGGAGAAAGAGCTTGCTTCCTTTATGGAATGGCTCCAAACATCTATGGGAGCGGTCAAACGATGAAGCATTTTCTATTGATCTTATGCATAAGTTCGGCGAGCTATGGCAAAACCATTGCGACGATCAATGGAAAAGATATCTCATCTAAAGAAATTTCCGATGCCATCTTTGCTACTTCCTCCAACCCACTTCTTGTAATTAGCGACCAAAAACTGACTGAGGCTTTTATTGCTAATTATGTAGACGAATTGCTCATTGCCAATTCGCCGGAAGTTGTCGCTTTAAAGAAACAAAATGATGTAAAGCTAAGTCTGGCCCGTTCGGAAAGATCGGAACTGGTTAGAATCTGGCAACAAAAACTTCTGGAAAAAAAAATTGGCTCTGGTGACCTAAAAAAACTAGCCCAGAGCACTGCTGAAAATGGTCAATACAATCAATATTTGATCCAACAAATTTTAGTTTCTGAACGCTCCCTGGCTGAGAGCATCCTAGCCCAATTGCTAAAGACCCCTTCTGCATTTGAGGCTCAATCCGCACTCCACTCCAAAGCTCCCAGTAAAATCCACGGGGGTGAAATGGGATGGATACAGCGGAGCAGTCTCCCCATGGAATTTCAAAATATTGTTAATGACATGACCAAAGACAATATCTACCCCAAAGTAGTAGAAACACCTTTTGGCTTCCACATTTTAAAGCTCAAAGACAGCACGACTCTGACAGCCGAACAGATTCTACAAAGACCGAATTTTAATCAAAGCCTCAGGGCTCAATTAGAAGCCAGTACCAAGGAAGAATTTTTATCTTCCATGAAAAAGAAAGCTAAAATCATCTTCTTTAAACAAAACTTCTCGGCTCTAGATCCGCAATGAACTACTCCACCCAATCCTCACATGCCCTGGGGGCTTGCTCCGGTATGGGATGGAGTTTCGTGTTTCACAGGAAAAGAGTTCTTCTCCTCCACACCTGAGGCCGGTTCCCGACCCGTGACAAAGCCTGTCAAAGCAT
>CAIMVM010000311.1 GCA_903844895.1 uncultured Pseudomonadota bacterium
ATGCTTTGACAGGCTTTGTCACGGGTCGGGAACCGGCCTCAGGTGTGGAGGAGAAGAACTCTTTTCCTGTGAAACACGAAACTCCATCCCATACCGGAGCAAGCCCCCAGGGCATGTGAGGATTGGGTGGAGTAGTTCATGAATTAATGTCCTTAAAATGAGCAAATGCCGCACCCATAAAATAGAAGGCCGACAAAATAGCGAATGCATAAAGAGCTGTTTGTTGCCGCTCTAAAACAGAGATGATGGTGCCATGGGACTCCGGTATTAAGGGAGACAAGGACCATAACTTTGCTAAAAGCTCAGTGAATTGCTTTGCCGCTGGATTCGCACTTCCGATTAACCCTGTAGCAATGGGGCGGCTAAGGAGCCCCAGAATCCAGATAGAAATGGATGCAAATAGAGCTGTCCCTGGACCCGTAAACGAACTCATAAAAATTGCGACGGAACCCGTAATAAACCAAAGCAAAGTGGTTTGCGCAAGAGCGATGCTAAACCAAAGTGTATTGGTCTCAATATCGAACGCAACTGCCCCTAAGCGCCAAATAAGACCCGTGATGGCCGCCATTGCAAATAGACTAATAAACAGACCAAGCATTCGTCCCAGTAACCACTGGCTTCTTGGTAGGGGCCGTGACATAGATAGCTCGATGGATCCATCTTGTTTGGAATCAGAAATGATTTTCACTCCCCAAATCATGGAGATAAAAGCGCCTGACACCTGGAATATGAACACCACAATGTCGTGATAGACTTGACTTCGACTTTCTAAGGACCAATCTGCGGCAAAAACAGCAACACCTACGGCAGCTGCGATAATGATCGAAAGCGGCTGAAAGATTTTATCCCTCTTAAGGGACAGAAAAGTTTCTTGGGCAATAGCTAAAACCTGTTTCATTTCGCATCTCCTTTATACATAGCAAGAAGACGATTTAGATACGGGGAATGGTCCTCTTTAAATTCTTGTATCAAAACGCCTTCAGAACTCAAAGCTTTAAGCCATTTTAGGGCTTGCTGCTGATCTTTAAACCAAAGTTTGTGGGAAAGATCTTGAGTTTCCCGAAGAGATGGAGCAGGAAGTGCCCCTGTCAAGTTTTCAAGGCTTTCTCGCCCAATTCCTGATACGGAGAGATGCCACATCACCCGCTCTGATTTCTCTTCATTGTGAGAAGCATAAATCAACCGACCACGGCTTAGCATCACAACCTCATCACAAAGTTGGTCGATCATTTCGAGTTCGTGCATACATAGCAAAACTGCTTTATTGCGCTGGCGAAGCTGTAAAATCCACTCTGTAAACTCTGCGCGACCTAAAGGATCTAAACCTGACATAGGCTCATCCAAAATCAAGAAGTCTGGATCATGTGTAGTGGCTAAAGTCCAAGCAACTCTTCGCCCTAGGCCTTTAGAGAGCTCTTTGATTTTCTTCTTTTTATGCTTTTCAAGACCAGCTTTCTCAAGTGTGTTTGAAATAAGCTCTTTGGTGACTTTTATACCTTCATAACAATTGAGATGGCTCCTTAGTGCTTCCTCAGGGGTGAGGGATTGAGGAAGGCGATTGGTTTCAGGCATATAACCAATAATCCTTCGGTCCAAATAGGAAATGGGTTTTCCCCTAAATTCAATTTGTCCAGAGTTTGGGCGAATGAGACCTAAAATCATGCGAATGGTAGTCGTTTTACCTGCTCCATTGTGGCCTAGAAGGCCAGTGACTTTTCCCTCTTCAAAAGTCAGTGAAAGGCTGTCAACAGCACAAAACTTTTTCTTTAAAACATCCGCATTAAAGATTTTTGTAAGATCTTTAATGACCAAAATAGGCTCGTTCATCTAGTTTCCTCCTTCTTTAAAAGTCTTTCGCGAAGTCTAGAAAGGGAGCTATCATTTAAAGTTTGATTCAGGGTGTCCTGAGCATCCTTTGCATCAAGGATGCCAGTTTCAAGAAACTTCGTATAGATTCCATTCAAATAAGAAGGGGCTCCCGGTTTCGTGCTAGCTTCCTTAAAAGCTAGAGCAGCATTTTTATCGTCTCTATCCAAGAAGTAAGACAGCCCTAGAAATGTATACATCGACCAAGAATCCGGAAAGACTTCAATACCGATATTTAAAATATCGATGCACTCTTTAAAGTTTTTCGACTTAAATCCGGTAGAACCACAACCATATAAATACAAATGGTGGGCGCGAGGCCGTAATTTTGCTGCATTGAAAAAGATTCTAAAGATCTCATCAGGACTGGAAACTCCAGCCAGAGCCTCTCCTTCCTGTAAAGTCCAAATAATAATGATGCGGTCCCATGCTGCTCGATATCCGAGTGTTGCAATGTCCACATACTGGCGCTGCACTGTAGCAAGGGGTAAATCTTTAGTCTTGAAAGTATCTATGAGAGAAAGAAAATCGCCCTTTATAAAGGCAAGCGCAAAAAAGGAGAGTCCCAAAAAAACATGGATAACCTGCTTCATTGTTTAAAACCCCGGGCGTCCAAAATAATATCCGCCAGTTCTTTCCAGAAAGACGATAATAAGAAGAATCAAAAAGGGCGCCCAGTCGATAGGACCTGGAATGTGTCTCGTTATAGGCTTTACCATACGGTAAATAGGTTCGGTAATGGTATGGATCATTTGTACAAAGCGGTTTCTTGGATCAGCATCAAGCCAGCTAGCAATCACTGAAGCAAATATAAGAATCTGTATCATATTTAATATCAATTGAATGACATTCCAAAGGCCAAAAAGCACACCCATGCAGCATTATCCCCATTTTACTAATATTATAGCTTTCCATTTTAGAAATTCAAGGCTATCCCACTCTTTTTCCGAATATGGCAGTGCCGACTCTGATGCAGGTAGATCCAGAGGCAATCGCTGCTTCTAAGTCCTGACTCATTCCCAGAGACAGCTTACCAAGTCCAATCTTCTTTGCGAGCTCAGCAAGCTCTTTAAAAAGTTCTGGAGGACTTCCATCGCGGGATGCTGCCGCTGACATTTTCTCCGAGGGAATGGACATAATGCCCTGCAAAGAAAGCCTGGGATACTCAAGCATGACTTTCTTGCTAAGAGCCTGGGCCTCCTCAGCTCCGAGCCCAGGCCTTGGATCCTCGGGATCTAAATTTACTTGGATATAGATGGGAAAATCTAGTCGGCTTTGTTTTTCAAGGCAGTTGGAAATGAGGCGAAGTTGCTTTTCTTGTGTCACAGTTTGTATTTCACTAGCCCAGACCATAAGTTTAGCAATTTTATTTGACTGAATCTGTCCAATAAACACCCAGTGAAGATTTAAATGAGACAACGCTTCGGCTTTTTGTACAAGCTCATCTACATAATTTTCACCGAAGGATCGATGTCCTAATTGAGCCATGGACATGATATCTTGGATCGATTGAAACTTGCTGACGGCTATGCATTCGATCTCACTGGGGGCTCTCTTAGAGCTCGCCGCTGCAGCAGAAATTCGGTTTAAAATATCATGGAATCGCTCGGTAAGTGAGGACATTAGAAATCTCCGAAGTCACCTCGTCCTTCCAGATTAAAGGCGCCTCATCATAAACATGCAAGCTCTTTTTTCCGGCCCATTGTTTTATTGAGCGTTGACTTTACTTCCTGGCTTTTCCTCAAGGGGAATGTCTTTCGCCATATCTGAAGCGGGAGAATCAGGCAGGGAAGATGACAGGGAGGATGACAGGGAAGACGAAAGTGACGATGGCATGGAAGATGAATGCGAAGAGGGACTACGACCGCGAGACTCTGGCAATGTAGCGGCTTTAGAATCTTTTGCCCCTTGACTTAAAGGCGTATAACTCACTTCCTCTAATACTTGATATTGAGGAGCCGAAATATAGACATCACCGTTTTCAGCAATGGAAATATTAACCCCTTCTAACTTCTTGCCGGTTGCTGAGGAAACATCTTTTCCATTGAGAAAAATATTACGCCCCCAAGCAACGGGGCTGACCAAAAATAGAGCAATCAGAAAAAATTGACGCATATTCACCTCTATTTATAGTGAGATCTTGTCCCTGTTATTATATCATGGACTTGTCAATTCAAGATTAATTTTAAAACTTCAGGAATAAGAGGACTCAATATGATGTATGCAAACCGAAGTAACCTTCTAAAATTTATAAGCTCGGCAGCTTTTATTGTGCATTTTCAAACCTCTTGTACATCGACCACCCAGGCTGAATATGCCGACCCGACAAGCGTGGAAATTGTAGACGACAGATGGAATGAAACAGACGCTCGAAAAACTGCTGAAACCATGATTAATGGTCTATTAGAGAAGTCTTGGCTAACAAACTTCAAAAAAGCAAATGCTGGCCAGAGGCCCCTGGTGGTAGTTGGTGAGATAGAAAATCGGACAGACGAGCACATCGACACTAAGGCATTGTTTGAGTATCTCCAAGATGAAATCATCAACTCAGGCAAAGTTAGATTTGCAGATGCCGCTAACCGTGAAAAAATACTAGCAGAACTGAAATATCAAAATGATTCTGGAATGGTCAATCAAAACACTTCTAAAAAGAAAGGAAAACAGATCGGCGCTGACTTCCTTCTTTCTGGCGGCCTTACCAGTATCGTAGCAAGCAACGATGGACTCAAGACAGTCACCTACCAAACTACTCTTCGGCTCACAGATCTAGAAACAGCTGAAATTATTTGGAGCGACAAATACCTCATTAAAAAGAGATTTAAAAAATCTGGAAGTAAATTTTGAGAGATCGGTTCCATAGATATTTAGGAAGCTGCCTCAACGGAGCTTCTTTTTTAGGTCTGGTCTGCATGTTCCTCTTGCCATCATGTGCAAGCTATACAGAGCAAACCGAGGCCGTTCATTCTTCTTTTGTGCAGTCACGCTATGCCGATGCTCTAGCAACGTTGGAAGCTTCAGACATCAAAGAACAAAGCCGCAATGCCTTACTCTTCATGCTGGAAAAGGCCATGATCTTAGATCGCATGGGTCAGCTTAAGTCTTCTAGAAAACTACTTCTGGATGCGAGTAAATTAGCAGATGAACTCTATACGAAAAGTGTATCAAAGGAGATCGCCACTTACTTAGTAAGCGAAGATCGCACGGAATACCCGGGGGAAGATTTTGAAAAAGTAGCGATTCATACTTTTTTAGCTTTATCTTTTTTAGAAGAGGGAATGCTTGCGGAGGCTCGAGTTGAAGCGCGCAAGATTAACAATAAAATTGCGGAGATGAATCAAACTTACGAAGAAAATCCCAATAAGTATTCAGAAGACGGATTCGCATGGTTGCTTTCTGCTGTTATTTATGAGGCTAGAGGCGAATGGGACGATGCTATAATCGACTATGAAAAGGCGCTCAAAGCCTATCAAGGAAAGTTTTTAAAGTTTTCCCAAGGCGTCCCTGAGTCCTTAGTTGTTGGATATGCAAACGTAGCCACTATTAGAAATAGGGCAGACCGCTTGAAGGATTTGAAAACATCTTTTCCTAAAGTTTTTCAAAAATACACCTTCCCCCTCACCAGTAAAAGTACCTTCTTTATTGCAGAAACGGGTGCTATTGCTAGAAAAGTCTCGGAATCCTTTATGCTTCCTATAAACAATCAAGTGGTACGCTATTCATGGCCAGTAATTAAAACCGGATATTCCAGATCCCCCCCTCAAGTTCAAATCCCAGGGCAATCACCGGTGTTTGGGGAGGCTATTGATTTTTCAGAAATCGGCCGAGAAACTCTAGAGGATAAAAGAACTCGATATACTTTAAAATCAATTGCCCGACTTATAGCAAAATCAAAAATCACGGACGCTGCAGATAGAAACTTTGGGCCCTTAGGTGGACTTCTAGCCAATATTATTATGGCTTCCACTGAAACGGCTGACACAAGATCTTGGACCCTACTCCCGCAAAGTATTTATGTAGCGCGCGTGCAGTCTGACAAAGAATTAGATTCCTATCAGATCCGACTTGAATCGAAAAAAATAGTGTCTTCGTCAGGTAAGATCAACTTCGTGCGCATCAAGTAGATGAGGCGGTAGATATGCCTGTTGCCTAGCACCCCCAGTGAGATGACGGCTCTGGGTAATTGTATGTCCATACCAGGGAGCTTTTTAAAAAATCCGACTACTAGAGTTTCAAGAAGCTAGGCATTTTCAATGACAAATGAAATCTAACCCACTAAAAATACGAAGTTTTTAGACCAGCAAGGAGGTTTCTAAAGCTGACACCTTGTGGATAGGCTCTCCTCTATGATAGAACGGGCAGGAACCGGAGGGTGGGAATTGGATTTTGATCGACGCATGGCCCATATCAAGAGGGAAAAAGCTAAAGCTAGGATGCTTCGCAAATCCCCTTGGTGGTCCAACAAAGTTAGAAATGAGGGAAAATGCCATTATTGCGCTATCTCTTTAGATTTGGAGCTTGCAACTCTGGATCATATCGTCCCTCTATCAAGAGGCGGAGAAACCACCAAAGGCAATATAGTTATTAGCTGCAAATTGTGTAACACCAAAAAAGCAGACTCCACACCTGTGGAACTTTTATTTCAACAATTAGATCTTTAACGCAAAGATTCTTAGGCTACATCCCACACTTTTTAAGCATCAGTGACGTTATGGCTAAAAGGGCGAAAAATTGAAGCCAGTGCCACACTTTAAACTTGGTGGAGTTTAGACTTTTCTTTAGCTCAGAAGCCTTCTTCTTTCTGGCATCATTCAAGTTCACTACTTTTTTTTCGTCCATCTTCCATTAGCCTTAGTATTGTGGATCCTAAAAAGATCTCGTTTTTAATATTTTTCTTCCCAGGAGTGGTTGGGGAGGACGGGAGTTTTTTCGATAAGCGGCTTGAAACTGATCCACTTGACGTACGGAAATTTGAATAGGATGAGACATGACGTACCACTTTACTCCTTCCGAGCAGGGAGGAGTTGTCAAGGAACCATCATAACTCCAATATTCCCGTTTTTTAGGCAAGAGAGATTCCGAATTGAATTTTATGGTTGGCCCTCTCGCCCCTACAGAAAGAGGAAGGTCTTTCCAAAGAGGTTCTAATGCGGGACTTCCTTTTCCAAGGGCTTCCATTAAAACACCTACTACTAACAATTTTCCGGCAGCATTTTGATGCACCAAATGTACTTCTAAATCATAGGGCGCACCATCCACAAAATGCTCACTTGGAGCATGAACATGAAATTGGATGAGATTGTATTTGTCGTCACCGTGGCGGATGTAATTTCCAGGATTGGGAAACTTAGCGATGAGTGTATGCCCGTTATTCTCAAAGGCAATGTCTTGCGCTTCATAATGAAACTCTATGGGCTGAAGACGCGCATCTTGCTGCGCATCAACTAGATCTAAGGGAGACTGTTTTGTGCCTTTTTCACATGTAATAAAGTCATCGGTGATATTCCCCCAAAATCTTGGCCCTAGACGCCCTTCATAAGTCCAGTGAACGTCTCCTTTGGCTTTAGCAACGTGGCTTTGTTCCTTGTGGCCTTTTGCTGCTTTATCTTTCCTAGCACTTTCCGCCTCATGAATCTTTCCGTCAGGAGATTCAGAGTGATTGCCCGCAGGCTCTCCCTCGTTGCCGTGATGGGACGCGACGGATTCGTGTGACTTACCGCCATTCTCATGTGCACCAGTCTCGCTCCCATGGGAGTCCTTAGCACCATGACCGGCAGACGTGCCTTCTTTTGGTGATTCATGCTCCTCACCAACTGGAGCAGCCCCGTGAGAGCCGTCATTAGATTGATGGGAGCTGTCGTGGGAGGCTCCTTCACCATGGGAAGCCTCTTCTCCATGGGAGGCATGGGTGGACTTAGAGGATTTAGGGGTATAGTTCTTTAATAAGCCGTAGGCTCCTCCGAATATACAACCACTTATTACGACGCCTAGAATCCAAGCGCCGCCTTGGCTAATTGACCCCTGTCTTTGCATGTTCAACCCACCCCTTAACAACCTATTTGAGAGACTATTATAACTGTATTTGGGACAGTCCGAGCTAAGTGGGAATTACCGAGTAAAAAAAAACCAAACTCGCTAGAGTTTAGGTCTTTTTTTTGAACTTCGGGGACGTCTATCGCATTTTTGCAGATGCCGCCAAGGGATCGGCAATACTTGCCGACGCAGAAAGATCTATCAAAGTTCCAGGAGCCTGTCCTGGCATCACGTACTTCAAATCCCAAGCCTGTCCAAAGAGCTTACATAGGCGGATAACCATATACGTGATGTCAATTTCCCAGAACCGAAATCCTGACTTTACCGACTCACCATAAGCATGGTGATTATTATGCCAGCCCTCCCCCCATGAAAGTAAAGCGACCATCCAATTGTTAGTTGCTCGGTCATTGGTTTTAAAATTCTTATACCCCCAAATATGGGCTGCTGAATTCACTAGCCAGGTCGAATGATAGAGAAAAACAGTCCTAAAGAAAGATCCCCACAGGAGGGTGGAAAGACCGCCTATTGCAAACAAGACCGCACCTAATAGAACCTGCATGCCAATCATGACACTAGGCTTGCAAAGCCACATTAAAAAGGGATCGGGAGTTAAATCGCGCGCAAATTTCCTTAGCTTTGCTTCATCGTCAAAAGCTGGATTATTATAAAACATCCAGCCCATGTGGCTATACCAGAACCCGTTCTCAGCATTGTGAGGGTCTCGCTCTGTATCTGATCCCGCATGATGCATTCGGTGATGACTGACCCACATCAGGACGGAACCCTGCAGTGACAAAGTACCTGACACAGCCAAAACGCGCTCTAAAAGCTTACTCGCCTTGAAAGTTCTGTGGGTAAAATAGCGGTGATACCCCATCGTGATGCCCAAACAACCCGTAATAAAATACAACACTAAAAAGGAATAAAAGCCGGTCCAAGAAAAATGAAATAGGGCTATTCCAGCTAGAAGATGATAAATCGCAAAAAAAGTAATGAGCGGCCAGTTTTTTGGAATCTTGTTATCCATGGGTAAGTCCTCCCTGTAGTGACTAGGGATACTTTACGGCATATCAAGAAAAAACAGTGTAAGTCTTCGGTAAACGTTAGGTAAAAGAATTGTCAAACCATTGTATATACTTAAGTAATTTAAGATTCCGCTGTTTTTAAATCCTGTGCTACTTCGCCCAGTTTCTCAAGAATATGTATCATTTGTACACGGACTTCGTGTTGAGTCCTGGCAGTTGCAGAAATGGATTCGGCAATCATGTCGAGCGCACCCTGTGCTACCTCGTGCAGATGTTGTTCCACTGCTGCTTGGGTATAGTGATTCCTGTTTCGAATGGGAAACGGTATGACCTTCATCCTGGAATTCCTTTTCCCGGTTTCATGGTTTTTAGTTTTTTGGGGTTCTGGGCTAATTTTATCAAACTCCAAGCCTTGGTCAACCACATTTTTGAAGAGGCCATGGTATTATTACTCCAGGCAAATTTTGATTCGCTTCTCAAAGGTCAAACAGGAAAGGCCATCCCTTGAAATTAATACTATTGTTCAGCTGTCTTTCAACCCTCTCGTTAGGACAAAGCCTCAAGAAAGAAGCGAAGCGGAACACCTTAAGGCTAGCAACCAATGCCAAATCGGCATCAGTTCTTAAAGATGGAGTTTTAGCTGGAGAAATGAAGAGCTCAGAAGTTCTCCTTATCGAAGCGGAGCAAGGATGGAATGAACTCACAATATCAGGTCCTGGCATAATAACGCGAAGTGTCAAGTTCTTTCTATCCGCCCAGGGGACCACAGATCTCTATATTGAAACATCTCCTAAATTGAAGTCAGACCTTCCCATTCCTGTAAATATTCCTGAAGCTAAGACCTTTTCTTCAATTCAAGCAGCTCCCAGTCACTGCGAGTCTCTAAAGAAAATGACTCCTTCCAGTCAAGTTTCTAAAATCACCTGCAATGACAAAACGGTCGCTGATGGTTTGAGCACAATAGGCTTGCGTCTCACGAGAGACTTAGAACCACTAGACGCCCTCACAAAGCAATCTGTAATCGAATTTAAAAGACTTATGTCAAGCCCATGGCTGCCCAGCTGGCAGTTGAAGTCTGAAGAGATTCATACTGCTGTAGCATTAAATTCCTTAGGCATGGAAGCCGTTATGATTTCCAGTATTTTAAGTAACGACTGCAAACGAGTTTTGGAGATGTCTCGTGAAGGAGTAAATCAAGGGATCTTCACTCCCGGCATGTATTTTATGACGGGTGTATGTCTTGAATTAGGGGATAGATCCAAAGATGCTATAGCCCTTTACAATCCCGTTTTAGATTCCTTTAAAAAGGCCACCGACACCAACGCCAGCATTGGAAATCTCTTTTGGCATAAGGCTACGATTCAACTTCAAACCGACCCTAAAGAAGCTATTAAGACCTTAGAAGTCTGTGTCAACGCGAACCCCTGGTACCGTCCTTGTTCTAAACTTCTAGTTGATCTTTATACTTCCCAGGGTTTTCTAAAAAAGTCAGCCACCGTAAGTCAACGAATAGCTATGGAAACCGACAAAAGGATGGCTCCACTTGCTGAAAAAATGCTTGTAGCCCTTGCTAAACGTGACTTTGCCAACATTAACACAGCCATAAAATCTCTTCCCAGGCTACGTGAAACTTTCGAATTTACTTGGATTTCACTTCTTTCTAAAGTGAATCAAGGTAAGGAGTTGGGGCCTGAAGACACTGAAGATGCCTCTACGACCTATATTTCTTCAGAAAAAACCGCTTTGAAATTATTACCGCTCATCGAAAAAAACTTCCATAAAGATTGGATTGAACTTGCCTACAAAAGCTTCGTAAAGGATTTTCCGAGTAACGGGTACTATTGGTGGAAGCTTGGAAATTTCTATATAGAAGACAGCCGCTGTCGAGATGTGATCGCCCTACTGGCCCCAATTGAAGTTCAGCGCAAAGAGCAACAGGCAGCCTTAGCAGAACTCCTTGGCAGGTGCTATGTTTCTGCCAAAGATTATGCGGAAGGCATCAAAACATTAAAGCGAATGACGCGCCTTGCCCCTATGGATTGGAAAAGCCACTACCAGCTTGGAGAAGCATTTTTGAAAGCTCTTCGTGAAAAAGAGGCTAAAGGAAGTTATGCTGAAGCTCTCAACCTAAACCCGCCAGAGAAATTTAAAAAGATTATTGAGAATAAAATTAAAGACTTACCTTAGTAATCTTTTAGATTGCAAAAACAGGTGCGAGCCATAATAGTAGCCGCTTACGACTCATCCAAGGGCATAATGTTTATGGAAACTGCTACCATCTCTAGGTTTTGGCTACTAAGATTGGTTAAAGAATATGAAAATATTCTCTACGGCTACCGCATCAAGGGCCTGACTCCTGCAAATCTTAGGCTTAGCGAAAGTTCTACTACTTTAGGAACTTGGAACTCAGAATCGAGAACGATTTCTATAAGCCGAAATATGATTGCTTGCGCCCCATGGGAAGTAGTGTGTCAAATTTTACGCCATGAAATGGCTCACCAAATTGCCGATGAACTTCTTGGCGGGGATGAAGGGCATGGCCCCCAGTTTATTGTAGCCTGCAAGATGATTTGGGTTGAACCGTGGGCAAGAAGCCCAAAGGTTGATCTGTCAGAGTTCCAAACAGATTCAGACATGAAGGCCTTTGACTGGAAAAAGCTAACCTCTCACTCTGGAGATTCCGAGCTTCATAAGCTAAGGGAGCGCCTTAAAAAGCTCCTTGCGCTATCTGAGTCAAATAATCCCCATGAGGCTGCAACTGCCCTCGCCAAAGCTATGAAGCTGCAGGAGGAAAGGTCGATTTCCCCAAACGAGTCTGATGACGATTTTGAGACTAGAATTATTCGCCCCAAAAAGAAACGTTTGGAGCGACACTATAGCAAGATTGGGGCTATTCTTTCCAAACATTATAATGTGCGAGTGATCTATTGCAGCGAATTTGACGCAAGCCTCCTAGAGTCCTTTCAGACCATTGAAATCTTGGGTCCCCTCCACAGCATTGAATTGGCTGAACATGTCTATTACTTCCTCCAACAGACCCTGGAATCCCAGTACCGAATCGAGCAAAAACGATCCTTAACTACAGTTAATAGAAAATCCTATTTTGACGGGATTCTCGCTGGAGTTTCAGAACAGCTTTGCGCCCAAAAAATGTCAACTTCTAACAATCCTAGTTCCCATGCCCTTGCTGTCAAAAGCGATGCACTTTTAGCTCAATATTATGCACGACGCCATCCTAGAACTGTGAACAAATCAATATACGAATCCCCCCGAGATCGCGGTAGCTTTGAAAAGGGCAAAGACAAAGGCAGAAGTCTTCACATTAGACCCCCAGTAACGTCTTCCCCCACCCGACACCTAGGCCCTAAAGCTGGCTTTTGATATCTAAAGATGTCATAATTATTTAGCTTTTTGCGAATACAGGCACCCATAAATCATCACAGACTGACTTTCCATGATCTTGACCCAAAGGACTTCTCATATGACGAATGATACTAAAATAGTTTTGATAGTTGATGACGAAGAAGATCTTAGGGACATTCTGCAAATGTATGTCGAAGAAATTGGTTTTTCGGCGATTTGCGCAGAAAATGGTGAGGCTGGCCTAGAATTGGCGGCCAAGCATTCCGTCGATGTGATTATCTCTGATTTAAGCATGCCTATATTAAATGGCATCGGCTTTTTGCGTAAGGTGCGTGAAAGTGGATTTAAGCTCCCCTTTATCGTATTAACAGGAAACGGTACGAAATCAACGGCCACGGAAGCGGTACGCCTCGGAGCGTTCGATTTTTTAGATAAACCCTTTGTGCCAGAACATTTAAAAGCGCTTTTAGTCGATGCGATGGACAAGTCTAAAAGTCAGCAGATCAGCCTCAGCAGTCAGAACAGTAGTACCGCTTCGGCGATTAGACTGCCAGATTTAGGCATCGACTCAGGAAACAGCTGGGACAATGGCGCTACTAAAGAGGAATTCCTCGAACTTTCTATGGGTCAGCTAGCATTTTGCAAGGGCTCTGTTAAGAACATTTTAGATAAAGCGGAACAGGCAAAAGAGCTAGGATTTTTGTATCGAGTCATAAAAAGCTGCTCACAAGGCGCTCGCCATTGGCACTACTATGACTTGAGTTCCATAGCTTTTGAACTATCTGAAGTCCTATTATATTTTAGAGCCCATCCAGAATTGATTCGTGTTGAAAATGCTCAACTCATCGTGAGAAGCATCAATAGTATTATTAACCTGCTCCATAATATTCAAGATTCTGAAAGCATTATGTCAAAATCCTATAGTGTCAGACATGAGATTGCGACGGTTCTTAGCCAGATGAGTAAAGGAAGCGAAAAGTAGTTCAAAGCGAATAGTAGTTCTAAACGAATAGTAGTTCAAAACGAAAAGCCATCAAATTAACTTTTGAATGGATGGCTTAGTATAAGAACGAGTTACTATTTATAAGTCTTCATAGGGACCTGTTACTAACTCAGAAAAAATCGCCTATCGATTCATCTTTGGCTAAGATAATTGATACAAGACTTTCTTAGCAGAGCCGCGAAGAGCACAAAGTTCATCCTCTAGCAGATGAACTGGAATGGGGGACAAAAACTC
>CAIMVM010000312.1 GCA_903844895.1 uncultured Pseudomonadota bacterium
TTGAAAATCAGGCGGAAGTCGAATAGGCCGCTCACCTCGCTTTGCTCGGATCACGGCAGTCGGCTTTCACCACCAGCCAAACCCGTCTGGTTCCTCGCTGGCTCGGGACGGGCTATGGCTGGAGTACTTGCCGACAATCCAATAGAAGGTAAGCTTTTGAGTAGAGCTCCTACTAGAAGCTGAAGCCTTGGAAGCACTGAGACTAAGCGAAGAACTCGCAATATTCTAACGAGTCTAAGTACTGCCAAAAAAGGCGCTTGCCAAGGGAGAAGGCAAATTCCGATGATCAAAAAATCAAAAATATTCCAACCGTCTTTAAAGAACCGCCAAGGCTTATATCCCTCAGCGAGAATCTTCAATGCTATTTCCACTGTAAAAATCAATAAAACTATCTGATCAAAAAGTTTAAGTAGAGTGCCATATTCATGGACGACAGTTTTAATCGTCTCAAGTCCCACCAAAGCGCCTGCAAATAAAATCATCACCAATATAAAGTTTTGAAACCACCTTGAGGCTATGACGAGCTTTATAGATTTAGCCCAAGAAGGGGTGCTAGACCATTCATCTAAATGCCTCGGGGACTTCTTTTCCATGTTATTTCTTCCCGCCCTTAGTAGACATCTTTGAATTGGCCCTCGCCTCAGCTACTAGAGATACCACAATCGCTCCCAAAAGGATTGTACCGATAATACTTAGAGACCAAACTACGGGGAATTTTCCACCAAATGCTTCGTTTAACCAGGTCATTTTAAGACCTACAAAAATCAAGATTAGCCCCAGACCAAACTTCAAGAAACGGAACTTATCAATGACTCCAGCCAATAGGAAATAGAGGGAACGCAACCCCAATATAGCGAAAATATTCGAAGTAAATACAATTAAAGGTTCTTTAGTAATGGCAAAAATTGCAGGAACGGAATCTATAGCGAAAACAATGTCTGAAAACTCAATAAGAACGAGCGCCAAGAAAAGCGGCGTAGCATACAAGATCCCATCTCTGCGGATAAAGAAGTTCTTACCTTGAATTTCCGGCGTAACTGGAAAAAACTTCTTCACTATTTTTATTACTGGGTTTTTACGAGGATCGGGAGCTTTTTCAGGAGCAGCAAGTATCTTAAGTCCGGTCAAAATCAAAAAGGCGCCTGCAATCAAAACCACCCACTGATATTGAAGTAAACTGGCCCCAAGGGCGATAAATATAGCTCTAAATACTAAAGCTCCGATTATTCCAAAGAACAATACTCTATGCTGATAGATAGCAGGAACGGCAAAATAGGAAAAAACAATAACGAATACGAAAATATTATCAACAGCTAGAGACTTTTCAATAATAAAGCCCGTTAAAAACTCAAGCCCTACTTGCTTGGCAGCAATCGCGGAATCGAAGCCAGCAATGGCGTTTAGTCGAGGATCGTTCGTAAAAGCAGAAAGGGCGTATTGGTAGAAACCAAAGTTAAAAATCAAAGCGCAGGAAAACCAAGCGGCACTCCAAACCCCTGCTTCTTTGATCGACACTACATGAACTTTTTTGTGAAATACTCCCAAGTCCAAAAGCAGCATCATCAGAACAAAAGCAGTAAACGAAAGATAGAACCACCAATAATCGCTAAACGGGAATAAAAGAACATCAGCCACTACAGACTCCTGCCACTAGAAAAACGTTTCTTAGACCTTCGCCCTCTAAACCTATGAACTCGAATTCCATTTCCACCAACCTCATGAAGCTGTGAAAACATCAGAGCGCAAAGACTCGCACTAAAAAACTGCAGCATTATCTGTAAACTCAAGCTCACTGATATTTCCCTTTATGTTAGAACTGCATGTCAAAAAATACATGTAAGATCTTCGCGCATCTTCAATTATTGGTAAAATAGATAAATAATATCATATTAATCATTTTTCTAGATCATGATTGCCTCGTAGTGATTTTGAGTCATACGGTAGTACAGAATAACAACAACGAACCCAATAGAGACTATTAACCACCAATTTAACCGCAGAACTAGAGGGATGGACACCAAAGGCGAGGCAACACTAGAATGTGTTCTTGCCTTCGTAGCGCTTAAAATCAAGTTTGGCTGCATGAATCCTAAAATAGACGCAAAGATTAACACACGACATTTAACGAGAAGGGAAAGAACATTATAGAGACAACCTTTGATGACGTTGGGCTCTTGATCTAGATGTTTAACTCAAACACCAATTTCCCGACAGTCCCCTTTTAGATGATGCCTTTTTCAAATTTTCTACCAACCAACGATTTGGTTTGGAAATTCCCTCATACCTATGGATACTCATAGCTCCCAACGACTGCAGACTTCCGACAATAAGGACCTTCCGACTCGTTTCCCTACAACCGTACCCATAAGTGTCATGCAATACTCAATAAAATTAAATGGATACTCCTTGTCGCGAGGTGACTCTTTCCCACTAGTTTGTCTTGCACTTGCAAAATGGCGGAGGTATGATGGATTTGTATTTAAAATAGGCAGTAGTTCTATAATATTAAATTTGAGGTTCTTATAATGACTCGTATCAGTATTTTTATGGCATCTTGTTTCTTTTCCAGCCAAATATTTGCAGCTGATTTCATTACTCTTATCTACGGCCCCATTAAAAGAAGCATTCCCGTTTCAGAATTTCACCACCTAGAAGAAACTGGCAAAGCAATAGGAAGTCTAGGTGATCTTTTGCGACTTGCAAAGCAGCAGCCAGCGCGAGTTCAGGAGCTTTTAAAAACTAACTTTGATTTGGATGTTGTAGATGCCAGCAACTTCTTAAATTCTAAACTTGCCACGGGACTCCTCACCAAACTTGGGCGAGCCATTCACCCTCCCTATTCTAGTGACTATAGTGTGCAAGCCTTTCGTGCTGCTTTTATTGCTAGTGCTGCTGATGGTAATATTAAAGTCATCGAAATATTCGACAATTACCCCAATAAGCAAATTTGGATCGACCTGGAAGTGCTTCCTGGTGTGATCGAAGAACTTGGCGGTATTCTTAACCTCTAAGGTATCAAAAATAGTGATTGAGACAAATTTCAGTATAAGTTCGTAGGAAAAAAGGAAGCTAAACACTTCCTTTTTCTATGCAATTATAGCAGCTTTTTTAGACACGTGATTCCGAAAAAACCGATTCGTGAAAATCCAGCTTAGGTACATGGCGAAGATTGCTAAAGCTTTGATTGTTCGAAGGATCTAGCTCACGCCAGCCTGCATTTCTAAAATACCCTTGAAATCCAGCGGATCGAATGTCCTGCAAAATTGACTCTTTAGAAACACTATCCACCTGAACCAAACCAAAATCAGAAGCCCCCATGTGCAGAGCCATTGGCGCTACCTTTTCACTGGGGTGTTGGTTCATTTTGGTACCCTCCCCCTTGGCTGGAGAAAGTGCAGGTATTTTTAAAAGTGGGGTTGTTATATGGGGGACCGCCGAAACCGCAATCCGTGCTATAGCCACTGCTGTAAGATATTCCGTTATAAAGACTTGTGATCCTTTGGCCGGCTCTATATTTAAGGAAGTTAAACCTTCCGTAACATTTTGAATCTCGCGGTAAACGAGCAAACGATCGATAAAGCTTTGCCAAAGAGCTGGACCACGTCCTGGAGGTACAGCAAATTCCACTTTACCGGAGGTTTTCATGCCAGCTCTATGAGCTGCTAAATGCAAATCTCTGACTTCAGAATGGGTGAGGGAGCCTTCAGTCTCCAAATAGCTAGGCTCCAATGAGGCAACACCTAGCGCTTTTAGTTCAGCTACCGCCTTTTCAAATTCTACCTGAGATTTCAGAGCTAAATGCCAAAAACCTTTTAGGCTTGCCACCGCAAGGGAAAGTTTAGGCCAAAGTTGCTTTACCTGAATGATAATTTCAAAAAACTCATCTAAAGTGAAGCTTCCTTCTGCCTTGGCAAGGCCTGCTAGATCTAAGATCAAAGAATCAACTTCAGTCTCTGCCCCCAGTTTTAAAATCTTAGAAATTTCAGCCATCGCTTCATCAATGGTTAGATGGGACTTCAGAGGAACTGTTTTAGAAAAGCCAACAAAAACCTTTCGATTTGACCTTACTCTCTGACCAGCAAAACTAAGTTCGTGGAAGGCATCGGATTGAGCCAACTCCATAAGTTCCTTTTTATCCCAGTTCTGAGGCTGCATGGATCTGAGCTTTGAAAGCACTTCCATGGAAACTTCGGGACGAGGCAATGCCTCGAGACTTCGAAGGGGTTGATACAAAGTATCTCGTTCAACCGGATTCTTACCCGCTCTTAGAATTACGGTTTCAAGAAGAGATCTAGACATGTTCATGCCAGCTCGACCTCCAGCCATTCGAGAAATTTTCTCCTCTATGACCGTACCATCTAGGTCATTAGCCCCAAACTGCATAGCGATTTGAGCCACATCCTGCCCCGACATGATCCAATAGGATTTAATGTGGTCAAAATTGTCCAAATAAAGCCTTGCTACGGCAATCATTTTTAAATCATCGACACCGAAAGTATATCTGGTGATACCCATTTCATTTTGATGAGGCTGAAACGACAAGGGTATAAAAGCATTAAATCCTTGAGTCTCGTCTTGCAGCTCTCTAAGCTGCCTTAAGTGATCCACGCGATGAAAAAAGCTCTCCACATGCCCATAAAGCATCGTGCAATTGGACTTCATCCCTAAGTCGTGAGCTGTTCGGTGTATATCAAGCCACTGAGAAGCTGTAAGTTTCGCCGTAATTTCATCACGCACATCTTGATGAAATACTTCTGCTCCTCCGCCAGGAAGTGAATCTAGACCAGCTTCTCTCAGAGAGATAAGAGTGTCTCTTATACTTTTTCGTGCCTTTTGGGCGAGCCAATCGATTTCTACAGCAGTAAAGCCTTTAATATGAAGGGAAGGAAACTGCCGTTTGATAGCAGAGAGCATCTCTTTATAATAATCAAATTTCCATCTTGGGTGAAGGCCTCCGACAATATGCACCTCGGTGGCGCCTGCCTCGACGGCTTCTTTGGCTTTTTCCAGCATTTCCTCTATAGAGTATTCGTAGCCTCCCTCTTCGCCGGGCTTTCTGGAGTAGGCACAAAACTTACAGGTCATGACACAAATATTGGTCGGATTAATATGACGATTAACATTAAAGAAGACATCGTGACCATGCTTTCTACGATTCACTAAATCTGCTAATTGCCCAAGCTTAAATAAATCTGGTGTTTCAAAAAGAAATAGGGCGTCTTCATCACTTAAGCGAACACCTGCTTCTACCTTTTGTTCTATTTGTTTCCAAGAGTTCATAAATTAACTCACTATATTGGCGTCAATGGCAGGAGCTGCACAAAATCCGTACTTTTCCCCAGCAGCAAAAAGAACCTTCATGCCTTGCCTGACATCTGCATCAAGACTTAAACTGCGCTGATTGACATACATATCAATATACCGATCAGCTTCTTGATTGGTCAACTCAGGGCGGGCAAGGTCTCGGGCGCGATATAATATGTCAGTTCGATGCCGCAATGCATATTCAATGCTTTTTAAATAGATACTAGTAAGCAACTGGATTTTTTCTTCGCCCAAACTTTTTCGAATGGCATTGGCGCCGAGGGGCAAGGGAAGGTGATGTTGTCCTGCCCAAAGCGTGCCTAGGTCTGAAAGCTTTCTAAGACCATGTCCTGAAACATCCATTTGAAGCTCATGAATGAGAAGTCCTGCATCCACCTCACCCCGTAATACAGCATCCTCAATCTCTGAAAACAGCATAAATTTAGCTTCAAATTCTGGCAAAACAGCTCGTGCAGCAAAATGAGCCGACGTCATCGTACCGGGAACCGCAATCTTCTTTCCTTTTAACGACTCGATATCTGAAATCGCCGAGTCCTCTCGTACTACTATTGCTGGACCAAAACCATCGCCGATACTGGCACCCACAGGCATTATAAAATAGTTGTGGCAAACAAATGGGTATGCACCCATCGAAATAGCAGTAATGTCATAGGTGGCTTTCTTTGCCTCTTCATTTAATTTTTGAATATCATCCATATAGAATTCAAATTTAAAGCCTAAACTTGAAATAAGTCCCAGCCTTAAAGGTTCAATCATAAAAGCATCATCGGTGTCGGGGCTATAGGCCAAGGTAATGGTTGTCATAGATACACCTCTAATAGATTAGCGGAGAGCCGAGACTCTAACTCTTTTTTTCCGTCCCAATCAGCACGAAAAAGAGCTATCACAGATCCCCCGCCCCCTGCACCGGTGATTTTCGCAGATGTGGCCCCAAATTCAACACAAGTTTCAATAATGTGGCGTTGGCGGTCGCTTACCACACCAGCCCTAAGCAGATGAGCATGAGCTCCCTCCATAGCGTGCCCCACAGCTTCTAAATTTGAGGACTGCAGACCATAAGATGCTTCACGCGCTAAGGAGTTAAATTCACTAATAATTCTAGGACCATCCGCACTCATGAAGTAGGGCCTGGCCTTTTCCACCATGACACGGGTCGAGGCCTGCTCTCCTGAGTGAATTAAAAATAGCCTCCCTGGAAAGGATGCCGCTAAGTTTAAAGAAAAAGCCCCCTCGCCTTTTCGAAATAAAATTGGGGAGTTAAACGCCACAACTGCCGCATCTAACCCTGAAGGCGTGCCGTGGAACTTAGCCTCTAAAATATTTCCAAGGCGAGCAAGCTCCTTATTCTCTAAGGGCTTATTCGCTTTCGCCCCAAAAGCTCGAAGAATGGAAATAGCAAGGGCCGCACTTGAGCCTAGCCCTGCGGCCATGGGAATATTGGTTTCCGCTCGCATATTGAACCGCAAGTCCTGGAAATCAAACATAACTTGAGCTTCCTCTAATAAGGAAGCTAGTTCTGACGTGCAATCTTGTCCTGAAACAGTGACCTTTGTTGAAGTACCAACTTCAAGATGTACCGTAAACCACATGCTCTTTATGGGCACTGCTAGTGCCTCAGCGCCATAAACAACGGCATGCTCACCCACAATGATCGCCTTACCATGCGCTTCACCACGAGTTGTAGGGATTCCAGTGGAACTCGTTTTCATCTATACCCCTGATCACGTCTTCAAGACACATATACGCTTTGTATAGAAGACTTCAAGCCATAAAAAGCAAGCGCCTATTTTTATAATAATATCATATATTTATTAATATCTGCATTATAAACGTTAATATTATTTGACTTATTCTATAGATTCTATTAGAAAGCTTCGGTGGCCGCTGAATGGCCCTACGGAGAATCCCATGTTGCCTCAACTATTGCTGTCTGCTCTCGTTTTTACTGCCTGTAGCGGCGGAACCTTTAAAGGTTCCAATAAGAAAAAGCCTTCTGAACCAGCCGTCGGAGCCTCTTCCCTAAAGTTGGAATACGTTTCCGCAAGCGCCCTTTACAAAAACTGTTTGTACTATTCCGTCGGAGATGAGCCCTTAGCGCTTTACGGCTGTAACCACGGCCCAGCCTCACAACCGATGACTCGTGAACTTAAAGGTTTAGGCTGTGTTAAGACAAACTTTGAAGTGCGAACATATCATCCGGTAGACTTAGCGAAATGCATCGCCAGTACGAAAATAGATGCCAATGCTAATTGCGAATTTCAAAACAAAGTCTCTTCAGTCGCTGTAGTTGGATCTTCGCCAGAATTTGTTATTACAAGCTCTAACGATGACAAAACCCGAACGTATGCGTTTGAAGACTCCAAGGACAATGATAGAAATGATTATATCTTTTCCGTCACTACTACTTCAACATTTTGTGCGGGCAAACCGTAAGTTTAAGAACTCCCTATAAAGTCAAAACAACTAAAGTCCGTCGTCTTCTGCAGATACTGCCTATGACAACGGACTTTAGTCTTTCCCGACGCCTTAAAAACGCACCTTTGCTTATTTTCATGGACCTTGCCTTGGCCTTCCAAAGGATATATGTACTAGCGAAATTTACATTCATCATGGGCCCAAAATCTACTGACCAAATTAGAATAAAAGACATGAACCTTGATTGAGACATACGCTATTTAAAATAAATGAATAATGAGGCAGTCCGGTTCATTATCTCGGGACCGTCGGACTGCGTCAATTCATGGGCTTTATTTGGCATGTGGACGAATTTTCGATCCGCGGGCAACTCTTGCTTGAGTGGTTCCCGTAGGTTGCAGGGCCATTTTAAGACTTTTAAGGAGGAAATTCCTGCTCCCTGGTCGGGGAGCTTAGGCAAGGCAGGGGTTGCAGCGGACTGCTTTATTGGTTTCAATTCTTAGCTGTCTGGCAGCCGCAATTTTCTCTTTAAGTTCAGTAATTTTCTCTTCAGTCCAAATACCGGTAATAACTTCTTCCGGAGTAGCACCCTTCAAAGCGGAATGGGGAATACAGGTATTGCTTTCATTTAGGTAGAAATCAGTTCCTTTGACCAATGATTCAAAGTTAGACAGAAGGATTGTAAACAAGTACCGGTGTTTCAAACGATGAAA
>CAIMVM010000313.1 GCA_903844895.1 uncultured Pseudomonadota bacterium
ATTTTTGTCACCGTATAGAACAACTGTGGAATCTTTATTGATACCAGCCTTTTGAGCTAAAGCGGTGAATTTTTCTTGAGAAACAATGTCGCGGTTTACAGGGTCAACAAAATCTGTGTGCCAAACAAAGTTAACTGCATTTTGGATATGGCCACGTTCGTAAAGACCTGCCTCAGTGCTTACTTCGATAATTTTTACTTTTGGATCGCTTAGATTTTGTGCGAGCCAATCAGCAGAGACTACTGATCTTGATTGATTCTTTGGCTTAGCTGCAGTTGATTCAGCAGCTGGCTCTGAAGCTTTAGCTGAAGGTTTAGCCGCAGGCTTCTTAGTTGCAGCAGGTTTAGCCGCAGGCTTCTTAGTTGCAGCTACAGCAGTTCCAGAACTCAACGTAACTCCAACAGCTACCGCTGCTAGCAGCGCTACTACTTTCTTGTACTTAGACATAATTCTCCTCATAAATTTGGGTTGGTTTTTTGATAAAAAAAATGAAAATCTACGGTTAACTCTTTGAAAGAGTTAACACATGTAGTTTTTAAGACGACAAAAATCAATCACTCGTCGCTTTGTGAAACTCACTACGGACTCCCACCTATTAGGAGGATCTTCTGCGGCTTGTCGCCATTCAGACCCACACTTGCCGATTGCACTTTGCTACCAGCCTGGTCTTCACCCGGAGCACCCCACCGTGGTGGAGGGTTGCCGTCCAGTAAGCCGGGGCTAAGAACTGGAACTCGTGACCGAAATAAATAGTATCAATGCAATTATCGATGTCAAATTGAAAAATATATTTTTATCAAAAAAAGCCTTATTTAATTGGTTATTGCAATTCATTTGCACCCGCAAAGGAGTAGCCTTTCATTATGAAAAAGAAATCAGTATGGCTACACAACCCAACTGGTAATCCCAAGAAAACTCTTTTCACTGTCAGCAAAACTGAAATTTCACTCGGAGATAACATCATTCCTGCTAGTGATGTGGTTTCATGCAAGCGCACCTACCCGAAATTCTTTTACACTCTTAACTTGGGAATTTCTCTTGCGCTGGCCGGTTGGATGGTTTATGAAGCCGCTTCATTCATCATCCGGCTTCAATTTGCCGTGCTCATAGATCTGTCCCCCGAATTAGATGCGACTGCGACAAATGCAAAAATGAACTCACTACTACAAACACTGAATCTGCGGACTTCGACCACCGATGATCAACAGATGCAATTGGCATTTTGGCTTTATATTTCAGTTTTGATTTATGGATTCCTATTGTCTAACTTAATTTTTAGGCCGCGAATTACGTTAACTTCAAAAAACGGCACTGTGGTTGAAGTTCCATTCCTGTTGGTGCGACCTCGAAAATTTGCCAATTGTTTGGCGGCAGCGCGCAAAATTAGCAAAAAAGCTAGAAAGGCCGGCTAAGCCAGAAAGTCATAAATCTGGCTGCCTGAAAAATTCCAAGTAACTGGGAACCTTTTCCTTGGGGGCTGCGTCATATAGGTATCCATTCCCAAAGCGGGAGTGCTTACCACAAGGAGTTAACATGAAATTGAAAAATAAG
>CAIMVM010000314.1 GCA_903844895.1 uncultured Pseudomonadota bacterium
GGGTTTCTGGACTACGAGCAGCAAGGAGTGCCCAAAAAAAGCCCCAGGTAGACCGAGCTGTGGATAACTTTTTCACTGAAAAAATCATCAATGATTTCAACGCTGAACCAGCGAAATCCTGGAATTAGTGTATTTGTCGTGATTTTTCTTGGATAACTCACACGCCCTGTGGATAACCAGCACAGACGCATCTACAAGCCCTGCAAGCGCTGATCTGGGTTCTCAGCACTCAAAGTATTCGCGCGGGCAAATCCGCGCGCTATAGGGCTTTTAAACGCGTCGCATTTTGCGAGTAACGGCTGAAATTTATGCGAGTAGTGCATATCTATGTGTAGCCCGAATGGGTCCTGCAAGTCTTAATTTCTGCGTTGCGGAACATGCAGGTCCAGTACATATCAAATCACCATGGTGATTTTTACTCAGTATCCTGCCAAGTTATCGGGTTACCAAATGTCGGTTGTCCATTTCTGTGTCTGAAACAAAACTGTAGTCATTCAACAAAAGAAGGACGCAGCAATGAAGAAATTCGATCCAGCGCAACTGAGCTATTTCACCGGCACTGAGAAGTACTACCGAATCAGCCGCAGACACTTGTTAACTGAAGGCGCCAAGTACTTGGCAGAGCAGGCGGCATGTTTTTGGTTGATGGATGCGGTTGCCAGCCATTTGATTGAAATTGGGACAGCAGAATGGTTTGTAGTTGTGAAAACCTCAGTCAAACGTACTAAAGCTGTGATGGTCTACGAGGACGGAAATGGCAATGAATTGGCTAGACAAGAAATTCCATATACAGACTTGCCCCTAGATCAAATATCACTTTATGCCTGCTGGGATGGCGAGCACTGGGTCATCATGCTGCCAAGTGAGTATTAATTTAAATGAGCGATGGTTCGGGAATTGAATTAGACTCAAATCGAATGATAAATTCATCAATTAATATATTTGGAGTGTTGGATTTCTTGAGTTCTTTAAGAAACGCGCCTACTGCTGTAGATAGCTTTTCTGAAGCAGAATCGTATTCGTCGTAATTACTCAAAAACTTCTTACCATCCTTTGAACCTAGCCAATAAAGAATTTCTTTAGCTTTGCTGTGCTTTCTTGCAAATTTTAAAACCGTGCTGAGTAAAGAATTTCCTTGCAGTTCAGCGGATGCTTCTGAAATATTTTTATCTTCCTCTAATAGTTCAAAAAGAACGATATCGTTATCTAGCTTTTTAATCCAAGTGCCAAGTAGACGGTGTGGATTATTTAAGTTATCAAGAAACTCAAATCTCGAGCGAAACAATTCTTCCTCAGTGATTGAATTTTGATACGTCTCTGACATGCCTACTTTTTCAAATGCCTCAATGTAGTCATCGTTAATTGTGTGGGAGATGCAAATTTCATGAGTCCCTTTGCGCTTGTTGTAATGAAAAACGAACAAGCCCAATCCAAATTGACTCGGGAATCCTTCTGGCGGATTCTCAGCTGATGCGATGACTTCGCATTCATGTGTTTCTGAAGTAACGTTGCATCTAAGCCATATGCGTTTTGCAAAGTCCAGAAATCCTCTGTAATTATCGAAATCTGATCCGCCAACGAATTCACCGTGACCAGAGTAAATATTTGAGCAAAAAATACTAATGTTGACCATAGGTACCTCAGGTATTGGTAAGGTTTGGGAATATCGCTTCAATTTCATTAGAAATTTCGGTAAATTGCAACTTGAGTCCATCCCCGTGATAAAGCTGCAGCAATTCTTGATTACTAACTTTACCCGTGGAAATAAAATCTTTCAATATCCTTTGAGTAAAACCAACCAAAAGTGCATGTTTTCGGATTGAAGTAGCAATCTTTTTAAGATTCGCGTGATTTTCTTTAAGTAGTTTTTCAGTTTCAAGTATTGAGCCAAGATCGTTTGACAATCTGCCTAGTAAACTTTCAAAAATATCTTGATCAACAATTTTCAATGTACTTAATAGAAGGCTGCGTGATAGATCTATCGCAATAAACAAGTTGGAGTAGTCCATACGCCCGTCGTCGATGATGACTACAAATCCTACGCCAGGAACCCAAGAAATACCATTCACTGAATTCTTTAAACCATCGGACGATCTATTTTGATCAAAAACGATGATCGCTAGCTGAGCATCGCGGTTGGCCATGGACTCAATCATTTGGCTAATAGCTGTATCGCGTGGCCGTCCCAGGCTGTCAGTGCCATCAATCTCACCTAATGCTAGGGACTGATCAAATTTAATCTCAACTGCAATTTTCTTAGTTGCATCACCATTGACAGTAAGAACTATATCGCCTGTTTTATTGCGTTTGATCGCGCCTACACTTGTTCCTGTCATCTGCACTTCGTCATCGACGTGTCCTACGCGCTCCAGATATGTTCGAATTTCTTTGAAAATTTCTGTCTCTGCGCTAGTACCAGACTCAGCGGTCTTTTCCTTGGCTTTAACATTACGTTCATAAATCAACTTGAGTGACTCAAGTTGTGTGCCCAGTTCACCTTCGGTCCTATTGAGAAACGCAGCAAAGCGATCTTCCATGAGGGCGATCACACCGATCTGAAGTGCACGTTTAAATTCATCTTCACGTTGCTTTTCTGGTAAGTCGTCGAAGTACTTGAAGATAAGCGGATGCTCGATAGAGCACTTTGCGATATTGATTGCCTTGTTTGCTTGGTCTAGTTTAATGATTGTCATTATTTTTCCTTGTGTTTTTAGCCTGAAGCCTATGGTCTATTTATGAGGCTCTTTGTGGCGACAGTAAATTTATACAGCAGGAAAAATACCCTTTTCGACACCGAGAAGATGCTTCTTAGCTTCTTTCACATAGCGATTGACCGCTGCATTAAGTCTGTTTCTGACCTCCATTCGATCATGGGGGTCTATGGAAGTGGCTTTCTTAAGAGTATTTAGGTTGGCTGCAACTCCAATTTCCCATAGCTTGAGTTTTTCTTCGGGATTAATTTTTCCACGTATCCAAAGGTCATAGACTTCAAGAGCTTTCCCAAGGTTTCTTGAAGAATAGTTCCTGGCGAGCGGGTATCTGGCTGAACTATCAGTGTCCCTAAGTGCTTTGCGACCTCTGCGAGTCGTAATTTTCTGATCAAGTAGTTTGGAAACGCCTGCTTTGATTAGCCGTTTGTTCATGTTTAATGGGATGGCAATGACCAAGGCTCTGTCAGTGGTCCAGTCAGGATGCCACTCAGCGGCGTCTTTCAGCTGACCAAATTTGACTGCTTGACGCTGTTCGGCAAATAGCTGAGCACCATGATCACCCGTAGTCCACCATTTGCGAAAGTCATCTTCCCTCACATCGCCAAAGTCAGAGTAGAGCTTGGCTAGAGGGCCTTTGCCACCTTTCTCACAGCACTTGATGTAGGGCTCGGAGTGTCTGAGGTAGGCCCACCACCAGTAGTAGGGGCTTCGCTCCTGTTCTTTCAGCGGAAGGGGCGCTGTTTTCCGTCCAAACAAGGGGTGCGGTGCAATGAAATGTGTCTTCATTTATTAACAAGTAATTAGCTGCTATTTCTTCAGTATATCAGATTTTCCCGAAAAAGAACATACTTCAGTCATGGGATTTACTCATGACCGTACTGACCGGATTTGTCAGTTTAAAGGAAATTCAAATGAAAAAATCAAAAACAAAACATAGCGCAGTAAGCTTGGCTGAACTAGGTATCAACACTGTGGTACTCACACCCCATGTAAACATAGAAAAGATTTTCAAAAAATTTGAAAATGAACCTGATTTTATTTGGGCAGACGGAAAGGGAAAAAACTTTCTCTATGAGAGTCTATTAGAGACTTTGAAAGATGAGGATTCTGTATTTACTAAATCGCCAGAGATTGCAGAAAAAACCCCGAAACGCTGGTTAAATTTTATGGATGACTGTGTAATTTTTGCGGTACTGCACAGTGTAGTGAAAGGTCAGCCGCTGAGGCTTTTACATCCTTCATGTTTTACAAATCCAGAGCCGAAAATGAAATTGTCAATTGATAAGACAGAAGGACTAATCCCTGATTTATTTTCTTCAATTCCTTGCTATCAATAACTTTACCATTACTCCAGATGGGATAGTTATTTACTATATGTGTGTTACTTTTTTATCTAATGAATTCAGCTAAATACATTGATATCCAATGATTCCTAAGAAATTCCATGATTAAGCTCATTACCGACCCCCTAGTGCTAACTAAGTTGCAGCAAGCATTTCCAACTCCAGCAAATTCAGCCTCAAGAGCGCTTGCTAAATATGTAAGAGCACTAGAGGGATTCTTGTTCAAAGCAGTACAGCTTGGAATTACATCTGCTCATAGAAAGTTGGGTTTGTACCCAATTCCACTGCATGACTTGGCAAACAAGGGTGGAAGGATAGGACCTAAAAAGCTCAGAGTGCATAAATGGCTTAAGGACAATCAATTGGAACTAGTAAAAACGGTAGAAAAAGGTAGCAAATTCTCTGGTGAGTATTCGACAGTCAAACTAAGTAGCTTGATCGCACTTGATGATCGAATGGCTGTAAGTAGCACCACAATCTCTCAAATCAAGACTGACAGAGAGCTTGATAGTTACCTAACAGGAGAAGAAAATGACAGTCGTGCTGTCTTTGATCATTTGTATCCTGATCTGATGCCCTGTTCAATATCAGGCGCTGAGGCAGGATTCCACTTCGCGCCCGTTGATATCGAATCACTGAAGGCTTTTGTTCACTGGTTGGGTTCAGGTGCACAGTTCGGATCCAAGGAAAAGCGACAGCAGATTTTGAACCAAGCAAAGCTAATCATAGCTATTGCCTCCATAAACGGAGCTATGTTCCCGCAACGCATCAAGCTGAGCCCGTTTGGTCGAACTTATTACGAAGGGCTTAGCGTCCAAAACGTACATAAAGAACTGAGACGAGCAATGCTTGGTAATTGCTGGGAGTACGACATGCGCAGCAGCGTAGTAGCTTGGAAAATGGGTTACGCCAGAGACCTGCTGCTGCAAGCCGATGCAGATCCTGATGTTCGCTTGTATTTCCCAGCAACTACCTTGTATCTTGAGGACAAAGTTGATTTTATTGCAACAGTTAGATACTTCACTTTTGCAGGCAAAACAGTTTTGACTAAAGACTTCCAAATGGTGTTGATCAAACAGGCGCTAACTGCAATTAGCTTTGGCGCAAAAAGTACGGGCAATGGTTGGACTGACAACAGCGGTCGATGGAACAACCCAGCCCTTGTGGAAATCCTAAAGAATAA
>CAIMVM010000315.1 GCA_903844895.1 uncultured Pseudomonadota bacterium
AGAAGTTATGGATGGCCAGCCTTGACACGAGTGCTGGTTAACTCAAAAAGAATATATCGCTATTTTCTTTTAAAATCAGGAGGCCATCCATGCAGAAAAATTTATTCTATGTTGGTATCGATGTCGACGACAAATCGTTTCATGTCGCGGTTTTATGCAGAATTTCGAATGATCTCCAAGAGTTCAAGTGTGCCCCAAATATAACTTCCTTATTGAAGAAGTTGAGTAAGTTTGAATCAAATCGGCTTGTTATCTGCTATGAAGCGTCCCATCTTGGATTCTCGCTATATCGATCACTTGCTGAAAAGGGTTATCGTTGCGATGTTATCGCGCCATCACTTATTCCAGAGTTACCAGGAAAGAAGCAGAAAACGGACAAGATTGATGCAAGAAAGCTAGCTGAATATCATATGAAAAATCTGCTAACAATAGTTCACGTCCCGAGCTTTGTTGAAGAGATGGATCGAGACTTGGTTAGATCACGTAAGTTTTTAGCTCATCAGTCTGCAAAACAAAAAAATAAGATAACTAGTTTTTGCCGTACACTTGGTTGGCATTACAAACAAGAAACAGGTGCTAAGTCCTATTGGAATGCTTCCCATTTAAATTGGCTGGAAAAGAAGGTTACTTCTTGTGACAATGCGTCACTAAAAATAAACCTAACAATTCTTCAACGCCAGCTAGAACAGACACTTGAAAATATCTCTTTGTACAATGCTGAGATTGAAAAACTTGCGAAGACAGATAAATACGCAAAAAAAGTATCTGCCTTAAATTGCTATCGCGGTTTGGATACAAATTCATCAATAGCAATTATTACTGAGCTTGGCGATATTAACCGATTTAAAAACCCTTCCCACCTCATGTCATATTGCGGATTTGATCTCATAGAATATAGCTCGGGCGGAAAAGAACGGAAATTTTCGATGTCAAAAGATGGCAACAAATATGTACGGTCAGTTGCAATCGAGGCCTGCCAATATGCTCTGATGGCACCAAAAGCTAGTGCGGCTTTACGCATCAGAAGGCGCGGAGTCGACAAAGAACTTACGAACATTGCAGATCGATGTATGGCTCGCTTATATAAAAAAGGCACGAGACTGCTGTTTGCAGGCAAAGAAAGAAACAAAGCTAAAGTCGCCTGCGCAAGAGAAATGCTTGGATTTGTCTGGGAGTCACTAAGAGCCGTTTCATAAAGTAATAAAAGGGTGTTTTAAGCCGAGATCTGGCAGCCCACGCGTTGGCACATAGATTAATGTACCTGATTGAAGATAGTGGATAGGCCTTTTCGCACTTACACTTAATGCGTTAACCAGCACGCGAATATGAGTTTGAAGCCCACGGTATTTCATTCACCCTTTTATACATAACCCATTGAGTTGTTCCAGGGCGAGCAACTCAATGGGGCTTATAGAGAACGTTTATTGGAGTTCTGGTGGTATCGTGCGTCAAATCAAAATGAAATACACAGAAACAAACCAAACAAGAATTCTAAAACCATCAAAATACAGCTATTTGGGGATTGACGGAGTGGCCATCCATATGAGTGCCA
>CAIMVM010000316.1 GCA_903844895.1 uncultured Pseudomonadota bacterium
ATTAAGCTACTTTTGCCACGCACACCTCCTCAAAGTTAACGTAAGCGCTTAATCCGCTTTGAAGGTATTCCAAGGAAGTAGCTTGACATATGTGAGCAGCCACAGGATCTAATGGCATAGTGAGACTCTAGGTAAGCGCTTAATCCGTTTTGAAGGCATTCCAAGGAAGTAGCTTGACATAATCATCAATGCTCTGACATGCGGGAAGAGCTTCTAGGATGTAATCCATATATTCACTGACGTTCAAGCCATTGGCCTTTGCCGTTTGTAAAACGGTATAAATCGCCGCGCTAGATTCCACTCCCGACTCTGTGTCGCTAAAAAGCCAGTTCTTCCTCCCCAGGGCAAAGGGTCGGATTGCGTTTTCGATCGCGTTGTTGTCAATCTCGCACTCGCCGTGACTTAGGTATAGGCGCACTCTTGGGAGCTCATTCATGGCGTAATTCAAAGCGATTCCATAGGGGCTTGTTTTTGCCACCGATAAGGACTCTGATGTTATGAAGTCCACTAGCTCGGCAAATATTTTTGCAGCTTTTTCTTGGCGGACATCACGTCGAAAATCGGAAGGCATGCCTCTGATCTCGTCTTCGATTTCATACAATTTTCCGATCATTTTGACGATAGTCGCGGCGGGATGCTCGTGCCTCAAATGCTTGGGAAGTGTCTTTAATAAGGCCACAAATTTACGACGCACGTGTGCCATGCAACCTAATCGCCTATTGGCGATACTGCAGTACAGTTGGTCGTAGGACTTATATCCATCGACTTGTAGTAGCCCTTTATAATCCCCGAGTAGCCGTGTGGCGACGTCGCCACCACGGCCTCGGCCATATTCAAAGAGAATGGCTTTAGGCCCTGGGCCGGCTCGTCCCATTACCCACATGTACCTTTTTTTAGCGGTTTGAATCCCATTTTCTTTAAGTACTTGAACCGGTGTTTCATCGCACTGAATTGCGTCGCTACTTAAAATTTCATCGCGAATAAGATTGACCAACGGAATGAATGATTGCCCAACTTTAATAATCCAATTCGCGAGTGTGGCGCGTGTAATGTCGACTTTGTGACGAGCGAAAATTTGCTCTTGGCGGTAAAGCGGCAGATGATCGACGAATTTACTGACTACTAAATGACTCAAAATGGATGGGCTTGCGACAGTCCCGGGAAGAAGTCTGGGCGCAGCGGGGCAAGCGCAGCTAACGCCCTCATGACATGCGGGGCAGCCGTACTTTGGAGTTATGTGGCGACGAACCCAAAGCTTAGCTGGTCTAAACATGAGCTCCTCGCGCACGTCCTCACCAATTTTAACCAACGCTGCGCCGTCAATCTGGCAAATCTTTTGCCCTTGTCCTAAGTCATGAATAACGTCTTCCCGCGGAAGGTGATCTGGCAGGACTTTGCGTTTAGAGCGCTTTTTAGATGTTGGTTCTGTATTATTTTTGCCAGAGGCCTCATCAGAATTCACGAGATCGCTGGGAGATCCCTCTGCATTTTCGGCCCTAGTCTCTGCCTCTCTCATTATTTCCTCGATAACGCTTACCGTCTCGGGCTCATCAAAAAGCCTGCGCGTTATCTCGGATCTCGTCCCATAGCGAAGATCCATGTCAGCGAGTAGTTTTGCGCGCTGCTGTTTGAGTTCAAACTTTAAACGTGTCGTAAATTTACTTTCTAAGTACGCAAGGTGTGCATCCGCGTTAATGCGAGCGGCCTCGTTTAGCTTCAGAAGCTCGGATATCATGCTGTGAGCCTCACTTAGAGACTCAGGCATTTTATGATTTAGCGATATAGGGGATTTGTTTTGCATCGGAAATCGATTCTAGCCGAATTCCGACGCAAACAAAATATTATTTATCAGGAATATCGTCTTATTTCACAAGGCGCGTGCGACTTCATTTTACTGATGTCACAGCCTGACAATAATAGATCCAATTGCTGTGCAGTGATATCGATTTTGCCATTTCTATCGCGGCCAAAATGAAACTTTTCACGATCAAGCTTTGTTGTCCACAGCGCTACCCCAGTTTTATTCCAATAAAGCAGCTTCGCGGCAGTGCGATCTCGGGAAATAAAAACAAACAACGTCTCCGTCATAAGATTCTCGCCCATTTCATGTTCGACAATCATTGCGAGGCCGCTCAACCACTTGCGAAAATCGACAACGCCTCGATAGAGGAGAATTCTTTTGAAAGAGCTACTAGACCTCACAGCTCCCTCCACCGTCTGCAGCCAGAGCTTGAATGATCGCGTAGAGCCTGTTTCGCCCCAAACTGGCGAGGTCAAGAATTGATCCTGAGGATTGGTCCTCGCTGACGGTGACTTCCTCGAAGTCATTCGCATCGGCAATGACTTCCTCGGCTCTGGATAAAATCTTTTGACGCCAGTACATAAATTGAGATCTCGATAGATCATTTTCGCGAGCATATGCTGCTAATGACCCACCGCTGCGATCTAACGCTCGGACGTGGTTTGACCAAAAATCCATTTTTGAGCTCATTAAGTGCCTCCTCATGATATTAATTTAAGATCAGAGTAGGCTGCGGGTGTCGGTATGAGAATACGGGTCAGATTAAGCGCTGACGATTAGAAAAAGAAAGAGCTACGACTGAATATTTTTCATCCACAAATGCAGAAATGCGCTTAGCATCCATTCGATACTGCGCATATCTGCAGAGTTTAAATCAATCAAAGTAGATTCAGCTGAAGAACAGTCTTACTTAGATGGACCTGCAACAAACCAAGCATCTACAATCGG
>CAIMVM010000317.1 GCA_903844895.1 uncultured Pseudomonadota bacterium
ATAGATGGGCAGATCTAGGATTCAAAAAAGAGACTTGTTTAGATTTGATGCTTATTTTTCGACATATGGCTTAACTCCACTCCCACAGCCCGGCAATTTAGCACAGCTGCTAGCACTGCCTTGGCAATTGGTACTAATGGCATATTTCGCAAACCAATCTTCTTTAGAAACTGGCTTAAAGACAATCCAGGTTTCTAGACGCGAAGCTTGGTCTAAACTCTCCCAGAATGGAAATCGCTTTAGAGATCCATTAGTCGGGATATTTTCCACCCCACCACCAAATCCCCAATAGGTATTAACACCCAACCATAGTCGGTCACCAACAAATTTATAGCGACTATATTGAGTTGCAGGGCGATCGTTCCATGAGGTCCAATCCGGATGGGCACAAGAATATCCTGCAGTTTTTGCATCTTTGCCTGCCGGAGCTACTAAGGTAATCATGTCTTTTGTTAGGGAGTAGGTACAGTCGGTGTGAAAATCTGATCCGGTTGTTTCATTCCATAGGTAATGGCACTTATCATTGCCCTTTCCAAAAGCCATTTTCATTTGCCCTTTATCGACGGCTCCCGTTTGCGGGGTTGTCCCTGAGATCCTCATCTCCCAAACCCAATAGCCATCGAGTGCTCCAGGGCTTTTCGATGAAGAGCTATCACGTCCGCACCCATAGGAGCAGAAAAGCAAGGTAAACCAAGACATTTTGAGAAATTGCATAAAGCCTCTTATGCTAAAAATTAAAACGTCTCGTCTAAGGGTTAGCCGTATTTCCATCATCACTCATCTTTATAAGTCTATATGGTATTAAAGCCCAAGGAATAGAAAGCCTCAATTTTCTGCACAATAGCAGGGAACCATAAGGTCTCTTTATTAAAGGCCCCCTTCCTTATTGCCTAAAGGTGGCCAATTTTCAGCTATGGCTTGGCATTACATATCGTGGGGAGGCTTTTGCAATGGTCTCGCCATGGCCTATACATCGCATAAATCCTCTGGCTTACCTATTAAGTTTCCATAGAGGTTTGTGTTTGGAGGAAGAAAAGGGAATCTTGGTCTAAAGAAAAATAAATAATATTCCAATGAGAATGGTATATGGTAAAGCAGCTAGAAATAAACCAAGTGGGCTGATTCCATTCTCTCCGAAGGAATCTTTGAGTAAACTGTTGCCGGCTGGATTGGGAGCATTGGCGATGACAGTGAGGCCTCCTCCTGAAACAGCGCCAGCTAGAAGAAAGTATTTGGCGTCTGGAGTTAACGTGGGGACAAGGGTTCCCAAATACGTCAAGGCTGCATTGTCCGTAAAGGCTGTAAGACCCAAGGAGCCAAAGAAGAGAGTTTTGGGTTCTAAGCTTGCTAAGGTGGGTTGAAGCCACCAATCTTGAAGCTTTCCTAGGGTCACCAAACCACCTAGAAAGAAGGCCACTAACAAGCTTTCCTTTATCTTGAGCTCATCTTGAAACTCACGGGTCACTTGGCACCAGCCAAGGAAAATTAGAAATACCGGAATCATGAAAACAATATGATGACTCTGAAGAATCGTCATAGCCATGAATGCAGCCTGCACTATAAAGACCCAAAAAGGTGGTCGAGAGTTGAATTCAGGAGACGGTTTAGAGATTTCTAATCTAGCGAGTTCATGGCGAAAAAAGTATGCCGTTAATAGCGTCGATAGAATCACAGCAGGAAGAACTTTGGGTCCAAAGTGCTTGAGCATAAACCCAGTATCCCACCCCCAGGGACCTGCCACCATAAGCACTGGAGGAGCGGCAAAGTTGGTCAGCGTACCGCCAATGGATACATTAACAAAAAGCAGTCCTAAAGTGGCATATTTAAACTTAAGACTTACTTGCGGGCCAAAAAATGTGTCTTTAAGTAAAATGGCCGTTAGGGTCATACTTGCGGGTTCGGTAATGATGGAACCAAGCAAGGGTCCAGCAATCAGTGTCATGACATAGAGACTCGTAGCTCCTGGGCCTGGTATCCCATGGCTAAGGGACTGAATCGCCCTGCGACTATAATCCAAGACTGGTTTGGTCGCAGCCATACACATGATGACAAATACAAAGACAGCTTCAGTATAGTTTAAAGATTCCAGGAAGGAGATTGCAGAGGCAGTGCCGTGGAGCATGGACCAAATCACGATCAAAACGGTAGCCCAAATTCCAAAGACGACTTCCACTTCTCCTAAAAAATGGAAAAGATTCTCTCCGATAGATCCCGGCCTGAATCGGCCAGCCCATTTGTTGAACTGTGGTGCCGCAAAAGTATGAATGACTGCAGCTGCAAAAAGCAGAGTGGCCATATATTTCATGTTTAAAAGGTCACTGGGTTCCATAGTCAATCCCTTACCAAATAACAAAGCCTTTTCTAGGCAAATTGAAGTATGAGTTTTATTTATAGCATAAATATCAAAATATCTTGAGGAGTTTTGCCTCTATTTGAGGTTTTATCATAAGACCACTTCCTTTTGGTAAATTGAGACACTAATGGGCCGGCAGTATTGCCGAGAGCTTTGCCGTGAAATAAAGTTGTCTTGCCTGAGCCCAAAGCTACGAGGGCTTCCTTGGTCTCGTTTGATCCTAAGAGAGCCCAAGAGTTTGCATTTAAAATCCCCCAAACTCCGGAAAGCCAATTTTATGTGCTTAACGCTCAGATATTGATGCTGACTATAGTGCGGTGATACATTCCTCCCACTACGAGATCACTAAAAATGTCCTAAAGGCAGAAGCGCGTGCTGTCAGGGAAAAACCAAGGGTCATGATGCCGCTCAAACACCAGCTCTGATAAGTATGTCTTGAGTAAAATGAATGAAATAGCGCGCGACAATCGATTGGATTTTGGATCCTTGGAAGAGGGAAAAGTGCTGCGGAAATTGACTTTTCCTAATTTCGGATCTGAACCTGCCTCGCAGAATGTTTGGCAAGCTCTTTCTGATCGTAGGCGTGCTCTCGGTAGGCCTTCGAGGTTGAAATTTCCGAAAGTGCTAGTAGCTCATCACACTGAACAAGAGTCATTTTGCTATCAGATTTCGTTAAAAGGCCATGAGGAGGAGAAGCCTCAGCTCATTCAGTCAAACTTGAAGTTTCTGAAGATTTTCAACCGACAGGGGCCTGGCTATCAAAACAGCCAGAGGAGCCCTCGCTCTATGCTTTGAGCGGAAGTTGTTTTCAAAAAGTTGCAGCTCTCATAGCTCCCCAGCAAAGATGGGGAGGAAATCCTCGCAAAAAACATCGGCAGGAATCTCTTCGTTAGAAATACACTTTTCATTCTAATGAAAGTTAACCTAATATAGAGCCTATTACCTAAGCAAGGATCTAAAAAGGCTCCCATGCAAACGCTATTAGCCTTGGCTCAAAAAGACCGTCAACAAGGGCGAAGACGTTTTTTGGGGGCGACCATAGGACTTTGTGAACCTTCTTCGAGATATGGGGCTCACATCTGGTTTTCTGATATCCCAAGTCAGCGGGACGATGAGTCTTCTGTTTATGTAGGAAGTGTATCTTACTTTGATCCTACATGGAGCATAAATCAGAGCGCAAGCACCCGCTCTCAAATCTCTCGCGCCCAAAGAAAAGGCATTCGTTTCGAGATCAGAAAAAAAGGCGAATGCTGTCCCTATGCTGATATGATGGGAATCTTTGAAACTTGGCGTAAGGGCAAGTTGTTTTTAGTGGGCTATCTTTTACAAGCTCCGCTGATGGCTCCCCTTTTGACCTATGATTGTGTTTTTTTGTGGCGTGGCGATCGGCTTGTAGGATTTGCACCTCTTGTAGCCGAGGAAAATTTTGTTTTCATCGAGAACTTCTTTCGTCATGAGTCCCTGCCCAATGGCTCTCTACCCTTCTTGGTGAAAAAAACACTAGAGACGTATCAAAGACCAATAACCTTTGGTTTATCTCCAAATATTCTTTTTTTACCCAAAGCGGCTCAATTTCTTCTGAACCTAGTTTACAACTTTTCGGGTTTAGTCAAAGCTCGACAAAACTTGCGACCCAGTCGGGAAACTGCCATTTTCATGCATTATCCTAGAAGCTGGAGCCGTCTTCCTTTGTGTTGGTATTTAATGCTACTGCTTCTTAATGATTGATTACAAACTCAAGAACTCAGAAGGCGTTCCTAGGTTAAATCCAATTGCCGTGCAGCAAGAGTAAAATAGTGCCCTGGGTTCGCCAATAGAGCCTGAGGTGAGCCCCACTCTACGAGGACGCCATGGTCAAAGACGAGAAGTAAGTCACATTCTTTAATGGTGCTAAGCCTGTGCGCAATGATAAGACACGTGCGATCTTTCATGGCATATTGCATGGCCTGATGCAAGGCTTCTTCGGTTTTTTCATCGGTATGGGCAGTCGCTTCATCTAAAATCATAACAGAGGGATTTCTAAGAATCATTCGAGTGAAGTTAAGAAGCTGGCGTTCCCCTGCAGACAAATTACTTCCCCCATCCAGTAGGTGGGTGTCTAGTTGGTTAGGGAGGCGTGCTAATAATTTGGCCAGGCCGGTTTTTTCCGCGACTTTTAAAAGTTCCTCGTCTGACAGTGGGTCATTGGTAGCGGCTAGGAGGTTATCACGCACTGTTCCCCTAAATATGATAGCATCTTGAGTTACGTAACCTAGTTGCGACCTTAAGGCCCTTCTTTGATAGTCTTTGATGCTGATGTCATCTACAAGAATCTGTCCAGCTTCAAACTCATAAAGCCGTGACAGAAGGCTTACTGTGGTGGTTTTGCCGGAGCCAGTACCTCCCACCAACCCCACTTTTTGCCCTGGCTGCACCAAAAAACTGACCTCTTTCAAAACCAAATCGCCCTCGGAATAACGCATGGATACATTTTTAAACTCTATTTTTCCTTGGATTCTTCCTTTGTAGGTTCCGTCAGCACCAAGTTCAACGGGCTCTTCTGAGGCTTCCAAGGTGTTTCGGATGCGCTCGGTACTAGAAAGAGCATTTTGTATCTGCTGAATCTCACTGGAAATGGTTCGAACTGGATTTAAAAAATACTCGGTATACCTTAAAAACGTCACAAAGGTTGCGACACTCAAAGTTCCCCCTAGGACTCTATGGCCACCAAAATACAGGACTCCAATGACGGGAATTGCACAAAGAAAAACCGTTATGGGCATAACGACGGTGTTTATATTCATCATGGCTAGCTGTGAATACCAATAATGCATGGATTTTTTGTGATAGACCTCCTTTGTCCATGTCTCCAGACCTAGGATTTTAATAACCCCTAACCCATTCAAGTTTTCCGCGAGTTTTGAGTTAAGCCTGGCCACACGCTTCTTTTGCTCGCGCATCCAATACAAAATTATGTTTTTCGTAAAAATGTTGAGAGTTGCGGCGGGGATCGAGAAGGCAACGATGAGTAGTCCGAACTTTGGGGATGTGATTACCATAGCAAAGAGAACTGCGACAATTTTAATCAAAGCGTCTATAATTCTTGAGAGACTTGTGGCAAATAGCTGCTCAATCCCTTCCACATCACCGGTGAGCCGCGTAATGATTCGGCCTAAGGGTTGTTTATCAAAATAAGAGAGAGGAAGAAGTGATAATTTTTTAAACATGCCGAGCCTGATTCCAAGTACCAGGCCGTTGGTCGCTTTTGCTAAGGAAAGACCTCCATACCAACGAAGGAAAATAATAAATCCTTCGAGAGCAAGAAGACCTAACGCTAGCGAAAGTGTAGCGTTTAAACTGACCTCGCCGCGGGACATTTTGCCGATCGTTTCCGCCAAACGTCCAAGAATGTTAGCGGCTATCATGGCAAAAATACTTGAGGTGACAAGCACTCCCAGGGCAGAGAAAAGGGGTTTGTTGTAACCGCTTGCCAAAGTGAAAATTTTAATTAGCCCTTGAAAGTCATTTTTGGCTATTACGATCTGATCCTCGTGGTCATCCATGAGTAGAAACCTCTCTTTTGGTTAAAACCCCATTTTTTAGTTCAAAAACCTCGTCACACAAGGCTAAGGTGGAAGGTCTATGGGCTACCCAAATGACAGAAACCCCTTGAATTCTGCGCTTTATAGCCAAAACTATCTTTTCTTCAGTGATAGAATCGACGGCAGATAAACAGTCGTCGAGAAGAAGAATCGGTTTGGGTCTGAGAAGAGCTCGTGCTAAGGCCATCCTCTGGCGTTGACCGCCAGAAAGACTGATTCCCCATTCACCAACCGGGGTATCAAGGCCCAAAGTTAAGGCTCTAAAATCATTTCCAAGACACATCTCATCGAGTATGGCCCACAGATCATCAGAACTAAAGCTTGCATCTAAAGATAAATTGTCGCGAATGCTCCCGGCAAAAAGAAAAGGCTTTTGGGGAACTAGGTTTATAAGCTGGGTGATCTCTTGGCGAGGTGTACTCATGATGTCTTTTCCAAAAACTCTTATGCTTCCAGGACGACTAGGCTCCAGCCCGCACAAAAGACTCAGGAGAGTCGATTTACCAGAGCCGATTTCACCACAAATTCCCAAAGACTTGCCGGGTGAAAGAGAAAGATTAAATCCGCTCAAGAGCGGAGCTCGCTCTCGTCCATATCTAAAATCCAAATCCTCTACGATAATACTTGAAGGAGTTGGCAAGGGGGTAAGGCTGGACAATTCCGTGCGTTTAAGTTCCAGAATTTCCGCAATGCGGTTAAGAGACGCGAGGCCCTTTTGCCATTCTGCAATGATTTCAGAAAGACCAAACAGCGGGCCTTGAAGAAGAAGCACTAAGGAGAGTGAACTCACAAGCTGACCCACAGTCATAGATCCGTCGGAGACTTTGGGAAGTCCTATAGCAAAAATGACTATATAACATAAAAAGGTAGCCCCGCCACCATAGGGAAAGGTCTTCCAAGCAAGCTTTTCTACTTCCAGTCTTTTATCAGCATAGAGCTTCGCATCTTCTGTAAGTAGCTGCACCCAAGCGTCTTCCATGGCTGAGGCTCTTTGCAAGCGAACTGTAGCTACCATCTGGGTGATGCGATCAGACAGCTGGCTAAGCTGAGCCTGGGCATCGTCATGCAATACAAACTCTTTCTTTACTAAATTCTTAATCAAAAAAGGGAGTGCTAAAAATATAGTTATAGCAGCGAGAGCAATCCATTTATCAATCAAAAACAAGGAAAAAGTGCCAAGGAATGCGTAGAATAAAATGTCCCAAGTAGCCACTTGCGTAAACCCTAAAACAAAACGAGCTGGGTTAATGTCGCTGATGCAACGATTGATGAGATCGCCTATGGGGTATTTTGAAAATAAACTTAAAGGTTGATCGCATACACTATCCCATAGATTTTTTCTAAGCCAATATCCTGACCAGTGGGAGCGCCTTGCTAAACATTGGCGCCATAGTCCACGGCTGAAAATTCCAACTAAAGCAACGAAAAATAAGCCGATGGAAAGCTTGAGGAGTGTTTGCTCAGGGCTTTGTCCCTTCAGAAGTTCGGGGACTTGAGAGCTGGAACCGCTTAGAACCGTATCAATGCCCCACTGCATAAACTTAGGGAAAGCAAGTTCCGTAGTGTTGGTAATGCAAATCCCTAAAGCACCACCAAAATAAAGGAGCCAATTTTGCTTGAGCTGTGCAAAAAAAAGGCGATACCCGGGAAGCCTCGGCTTTTGGTGTGCTTTTTTGAGGCTAGTCAGGCGCGAAATGACTAGAGCAAAACTCATAATGGATCCCTTTTTTCGGTAGCTATGTATCTTACATGCCTTCCGAAAGACTGCAACTTTTTAGCGGCGATTCTAGGAAAAAAAATAGATCAAAGTCCGATCAATATGAAGTCAGAAAACGTAAATAATCAAGTTGAATTCAGACCATCTTTAGTCAATAATCACCGAGAAACTGAGGAGGTTTATCATGAAAAGCAGCGTCATGGGATTAAAGAGTTATATAGGGTCTCTTTATTTAGTAATGGACCGTCTTTTAGTCGTGAATACTTTAGTTGTTTGTGTTTTTGGGATTACTGCATCGGCATGGGCAGTTGCTCTCCCAAATTTGGGACAAACACGTGCAGAGGTTCAGGGCTTGAATCAAAAGGACTCTGTAGCTTCGTTGTTAGATACTCAATCGAGTTGTTTGTTTTATGTGGACGGAATGGCAAAAATCAAAACGAAATTTAACCTCAACCGCTATACGGTTAATTCGCTGCGCACGGAATTGACAATCCACATACCAAAGGAGAAGGTGCTTCGCGTGGGCCAGTGGTCGAAGTGGGCAGACGGCAAAGTATTGGAATCGACCTCCCTGTCTAATCCACCTGAAGTTACGGAAGAGCATGGCTTTGATCCGTCTTCTGGGCGTTATGTTATACAAACTCCCTTTAGCTGGGGAACTTCCTATTGCCTCGATTGCGTTGTAGGCGACGAGTATTCTGGAAAGATCTCAGAATTTAGCTGGTGGGTGGATTATCTAGATGAACAGAATGTCCAACGAACCCTTTGGTATTCGAATTTTGGACTTAACTTCCATGTGGACGAGATTTTCACCTGGCCAACCTACAGCTCTGGAAGTTCCGACCAGATTTTTATGTGGCTCGATCAAAACGCTCCCCTTTTCGACGGCAAACGAGCATGTGAGGGATTTTAAACTGATCTTTGCATATTTAAGCATGGCACCTACGCCAATGAGACGCACCTCCCCTAAGGAGGTGCTTTTTTCTTAGCTGTAACCTTCTGAAAATAGTCTAAAATTTGGGTAAATAAAAAAAAACAAAGCTAGGCTTGACTCTTAAAGTCAACCCTGCTTATAAAGCGGGTGCTCTAAGAACTGGCTCTGCCGGTGTTCCCCTTTCTCTGTTGATTCCCTTTGCTGATGTTGAAGTTCTCAAAGTTTAAAGAGCAGCCAAGACCAAATCGGTCGAGGATTGAGAAATTTTCATGACTTAGGAGGATTCAAACATGAAAAAGCAAATGTATTCGACGGCTCTTGTTTTCGCGATGGTGGCTTGTGGTAGCCAAAAATCAGACAAATCAGAAAATGCTCCAGAGCTTGATCAAGCTCAACTAGCATCTGAGTTTCAAAGCCTTCCCCAGGGAATGGTTGTTCGAGTTCCGGTTGACGCAAACGGAATGATGGCCACTACTGGTGTGGAAGTAAGAAACTATAATGGACAAGAAATTTCAGATTCCAATGTAAGTGAATTGCATAGTAACTTTGCGCAATTGCCCATAAATCCAGCCTACATGAATGGCGCTGATCAAAACTTCAGCAACATTAACTACCTCAATTTGGGTGGAAATGTGGGACAGGTTCCTGGAAAAGACGGCAAAGTAGGCCAAGCTCCAGGACAATATCCTGGTCAGTATCCTACAAAAGATGGCAAAGTAGGCCAAGCTCCAGGACAATATCCAGGTAAAGTAGGCCAAGCTCCAGGACAATATCCAGGTAAAGTAGGCCAAGCTCCAGGTCAATACCCAGGACAATACTCTGGTAAAGTAGGCCAAGCTCCAGGTCAATACCCAGGACAATACTCTGGTAAAGTAGGCCAAGCTCCAGGACAGTATCCTACTCAGAGCCCTGGAAAAGGTAAGTATTCTTACGCGATTGGCAATGACGGCAGCATGTTCTATCCTCAATTTAACTCAGGATTTGATTCGAGCTACTATCGTTACAATCAGCAAAATATCCAAAACAACTACTATTATGGCAACTTCCGACCGGTTTACAGAAGCAATATCTACTCTAACATGTACTGGTCTTACTATGTTCAACCATACCAGTACTACACAGGCTCTCACTGCTACTTCTACTACCCACGTCCTTCTTGCGGTGGATACGGATACTGCAATCAGGGAAATTACGGCAACTATGGCAACCAAGGCAACCATGGAAATAATGTTAACTACGGCAACAATGCTAACTTCGGTAACAATGCTAACTTCGGTAACTACTAATTCTGAAGCAGATTTTGGAACGGTGTGTTAACGGAATAAAATGAATTGACGATAATGGATCCCAGCCAACTTAAAACTTGGCTGGGATTTTTTTTTGTTTTTGGGGCATCAAGTGCTTTTAATAATCTAAAAATGGACAAACTTGATATTTTTTGGGGGGATATGGGATTTTGTGAGTATTAATATAACAGTACAGTTCTGAGCTTGTGACTCCTCTATTTACGAACTCAGGAATAGTGGCTACATTAGAAGCGAACATTTTTTGTGAGATATCCCCATTACCAATGATACTTTTAAGTCGATTCAAGAGCTTCGCATTCAAGTACTTGGAAGAATCGCCCCATTGCTGCTTATGTTTTACGCCGTTGCCTATTGGTGTTTTCACGAAACCAATGCCGCAAGAGTCTGTTTTTTCGCTTCTTTAGTCTCAACATTGCCTATTTTTGTTCCTTATCTAAGAAACTCTGCATTAGCTCTCACTAATTTCTTGCTCTTTGTTGGAAATCTTACCGTGTTTATGGTGGGAATGTATTTGGGGCCCTATGGGGTTGTTTTAGTCCCGTGGTGTATCATGCCGTATGTGATTCCTTTAATCATTCGAGACCGAAAGACAAAGCTCTTTTGGTGGACCCTCACCACTATTGTATTGATACCTGTGTCTCTTCATTTTCTCGATGATTACAACCCTGCTTATTTCGATCTTTCGACTTTCTATAAATGGGCGTTAGTCAGCTTTTTTGGCCTTATTGTTATGTCGATCACGCTCATCAAGCTTTCCATGGAGATTGCTGGACGTTTTCAGAAGAATTTAATGGATTCCGAACACTCTACCAAAATCCTTTTAAGTTGTTTGATACATGACATGAATAATAGTCTCTCGTTGATTCAGTTTTCTGAAGAAATGATTACCGCTCACAAAGATCAGCTGCAATCCCTCCCTCCTGTGGCGATAAGCTCGTTAAGTCGTGGTATTGAAAAGGCATTTGTTTTGGTAAAGCAAGTGAGCGATATGCACAAAATTCGCGCAGGCATTGCGACTCTAAAGCGAGAGAATTGCTGTCTAAAAGATCTCATTTCAGAAACCATAGAAGCGATGCGCCTCATGCTAGAAGCAAAGAACTTACAAGTTACGTTTTTCGCTGAAGAAAGAAGTGCGCAAGTATGGACAAACCCTGGGATTTTAAAGATCAATATCCTTGAAAACATCATCTCGAATGCTATTAAATTTTCTTATTCTGGTGGCGAGATCAAAATGAATCTTGAGCACATTGGCAACTCATATTGGATCACGATAAGGGATTATGGGGTTGGTATGGAGACCGGAAAACCATTAAAGAGAGAGCCTAGTGGTGCCGTCCAATCTACTCCAGGAACACGGGGGGAGACGGGTGCAGGGCTTGGAATGAGTATTATGAAATATTTTAGCGACTTTATTGGGGTCCATATACATTCGAGAAGTTGGGTCGTGGAAAAAGATGGTGAGCCTGTGGGTACAGAGTTTAAGATTGAAGTTCCTATTCTAGACAAAGAGGAAGTTCAAAAGCCCCAAAATCGTGTTTCTAATTGGCCCTAACTACTCTAAACTAGGGGGCTGGATAGCTGCAACAAGCACCCAAGCCCGTCCTAAGTTTGTTGGGATGGATGATGCAAGCATCTTGATTTTTTAAGAATTGAGTTTTCTGGGTTTGGTTGATTCATAGGAGTACATATGGTTAAGCCGATATTAAAAGCGTTACATGGGGAGAAGACTCAAGTCACCCCAGTTTGGTTTATGCGTCAAGCGGGTCGTTGTCTGCCGGAATATCGAGCGATCAAAGAAAAGATGAAGACTTACGACATGTTTAGAACTCCAGATGTGGCCACAGAAATCACGTTGCAACCCTTAAAGCGCTTTCCTGTCGACGCGGCCATTGTATACGCGGATATTTTGCATATTCCTGATGCCTTGGGGTGCGGGCTCAGCTTTCAACCAGGAGATGGCCCTAAGTTTGCCCATGTGGTGAGAGCCAAGGAAGACCTAGCCATTTTGCGAGACCGGTTGAATCAAAAGGCAAAACTAGCTAGTGAGCTTTCCTTTGTAGGAGAGACACTTTCTAGAGTCAAACCTCAACTAGATAAACATCAAACATTGATTGGATTTGCAGGCGCTCCGTGGACCGTTGCCAGCTATGTGGTGGAAGGGGGAAGTTCGGATCACTTTTTCAAAGTAAAAAGTTTAATGATGAAAGATCCGTCAGTTTTTAAAGAACTAATGGAGATTTTAACTGAGGCTACCATCCCTTATCTTGAAATGCAGATTTCTGCTGGTGCGGAAGTGGTTCAGCTTTTTGAATCCTGGGGGGGGCAGGCCCTGGGACCAAGCATGTATAAAGAATTTTGCAGGCCTTATGTAGAACGAATCATTCGCCATATTTCGGCAAAAGTTCCTGTCATTCACTTCGTAAATCGCTCAGCTGGGATTTGGGATGAAGTAGTCACACTTCCAAGCCAAGGGGTCGGAATCGATTGGGCGCAACCCTTATCAAGGGTGGCACTGGATCCTAGAATGGCTAATCGCTGTATCCAGGGAAACTTAGATCCTATGTGGCTCTATGCCAACTGGGAAACCTTAAAAAGGGAAGCGCTTGACGTTTTGAGAGCGGGTCGAAAGTTTGATGGTGGCTATATATTTAATGTGGGCCATGGTTTTACTCCAGATACTCCCATTGAAAGTATTTCTAAACTTGTAAATTTAGTCCACCAGGAACAGGATTGATGAACGAAAAGAAAAAGCCTATTAGATTGGAGTGGCAAGGAGGGATTAAAGAATCCATCGCTCCCGGAGTTAAAAAGGTTGAAATTAGGACTGGAAGTTCGAACTCTGGGTCTAAAAAGACTGAGGAACAACCCAAATCCCATGACGTTGCTTTTCCGAAGAATGGCTTTAAGGCAAAGATAAGAAAAGAGCTCAAAGGCCGCTCTGGTCATCCGGTATTGGTGGTCTTTGGATTTACCCCCTACTCTCCTTCTAAAGAGCAGCTAACACTGATATGTTCCAAACTTAAATCAAGCTTGGGGTGCGGTGGCACGGTAGAAGAGTCTAATATTGTAATTCAAACCTTAAATGAAGATCGGCTCAAAGCCTTACTAGATAAATTACTACTGGAGCCTCAAAGCTAAATCATCGCGCTAATTCCTGTTTTGATGCAAACGGTTCTTAGGCTTGAAAAGATTTTAGAGCCCATACTGAATTTGGAGCGCGCGCTATGTATCACACCAAGTGGTGTGACGCGGCTTTCAATTTAAAACCGCTGCTAGGAGACGGTTTCTTCTTTTAAAATTTTGGAAATCGTTCCTAAAGAGATAGAAAGCTTACTGGAAATTTCCCTAAAGGTACACCCTTCAAGTTTGAGCTTTCGCGCTTCGGCAATAAGGTCGTCGTCGTATTTTTTGGGAGCTCCCAGCTTTACCCCCCTCTTTTTAGCTGCGTCTAATCCCGCTCTCACTCGCGCTACAATAGTGTCTCGCTCGATTTCTGCGATTTCAGCAAATGCAGCCAGCATGGTTCTGCGAAAAGGGTTTTCGTGCCCCAAGTTTAAAACAGGTTGAGTTACGGAAATGAAGGCAACCCCAGCATCATCTAGGGATAGAATCATACGTATGGCTGTACTAGCATTACGAGAAAAACGATCCAATCGGTAAACCACTATCGTGTCGATTTGGCCTTTGAAAGCCGCATCCATAAGTGCTGTTAGGCCTGGGCGGTTGGTTGTTTTCCCTGAAATCCCTTCGTCTTTAAAAATGAGTGTTTTTTTAGGTTTTTTTGCAATTGGCAGATCTTCCATCCATTTTTCAACGGCCCCTTTTTGGCTGGCCAAGTCTTGCTTGTCTGTTGAAACTCGGTAATAAATGCCAATGTGTTTCATGAGAACCCCCCTTTCTAATATAACCTGTTGCGCGCTTTCAAACTATATGGCGATAAGCCTCCCTGAAATAAAAAGTCCCTCGCTGGAGCAGCAAGGGACAAAAGGAGTCTTATGAAATTCAAGAAGTTATATCTTGCCTGCATAATGTGCAAAATAAGCTAAACCAAGTTTTGCAAATTCAGCAGCTAAGGGGAAATTCCCAGAATTGGCTGAGGTATCACCCGTGGTGTGGATTTTTTGGTTATAATTGGAAGCATCTTCAAATGGAAAAGCCGCCTTAAATCCGCGAGACGTCCAAGAACGGTGATCTGAGGTGCCTCCAAAAACTGCCTTTTCGCTGACAGGAAGTTTCTGATAATTGGTGACTAGTGTTTGAAGTTCCTTGTTAAGTGAAGGATTTGTGTCATTAGTTACAAACCACATAATCAGGTCTTTAGATGTCTGATACAAATTCATGTCAAATTGGACCATAGAAACTACATTTACCTTTCGCTGCTGATAGTCTTTGGCCATATTGGCTGAACCATAGAGGCCGGCTTCTTCAGCGGCATAGCCATGAATTTCAATCGTGCGGTCAAAGGTCCAGCCCGAATTCATTATAACTCTAAATACCTCTAAGTTCGTGGCTGTACCGGAAGCATTGTCATCAGCGCCAGGGGCCATGCCACCACGTTGACCTTGATTGATCGAGTCAATATGGCTTCCGATCACGACCACTTCATCGGGCTTGGTTTTTCCAAGAATTCTCACCCTAATATTATCCTGAGGGGAGTTTTGATTCTTAAAGAAGTCTATGCTTACATCGGATCTTCCCTTCGCAAGAGCTTCATAGCGTTCTTTTAAGAACGAAGGGACTTTTATGCCAGATTCACTTTTGTGATATCGTGTACCCATGTTTTCTAAATCGCTGACGTCTTTTTTGATATTATCCAAATCTACTTGGTTTTGCCCTTTTAAGACTTGGGGAAGAACATCCTTAGCTGAATAAATAGGCGTAGATGACGCCAAAAGCTCTCCTGATAAGTCTCTTTCTCCATCTAGTTTAATCACCATGCCGCAAGCGCCCAGACTTCCGTGCAGGGCTCCTGAAAGTCTTTCTGCTCTAGAATCCTGCATGCGCATTAAAGCAAAATCATGTTCAACGAACTGGACAACTGTCCCGTAGGTCTCTAACACGTCTTTGACATTTAGAAGGATCGGTAGTTTTACAATATAGAGATCTTTAAATTCTTTTTGATTTAAGCTATCTGCAGTTAAATTCTTAGTAAGACCCTTAAAGACTACATTTCCACCTAAAAAATGGTCTCCTTTAGGAGTGATCTGAAACTGATCACCTTCTGAGGCAGCAAGAATGGGAAGCAGGGCAAGGGCAGCTAGCGACATTTTTTTCATGAGAATGCTCCTTTGATGGATTCTGTCTAAGACTAACGTTAACTGGCCGGCTAGTCAATATAGGTGGAAAATATTTTGTTTTTTTTGAGGGAATACAAGATTGAGTTTCCAGTTTTCCTTCCCACTTTGGGGTGCGAGTTCGTCTGGTGGGTCCTTTTCCTCTCAGTTTTAAAAACAGCGGCCCAGGTAAAACCTAGGCCGCCTCCCCCCTAATCGACTAGATGGTCATCTAATCGTGCTTAGCAAACGATACCAAAATGCCGCAATGCCGACTTTTGGTCTATAGTATCAAGTGTTCTGTGGAACCTCAGGAAATCTGGTTGGTGCCGGTTTCGGCACCAACCACCAAGAGAGGTAACAACTGACATCTTGTGTCTCTTATGTTTAGTTTCTTAGAATTTAGCTCCTTTTTTTAGAGTCTTAACTTCTCCCCATTTTTTGTATCTTAAACCTGAATGCATCCCTCAGGACTTAGCGTAGACGGTGAGAAAACAACAATTCACGATAGCGAGGTAGTTTCCAAAAATCTCCAGAAACAATGCGTTCCGCTTGATCTGCATGGCTACGAAGAACGTCGGAAATGGCCTTAGTTTCTGCGTGATAGTTTGAAACTGCATGGAGCTCATAACTTTCACTAGAGATAGGGTTTTCGTTGAAATTCTTTAAGTCTCTAATTCCCTTAAGAAGTCCTGAATAGACCTCTTCGATGTCTTCAATACGTTTACTAAGGTCTTTCTTTAGCGAGGACGTAAGTGCTTTCTCTAAAACAGCAGAAGAGAGTTGTAGTTGATGTTCAACCGCGGGGATGACGTATTCGACAATCATTTCAGAGAGTGTTGCATTTTCAATCTCGAGTCTTTTTTGATATTGCTCCATGCGAACTCGGTATCTAGCCAAGACTTCTTCACTTGAAAGAACTTTTGTTTGGGCGAGAAAGTTTGTTTCTCTGGCATCTAAGAGTACCGAAAGACCTTCATAGGTAGTTTTGGACTCGACGAGGCCTCGTCTTTTGGCTTCCTCTTCCCATGCGCTAGAGTAGCTGTTTCCGGAGTGCAAGATGCTTTTATTCTCTTGATACAGCTCGTGTATCAAACGAATGACGGCTTCGTCGCGATTTGAGGTTTCTTTCATGTAACTTTTAAGTCGGTCTTTAGCTTCTTTAAGAGCATGGGCAACGGCTGCATTTACAATAGACATGGGAAAAGCAACGGTGGCAGCAGCGCCTACGCTTCTAAACTCAAACTTATTTCCAGTAAAGGCACAGGGACTTGTGCGATTTCCATCTGCATAGTCTCGAGTCAGGCTGGTGATTTGTGTGATGCCAAGATTTATGTCGCGCTTAGTCTGACTCGACGGTTTATCTAAAAGAGTTAAAGATTCAAAAACTTGCTCGAGCTCTTGACCTAAATAAACTGAGAAAATTTGTGGCGGGGCTTCATTGAAACCTAATCTCAACTCGTTTCCTCGAGACATCATGCTTGCAGAAATCACTTCGTGATGTTCTGAAAGTGCCTTTAAAATAACGGAAACGATGGCGAGGAATCGAAGATTTTGATGGGGGGTTCTTCCTGGATCTAGAAGATTCTCGCCTTTATCGTTAGCTAAACTCCAATTGCAATGTTTTCCTGAACCGTTGACCCCCGCAAAGGGCTTTTCGTAAAAGAGACATGCGAGACCGTGTCGGTTCGCGACACGTTTCATGACTTCCATCGCTATGGAATTATGATCGGCTGCCAGAATGACATGTTCAAATATAGGGGCCATCTCATATTGACTAGGAGCCACTTCGTTGTGCCTCGTTTTCACTGGGATGCCGAGTCTATACAGCGTCGTTTCCATTTCGTCCATAAATGCCAATACACGTTCTGGAATAGATCCAAAATAATGGTCTGCTAGTTTTTGACCTCGCGAAGACACGGCCCCGATAAGAGTTCGTTTCGCCAGAAGTAAATCAGGTCTTTGCCGAACTAACTCGCTTTCTAAAAGGAAATACTCCTGCTCCACCCCTAGGGTTGGGTAAACTTCTTTTACATCTACGTCACCGACAAGCTTTAAGAACTCGCAAGCTTCATCGTTTAAAGCTTCTACTGAGCGAAGCAAAGGTGTTTTATTGTCGAGTGCTTGGCCATGAAATCCGACAAAAACGGAAGGTATACAAAGAGTCCTCGTCCCGCCGTTTTCAACGATGAACAACGAGGATGTATGGTCCCATGCCGTGTAGCCTCTGGCCTCAAATGTGGACCGCATACCTCCTGAGGGAAGACTTGAAGCATCTGGTTCCCCTTGCACTAATTGAGTGCCAGAAAATCGCTCAATAACCGTTCCCACGTGGATCGAGGTAGACTGCATGGCAATAAATGCATCATGCTTTTCGGCTGTCATACCGTTCATGGGCTGAAACCAATGACAGAAATGAGTGGAGCCTTTAGAAATAGCCCATTCTTTTATGATCTGCGCAATAGCGTCAGCCGTTTTAGGTTGAACTTTCTTTTTGTGGTCGAGGCATTTTTGGAGGTCTAGGAACTCTTCAGAAGCGAGTCTGTTTCGAATCTGACTGAGCGTCAAAGTAAGTTCACCGAAAAATTCGGACACAGGCAACCGCATAGGTTTATTGCCAGTGGATGGCGCATGACTTTCATACGTTGTTTTCATACTTACTTGACCTTGCCTGCTGCCGGATTCGCTTTCGATTCAGCTGTTAGCGATTCTCATAGGAGACCACTAAAAACCAAAAACAGGGAACCCTTAAAAGGTGAAATCACATCTCTTGCCGGGATCATGGACCCTGGTAAAGGACGCCTATCTTCTAGCGGCAAATGAAAAGGGATGCAAGTGGAAACTAAATGCTGTAATTCAAAGCTTTAAGGCCGCTTGTTTAGGAATTAGGGACAGACTATGTTACTTTATGACCATCATGTACATGCTTTCGGCTGCATTCATCCAGAAGACTTGTGGAACTATTTGCACAAAACCGGCCGAGAACGCAAAGGGTATATGGACTGGTATGCGCAGACCTATGAACAAGCTTTCTTAGAAAAGCCAGATTGGGAAAAATGGCTTTCGTCAAAAAGCTTAGACGATTTTTCTAGGTTCTATCTCTGCGAAGCACCTCTAAATTTTGCTCAATTTCAAGCCAAGTTCAACTTGATCATCGCCTTATGTGACCTGGGCCCCAAAAGTATAGACTTGCTTGAGATTGCAATGGACAGGCATGCCCTACAAGGGCTTAAACAGGTCGAATATAGGTTTCCCCTACCGGTGCGGCTGAGTCAAGAGGACATGTATGTTTACTTCGAACTTGTGTCACAGCTTTTGCAAAGAGTGAATGAAAGGTATCGAGGGCAGTTTATCGCCACCGCGGCATTTACGTTGCCTCGCGAGATGGCTTGGTATCCACTCCACTATCAATGGCTCAAGCTTTGGATGGAAAAGCATCCTAAGAAAGTGCTTTTCTTTACTGCGATTGATTTTTCATACTTTGAAGAAAATGATGAAATTTTGGAAAAAAAGCGTTTTTTCAGTAGGGTTAAAGAGGATAATTTTCAAAATCCGGATCTTGCTCTCGCTATTTTAGTTCACGTTGGGGAGACTTTTGAGAGTATACCTGCTGGACTCAGTATGCTTCGTGTTCTCGAAGCAGCGAAACTGGGAGTAGACCGCATAGGGCACGGCTCCGTGTTGGGGTTCAACTTTAAGCACAATCTGCTAAGGCCCCAAACTCAAGTCTTGTCTCATGATATCTTGCAGGGAATCCATTCGAGAATGAAAGCGCATGGCCTTACCTGGGACTATGAGCTCAAGGACCAAACGATAACCGAAGAGCAAAGCATGCTAGCCGAGCTCCAGGAGCAGGTGCTGAGACTGATAAAAAAGATGAAAACTCCTTTTGAGCATTGTCCCAGCTCCTCCAGCCGACTCTCTGGGTCCTCCCAATCCACTCTCGGAGCTTTTTTAAGACACAATATAGACACCTTGATCTGTTCTGATGATCCAGGAATCTTTAGCACGACCCTGCAAAAGGAGTTCTACTTTGCGAATCATCAGTTTCCAGAACTAACTATAGACGTCCAAAATCAATTAGCCCATGCCCATCGTTCCGAGGTTATGTCTGGAAAAATTCAAGTCGCGTCACGTCTTTTTTAATACCATCGATCGCAAATGAATGGGAACATCTCAACTTGCCGGCAAAAGTTACTTCGACAGAACGATATATCCAGCGCCGTTTGACAGAAAACCTGCATCAGACTTGAATTTGGCAACACAAACATTATGCGCAAGATTTACTCTGTAAATCGTATTGTTTCCTGAACCAGAAACTATATCGGCCGCCACTTTGGAGAAAGTTCCAATTTTATAGGAAACATTTTGATTATCAGTTAAGAAGTATACCGAATAGTTGTCTCCGATGCTGTTGGCTTCAAGAGTGCCCGTAACTTTGCTGCCACCCACAATAAAACCACCAGCAAATATCCCACCAGAATCTTTAAATCTCAGATATCGATTGTTTAAACTTCCACCCACGCTTGAAGTGGGAGTCCCACTCACGCTTACGTGTAGTTGGCCATCTGAGGTGGCGATGTCATATTTTGCACCATCAATAGTAGACGGGCTATTTCCAGTCACACAAGTCAGTGATTCAGAACTCTCAGAAACGGTAGTATCCGTGGGACGTGCGGCAGATGAATCGCGACAAACGAGTTCCATGCGGTCTGAAAACGCAATTGCGCCTGAGGAACAAGTGACAGTGCCACTTTCGGCAGTCACGAGGAATCTTGGGAAATAATCACTTTCTGACAGCTCAGTCGCTCCAGAATCGCTAAGATCGTTAATTTGCATGGAACGAGTTTCTTCTTGTTGCACAAAGGACACTTTTACATCTTCAAAGGCTTTATCACCATAAACTAATTTATAAGCCGACATTCCGTCAAAACTAAGCGTTGCGTTTGAGGATGATGATGAACCAGTTTTGATTTCGCTGTCTTTCGCGCCATAGCAGTTGACAAAAGCAAGTGAGACAAGCATTAGGTTTAGTTTTTTCATCGTGTAGTACCCTCGCAAATGGCAGTGAGAGGTTTTGACTTAAGGTAGTTTTCCAGCGTAAAGACGGTCTCTTTGCCACGACATTGCCGCCCTCTTACTTCCCAAAGAATTTCCGCCTTAATCGAGGGACCTTTGAGCCCGTTAAAGACGGCGTCTTTCAAATATCTTACTTTTATATTCGTCACGTCCTGATCGTTAGCATCCAAGTACAGGGAATAGATGCCCTGAGCATTTTTATTCACTGCGATCAAGAGATACTTCTCGCCGTGTGCACTCTCTAGCTGTTGGGTATTGCTAAAGATCAATTTTCCTGAGTTGTCCCTTTCCGGAGTGCGAGAGCTACAGAGGCTAGACGTACTGGTTCCAGATAGGCACGCATCTAGGGTTTCCCCAATTTTGTTGATGACGGTTCCCCAGTTAGCGTTTGTATTTGTTTGAGCTTGTAACCTTGCGCAGCGCACTCTAGAGTCAATTTGCGAACACTCGTATCCCGCAGGGCTGCAATAGTCAGTCATTCCTTCAATCCGATTATTTGTCCCACATGGTCCCATCAGAAGAGATATGCAAGAATTAGTATTGTTTTCAGTTGCTAATCCTGGCTGCGTGCATGCCCGTGAGTTGTAGCCTGGACAGTCTATCGCAGTGGGATCATGAGTGCATTTTTCTCTTAAGACATCTGCTGCAGACCGAGTCTCTCTATCTTCAGGACAAGTATCTGATCGTGATATGGTACTTCCATCTCTGCACTCTCGAGTTTTTACTTCTTCCGGGGAGCCGGCCGACAAATCCCTCTGACAATTGTCCCGAGAAGGAGTCTGAAAACCTTCGCAAACTGGCTTAAGACCCGCAGGCTTGTTTGCTGGCCTTGAACATGCCGCTATCCCAACTAGAGCTAGAAACAAAATTAAAGCTTTTGACATGGAGGTGACTCCCTATAGTAAAAAGGAACGAAGCTATATCGGAGGGGGTAGCGAAATTCGAAAGATATTTTTTTATCTCTTAAAAAACGGATTACATTCCATGTGTTAGGTTGAGGTGGTTGGGTTATTTCTCAAACCATTCCAGAGTTTAGGTGAGAGAGTTTAGGGCTACGCAGGTGAGCGACCTTCAAGACTCAGGATCGTTTTTTTCAAATGGAAGATCTTTGGGAATTAGAAAAGAAAACAGCGGGAACCTTTTTAAATAAACCCCTTACCTCGCTTTAAAAGAGCCGTTTCTCATTGTGCTGCAAAACTTTTAATAGAGAAAGATCGCCCCAAGATCTAACACGCCAGGATCAGGGAGAATTGCGAGATGGGTGTTCTTTTTAAAAGAAAGTTATTTAGAGGCGTTCCTCCATAACGTTTCCTCAGCTAAATCCTAGAAGCTTTCAAGTTCTTTAACCTATTGAGGTATAATAGGTTATGAGGATATCAAATTGAGGTACTATGACTTATTTAGCGGGCGGCATAAAGAATTCCTTCGATCACAAAATTATTGAATCGTTTCATGACGATCTGCGTAAAGATTTTGGCATTCTTTTGGGCTTGGCACGAGCCGCGGGAGCTGATTTCGCCGAATTCTTTTTAGAACGCCGGAGTACCTTTAGGGCATCAAGTCAAAATCAGAAAATTGCTGCGATTAATCCTATGTTAGAAACCGGGATTGGTCTTCGAATTCGAAAAGGAACTGAAGATGCTTTTGTTTGTGGAAGCGAACTTTCGCTCTACTCAGCATACAAGTTATTGCAGCGTTGCCTGGAGATAGCAGGCTTAGACATCCCCAAAAACTCGAGTTTAATCCCAGAAGTCAATCTTGGTCCCTTAAATGATTATGCTTCCCTCCATAAAAAATTCGACTTTGAGAAACAGCTTCCTGGCACCAAAGAAGTTGCTGAGAGGATCCACGACCTCGATTTAAAGCTGTGGAAACAGGTGAAGTTTATCGAATCTTCTGGAGTTTCTGCCTTTATCGATCATCAAGATATACTCGTTCTTTCGACAGACGGTGTCTTTGCCCGTGACATTCGGTTAAATCAGCAAGTTATGGCTAATGCTTTTGCTTTTGAAAGTGGTGACCGCTGTGATGTTAGAGAATCAGTTGGCGGCACTTCTGATCCTACTTTTATTCAAAAAATAAAAAGTGATGCCTTGGTAGATCAGTTGGCTAAGCGCAGCGCTGAGATGTTGCATGCTTCCTATGTGGAAAGTGGCGAGTACCCGGTTGTTTTAGGGAATGGATTTGGGGGCGTAATCTTTCATGAAGCTTGTGGCCATTTACTAGAAACAACTTCAGTACGCAAAAAGAGCTCCCCTTTTACCGAGTTAAAAGGTCAAAAGATCGCGCATCAAGCAGTAACAGCATGGGATGAAGGGTTGACCGAAAATGCATACGGAAGCATAAGTATGGATGATGAAGGGATGCCAGCCCAGAGAACTCTTTTGATTGAAAATGGAATCTTAAAGAATTTTCTTGCCGATCGAAATGGTTCCTTAGAAACTCAACATCCAAGAACCGGTAGCGGCCGTAGACAAGACTACCGATTTGCGCCCACGAGCCGAATGCGAAATACCTTTATAGCTGCCGGCACCTATTCCCCAGAGGATCTGCTAAGTTCTGTGGACAAGGGAATCTATGCTTTGAAGCTAGGAGGGGGATCCGTTGAACCCACGGGAGATTTTAATTTTGCTATTGCAAGTGCTTGGCTTATTGAAAAAGGAAAACTAACCAAACCCTTAAAAGGGGCAACGGCCATTGGCAAGGGGCAAGAAGTTTTGGAACGTATTTCCATGTGCGCTAACGACCTTGAGCTGGTGCCGGGCGCGTGTGGATCCATTAGTGGAACCATTTGGACAACCGTAGGCCAACCTCATATTAAGGTTGACCGCCTGACAATAGGAGGGAGGTGATCCATGCAAAAGGAACAAATTTTTGAACACTTGTCAAAAGAGGCTCAGAAAATAGGAATTTCTGAGTGGGACCTAAGTGGAAGCTCTTCTCTATCTACGTCGGTAGCTGTCATGGGGGGCAAGGTTGACAAAATCCAAACTCGCGACGCCTTAAGCTTTGGACTTAGAGTCATGACCAAGGAATCATTTGGCTACATCAGTTCCAGCGACTTAAGCGGCCCTGGACTATCTAAAGCTTTAAAACTTGCCAAGGACATCGCTGAACTTAGGTTGACCGACACTTCGCCTCATCTTACGGCGAGTTCGATGGAAAAATTTGCGATTCCCGAACGCAAACTCGCCCCTGAAACTGATGTTAGACAACTTTCCCAAAAGCTATTAGAGATGGAACGAGAGGTCTTGAAAGCTGATCCTGCCTTCAAAAAAATTCCTTACAATGGCATCGGTGAGTATTCTGGAAAGCGATTCTATTTAAATTCCATAGGATCCATGCGTGAAGAGTCTTTTCAAAACTCATGGGTCTATCTTTACTTGTTAGCAGAAGCAGAAGGAAAAAAAGCACGCAAAACCTATTGCTATGAGCAGGCACTTTCTTTTGCAGATTTACAAATTTCCAAATGTGTCCAGGATACCATTAACAACGGAAAGTTTGTTCTCGACTATGTTCCAGCAAGCACAGGGAAGAGACAAATCTGCTTTCACCCTAAAGCTTTTTTAACGCTGCTGAGTGCTTTTTCTAATATTTGGAATGCCCGTCTCATATTGGATGGAAAGAGTTTAGTAAAAAAGGATCAAATCGGTGCAACATTTGCGAGTCCTTCCTTTTCTTTGGTGGATTCCCCCCGCCACCCTTTCCACCTAAACCCCGTCTGGTTCGACGACGAAGGGGTAAAGGCTCAGGAAATGTCGATTTTTGAGGGAGGTGTTTTAAGAAATTTAGTTCACAACGAAGAAACAGCTCGCGCCTTTGATAAAAGAGCTACCGGCAATGCCATTTCTGGACCTAGGAGTTCTGCATCCCATCATTATTTATCAGTGCCAGCGGGAACCCGAGATCAAGATTGGGGCGAAGAGCAGGGGGCTGTTTATGTTGAGGAACTTCATGCCCTCCATGCCGGAATTCAAAGTTTACAAGGTTCTTTTTCTCTTCCATTCGACGGTCAGATCGCCGTAGATGGTAAGAAAAGAAGCATTGATTCCGGTCTTATTTCAGGCGATATTTTGTCACTTTTGCAAAATATAGTTTCTATAGGAAAGACCTGTGAGGTGACGACTGCGGGTTATGCTCCTAAAATTTGGGTGGATGAAATATCGGTAACTGCGGGCTAATCTTGGAATAGAGTAAATTACTTTAAGAGTGAAATGTATTTTGAGTTTGCAAAGAATGGATTTAAAATAGTCCTACAATTAACCTGGAGTTTAAAAATGAGAAATTTGGCAAAGATCACTACCCTTGCAGCTACCTGGGTATTGTCCCAAAATGCGTTTGCAATTCTTGACCTTCAAGCTGGAATTGGTAACAGAACTGGTACCTTTTCGCCAGACAGCTCTAGGGCTGCTGATTCTTCCCTCGAGGGTCAGACCATGCAAGCGTCAGCGCATTTTCACGTATTGCCCATCCCGATGTTTACCCTAGGAGTTGGCCTTGGAATATCCACGTTTTCTTCAAACGATAAAGCAAAGGTCGCCTATACAGGTTCTGATACTACTGTAGAGGCATCAGCATCTTTAGATAACATCTCTGGTCTTTCCGTTGGCCCTGATGTTATATTCGGAGTGTCTATCCCGGCGACTGATTTGATGCCTTTTTTAAGGTATAATTATGCTTTAAATGTTTGGAAAGGCAAGGCTACCATAGATGTTGGAGTTGAGACTCAGACCTTTGATGCTGCATTGAAAGGCACAGGATCGATCATGGGCTTAGGACTAGCGTGGTCGCCGATTCCTCTTTTTGCAATCACCGGTGAGTACCAGATGCAAAACGACGAACTCTCTGTGCCAGAAGTGAAGACCTCTGGAGGCATTAATTTTCCAAAAGCAGAAAATAAATTTAAATCTACCACTATCTTAGTGGGCGCTATGTTCAATTTATAGCCTAGAACTAACTTTTAAGCCCTAGTAGGTGTCCTCCTTCTAGGGCTTCTTTTATTTTAGATAGAGATCCACATCTTTTGCTGCAGTAATAGAGCTAAAATTAACTGTTTTAACATAGGTTCCAAATTCATCCTTAGAAAGCGCAGTTTCTAAAATGGATCCTAACGCACTTAAATCAAAAGTGTGTGTTACGATGCCCACAAGTTTATCAATTTCTAGACCAGAAGATCCTGTTTTCATCGAGAAAAGTGGGCCACCAGAGTTCCCGCGCCAGGCGATGCAGTTGGTATCATAAAAGGTTCCCAAATAACCTGGATCTTGGGGAAGCGGCAATATTTCTCCCTCCCGTTTCAGGCGTATGCAGGGTTTTGTTACTAATTTAAGAATTTTGCCAGAGCCTGTCACAGGATAACCGACCAGGGTGAGGTGGTCCCCTTCTTTGGGGATTTTCTCCTGTTCTAACGGAATATTTTGCAGATCCCCACGAACCGACGAATCTTCTTCTTTGTAAACGAGCCATGCAAAATCGTTAACACCAGTATCAAAAGTTAAGGACGTGATTTTGGTTATGGTAAGGGCTGGTTGAGAAGAAAACGCATCTATTTCTACTTTTATGTTTTCTATGCTTTTCTCAAGTCCGTTATCAAAACAATGCCTTGCTGTAAGGACTACCCCATGTTTGAGGATGGTTCCGGTGCAACGAAGGGCTCCCTTATAGGTTATAGCGACTACTTCAGGGCTACTACTTAAAAGAGCTCTTTTGGGGGTGCTTCCTGCTGGTGGGGGGTGCGAGGAAGCTGCTTTCCCTTCTTTTTTACCGCAAGCTGACACGAAGCAAGCTGACACTAGGATTCCTGATAAGAGCCTTAAAGAAAGTAACCTAAAAAGAGCCTTTCTACCTATCAACTCATCACCTCGAGAGTGATCGGACAATGGTCAGAACCTAGCACTCTTTCTAAAATATCGGCTTTGGCTATTTTCGTCGATAGAGACGCCGACGTAAAAAAATAGTCGATTCGCCAACCTATGTTTCTCTCACGGATTCCCGGTCGATAGCTCCACCAGGTATAGCGATTTTCCGCTTGGGGATTGAACGCTCTAAAAGAGTCCACAAAACCATTGGAAACAAGATTGTTTAGTCCTTTTCGCTCTTCTAAGGTGAACCCGGCATTCTTGGTGTTTGTTTTTGGATTAGCTAAATCCTTCTCCGTGTGCGCTGTATTAAGATCGCCACAAAAAATTACGGGTGCCTCTTTTTCCAGGTCTTTAAGAAAGGATAGAAATCGCGGATCCCATTCCAACTCTCGAAAGGATAGCCTGGCTAAATCTCGCCCCGAATTCGGAGTGTAGACATTTACCAACCAAAAATCATGAAACCTTGCTGCAATGACCCGCCCTTCCTCATCTGTAAAATCGATCCCAAATTTGACGTCTAAAGGTTTTTCTTTAGAAGCAAGAAGAGTCCCTGAATAGCCTTTTTTCGCGGCTGAATTCCAAACAACATGATAGCCTTCAAACACTTCTTCCCCGACCTGATTTTGCATGGCTTTAATCTCCTGCAGGCAGATAAAGTCGGGGTTCTCAGCGCGAATAAAGTCAACGAATCCTTTTTGACACACTGAACGAAGGCCATTAACGTTCCAAGACACAAACTTCATTCATATCCCCTTTGATTTTGCGCTTGCCAGCGCCAAGAGTCCTGGCACATCCGTTCTAAGTTAAAGTGAGCACGCCAATTCAGTATTTTTAAGGCCTTAGTCGAATCCGCAAAACACTCCGCAATATCCCCCTGTCTGCGAGGTCCTATACGATACGGCACTTTTCTACCTGAGGCTTTTTCAAACGCAGAAATCAATTCCAGAACCGAAACACCGGACCCCGTCCCTAAATTTACGGTAACTTCTCCGCGGTTTCGTTCCATATACCTGAGAGCTTCAATATGGCCTTTTGCCAAATCAACGACGTGAATGTAATCACGAACCCCAGTGCCGTCTATTGTGGGCCAATCGTCACCAAAAACAACTAACTCCGGCAAACTCCCAGCTGCTACTTTGGCGATATACGGAAGTAAATTGTTAGGTATACCTTTTGGGTCTTCACCTATAAGTCCTGACTCATGGGCACCAATCGGGTTAAAGTAGCGAAGATTTACCCAAGCCCAAGGACTGTCATTGGCGCACAAATCTCTGCCTAGTTCCTCTATAATTGATTTTGTCTTACCATAGGGATTAATGGCATGGACTTCAAAATCCTCGCTAATGGGCACAGACTTGGGGTTTCCATAAACCGTTGCTGAAGAGCTGAATACCACTTGGCGAATCCCCAAGTGCTCTAAATCTTCAAGAAATGATATGGTTGACGATACATTGTTGGCATAATAGCTTAAAGGTTTTGCCACTGACTCACCAACTGCCTTGAGTGCTGCGAAATGTATAACTCCTGTAATCTTTTCTTTACTTAAAATCTGACGCATTTTAGTGCTGTCAGAAATATCCATGTGATAAAAAGGAATCTCGCTATTTGTAATTGTATGTAACCGAGAAAGGCACCCTCTATTGCTATTGACCAAAGAGTCAACAATAACTGGTTTGTAGCCAGCGGCCACTAATTCGACGACGGTATGAGAGCCAATATAGCCTAACCCGCCCGTAACCAGTACATTCATTTTATGCTCCTTTTTTAGCCTAAGCTCATAGTAAACATTTTTTCAGTCTTTGTGTCACCTCGAATTTAATTTCAGATTAGGTTCCTTATTTTCCACTTAAAGGCGGTCTAGATAGACCTGCTTGCAACTAAAGCACCACCCTTGTTCTTGGCGGGTGAGGAAAAAAGACTCCAATATGCGCTGAACTGCTAGCTGGGGGGAGCTTGCTTCACCAAACGCTGGAAAAACGCCCACTTGAGGTAAGGCGCAACGGCTCGTAATTAATGTGGAAAATGACATTAATTTAGATTAGTAATCTTTCCAAACTCATCATCTGTAGATTTACGTCGATAGGTACTCCTGAAATGTTAGTGGGAATATCTATGTCTACTGATTCCACATTGCCAAGAAAAATTCTCGTTATCGATGATGACGTGAGCGTGACAAATCAAATTGAGAAACTGGTTAAAAACCATGGGATTGCAGTGGAAAAGGCCAGTAATTTTGAATCTGCTATATATAAATTCAATCAAATTCGATTTGACGTGGTACTGGTGGAGCTGGAGTTTGAGGAACTGCCAGGAACTATTATGGTGCAAAAGTTTAGATCTAGTCTTTTTGACGGTAAAAAAGAAGTTCCTATTGTCATGCTAACCGGGATTCAGCGGTCCGCAAACGAAGAATCCCTCATGACAGAACTTGGAGATGTCCTAGTTATAACAAAACCAGTAAGTTTGGGCGGGCTTTTAGGGGTTTTATCCAAAGCCATGCAGAACAGTCAAAGTCGTGCAAGTTTTAATGAGATCCGCTATAAGATAGTTGACCCTTTGTTGAATCAAGGCAAGGTCGATAAAGTCTACCAAGTTTGCAAAGATAAGCTGATGCCTCTTGGAATACACGGAAAGCACGAAGCAGCGATGATTTTTGCCAAAATAGGAAAAATTGAAGAGTCTCTTCAACTCCTTGACGAACTCCACAAACAAGAGCCCAATAATATGAAGTACCTCAACGATATGGCTCGACTTTCTGTACAATCAGGTGACCTGGCAAAGGCTAGGGTTTTGTATGAAAAAGCGGATGCCATTGCTCCTTCCAATCTCCATCGAATCACAGAAATGGCTGGACTCTACTTGGCTATGAAAGAACCCATTAAGAGCATTGAAAAGTATTCTGAACTGATAGCATTTTCTCCTGAAAACAAGGAATTGAAGTTTGATGTCTATCAGAAGCTATTTGATGGTGGATTTGAAGAGCATGCCAGGGATTTTTCAAAACAGACCTCGACCCCTGCCGAGCTAATTAAGCATTTCAACAATAAAGGCGTAATGCTATCTAAAACTCTCGATTTTGATTCTGCTATCAGTGAATATTCGCGGGCACGCGGTCTGATTCCGGGAGATAAAGATCTCTATCGCATTCTTTACAATATGGCCATTGCCCACATCAATAAGAAAACTAGAAATGATATTTTAAAGGCCCATGAACTTTTACTCGAAGTTAAGAAAATGAAACCAACCTTCGAAAAGGCCAGCGAAAAACTGGAACTGACGAACAAACTTTTAAGTCTCGGCCAAAAATCTGCAGGCTAGCTTTTTCCCGATTTTCATTCGTATCCTTGCGAGGATGTCTATTTAGGGTCTTTTTTAAATCAGATCCCCCAAGTTGGGAATCCCCAAAATCCTTAGAAGACCTTAGAATCGTCTAAACTATTGACAACTTGCTGGGACAGGAACAAAAAAAAGCACGCACGGCGTCTTGTAACTCACTAATATTGCAGCCTAAAAATATAGATTTCCACGGCCCCGTTTATGCATGGCTCGTTACGTCTGTTTGGGAGGACTTATGAAACTCAGAATCTTAAGTATCATTGTGTTATCTTTTGTGGTGGAGTCTTGCACTTCAACTAGGCGCTTAAAAGCAGATGCTGACAAAGATAAGGACTTGCAGGCCCATACCTGCAACGCAGAAGCAAAAGAACGATGGAACGGTAAAAAATGTCACACCGTGGATGACAACGAGGTGATTACCGAAGATGATTGCGCAAAACTAGGTCAAGTTTGGGATTCTGGCACATGTAGATTAGGTGCTGATGCTAAAGAGGAGCCCAAAATTGCCGCTCCTTGCAATATGAGCGATCTCAAAATTTGTCTTCAGTACAATAAGTCAAAGTCCCTTTGCTACCCCAAAGTAGGTTGTGACCTTAAGAAAGATGTACCCGTGTACCATTGCAATGAGCAGATACTGGACCGTTGCATCAATGAATTCAATGGTGGCGTTGATGCTTGCCACATAAAATATGACTGCAGCCCTTCCCGTTAGATTTCGGAGTTCTTCTAGCAGAGAGACCCATGTATAAAAAATTCTTTTTTACAGCAGGCGTGTGGATCAGTCTTGGTTTTCTAAAAGATACCAGACCTAGCTCAGCTATTTCAAACGAAACCTACACATTTCCAAAATCCTTCTATTTTGGCCTAGCCAATGCACCAGCCCATGTAGAAGACCAATTAAATGACTCATGGCTTAAATTTGCAGAAGAAGGACACGTTGCGAGTTTTAAGAATCAAAATCAACCTGAGTATAGAAACGGCTTTTGGAGCCACCCAAATCAGGAACTTGACATCGCAAAAGAATCCGGAGCAACCGTTTTCCGCATGGGGGTTGACTGGGGCAGACTTGTGCCAAGCGAACAGAGAAATTCCTATCATTTAGAAAAAGATGTTGTCAAACACTACAGATGGATCATCTCTTTAGCAAGAGAGCGCGGTTTAAAGGTTATGCTCACGCTCTTTCATCACTCCGTTCCTCTTTGGTTGCAGGAACAAGGCGGATGGAAAAATGAAAAAACTCGCCTCGAGTTCCTTAAATTTGCTGAAGCTTGTGCTGCATCTTTCAAAGATTTAGTCGATGATTGGATACCCTTTAATGAACCTTCCGTCTTTGTGGGGTTGACCTATGTTGGTGGAATTTTTCCACCTGGCAAAGATTACAATCCATTTGGGGTGTTATCTCTGGGCCCCATCAAAGGAGTTTTCGATTCCACTCAAGCGAGAATGGTTGCGGCTCATCGCGAAGTCTATGATGCCATTCATAGAATCGATAAGATAGGTGAGCCTACTCGCGTTGGACTAGCACATAATCTAGCTCTCTATACTCCCACTTCCAGTATCGATCGCTTTGTGGCATCTACAATGACTCAAAAAATGAATTGGGAGTTTCCGAAACTTGTTTTTGATAAGTTGGATTTCCTAGGTATCAACTATTATGGCGAAGAGCATGTCTCAGGCGCTTCCGTTTCCCTTAACCAACGGTTCGAATATTCAGATTCTGGTCGTAGCATAAATCCAAAAGGAATGTACACGCTTAGTAAAGATCTATGGACACGGATTTCTTTACTTAGATTTCGTAATGGAATCAAGAAGCCTCTTTCCGTCGTGTTTACCGAAAATGGAATCTCAGATGCTAGTGATAAGCTTAGACCAGCCTATATAACTGAGCATTTATGGGCGGTTTCGAGATTGCTCCAAGACAATGTGCCTGTTGAAGGTTATATATTTTGGACTACGGCTGACAACTGGGAGTGGGCTGATGGATACTGCCCAAGATTTGGGCTCTACAGAATCGAACGACTCGCAAACCAGTTGGTTTGGACGCCTCGATACTCTTACTTTCTCTTCCAAAAAATTGTATCTGAAAGAATGCTTACCAGAAACCTTCGCGATGAAGCTTGGCAAAAAGTTGAGCCTGGAAGCCAAAGATTTTTTTGTCGCGGCGCAAACGGTCGCCAAAGTCTTGACGTGCCAGTGACGCGACCCATCAGTTTCTTTGATTGGCGTTATTTTGAATAGGCCTAACTATCAGACTTAAATCAGAGGCTTAACCTGATCCCACTTAGCCTCCTCGAGGTTCCATTCTTGAGATCTGCTTCAATCCGACGATAAGTATCTAAGATACTGAGGTTTTTGTGGCAAAAGAAGATCTCCCCCCGGAGCCAAGTTATAGCTCAACCGCACCTGTAGAGGCGACAGTTAGCTCACATGAACAGGCTTACAATCACCATCGCATCATGTCTTTGAATCAAAAAAATCAGCGTCTTGCCCTGGTTTTCACTATTCTTAGTGCGATTTTTGGCCTCCTTTTAACAAGGTCTGAGTTAGGCCTACTTTTGTTAGATCGAGTGAGTTCTCCCATCGAGTATCAAGTCAGGCATTGGTTAGGTCGTGATGTTAAAATGAGTCCTAAACTAAAAATGATTCTCTATGATGACAAGGTTGCGGCGCGTCTAAATAAGCCATCCTTAAGCTTGCTCGAGTGGGCCAGAGTACTAGAGTATATTAGCCTTCATGAACCAGGAAGAATTTATATTGACCAAATTTTTGGTATTGGTTTTGGCTCTACCCTAGATGACAAATTGGCGATAGAGAGGATTTCAAAAATCAAGACTCCAATTTCAGTGGGAGCCTTGATTTCTAAAACTCAAATCACATACCGACCAGAACTCCCAAGCCCCCCACCCCTATTTGATCAAGGAACAGACACTTCAAAAACCATGATTTCAAGGGCTTTCCTAGATCTGCCTGATCTTAAAAATCTTAAATATTACGCCTATGGACCTACATTACAAATGTTACCACTTTTTTCTGTGGGGCATATTTTTTATGAATCTGAGCGTTTTATAACGCCCCTGTTTAGAAATGGGGACTCCTCAATGTTGCCACATTTAGCGTTCATGGGTCATAGACCTAAATTTGAAGGTGACCAACTAAAAATCAATGATTCGGTCGTACCCTTGTATCGCGGAAGAACGCCGATTAACGTAGGTAAATATCCCGAAGACTTCCTAAAAGTTACGAGATCTTTAAATGGCATACTTTCCCGGATAGAACAGACGCCCCCTCAAAAGTGGGAAGACTTCATAAATCGAGGCGATTTTGTGTTATTGATTCCTGAGGGTTTTACAGGGTCAGCAGATTTTAAGCCAGGTCCATTTGGATCCATGTTCGGAGGTTGGGTTATTGGTTCTGTCCTCAACTCTGTGCTAACAGGGGAATGGATCAAAGTTATGGATATTCCCTATCTCTTGATTGCTGCTGTTGCGGCTACGGGTTTTTTATGTACATGGGCGCCCACTTGGATTGCTTGGCTAGCACTGGGTGTTCTCATGTTTCTATTTCCAATAGGCGGATTAGCCCTATTTTCTTATGGCTCCATAATCATAATGTGGCTTCCCATTACGATAAGCGTTGGCCTAGTTGGAACTACTGTTCTTGCAGCTCGATCTCGAGTAGAAAAAGAAAAAGATGCATTTACGAAGCAAATTATTTTGGAATCAAAAATTATTGCCAAAGAAAACGCACTACTTGACCTCAACCAAAAAATTCTTCTAAAAGAAAAAGAAGAAGCTTCCATCATTGCACGGGCCTTTCAACCCGAAAGGCCTCCAATCTGGCCGGAGTTTGAAATCTCGGCATTTCATCGCTGTTTTGATGGGGCAAGCGGCGATTGGTATTTTTTTGAACACTCGAAGGATCATTCTTTACTCCACGTTGTCCTTTGTGACATTACTGGTCATGGAGTACAGGCAGCACTTATTGTTTCTGCTTGTAAGACTGTTTTAAATAGCTTCAAAAAGTATCGAAATGATGCTTTGGAAGACCCAACTTTTTGCCTTCAGTACTTAGATACCTTAAATGAGATCCTTTATAAACAAGGCATGGGGCAGCACACCTGCACCATGATCGGGGTGACTTTTCAGCCTTCCTCCCAGCAACTCCAACTAGTGTCTTGTTCCCACCCTTCGGCTCTCTATCATCCAATTCAAAATCGAAATGAAAGACCTCTCCGACTTAGAACCCACTTCAATCCAGTGGGGTACTCCCCAATGCTGCAAGCGAAACTTAAAATATATCCGTGGTTCCCTGGGGATATGCTTACCATTCACTCGGATGGCATTCCTATTACCGAACATTTAAGACTCTACCGTTCTTTTATAGACACCTATCAAGGTGAATGGAGCGAAGCCGCTTCTAAGCTAGATGAACATATATGGGGAAAAATCGAATCGTCCACTGGCAAAAAAGCAAATGATGACGTTAGCCTAGTAATCTTCCGCATGAAGCCAAACCCTTAAGACCTGGGAAAACAGCCCTAGGGAGTCATGCAAATCAGCTATAAACACCTCCTAATAAGGCAGGAGTCCCGAATGCACATTAAACCAAAAAGAGAAGTGTTGGTATTCTTCTGTGTAAAATCCAGTAATATGAAATTAGGATTTCCTAGCTTCTGTTTCATCCTCTTCTGTTTCATCCCCTTGGGTTAATCCCCTTCGTTAATCCCCTTCTTTTTGATCCTCTCCGTTAGAGACCGCAAATTTAAAAACTCGACTTTCACGTTCAAATCTAGGCGACAACAGGATCATTAACTTACGGATTGCATTACCTAAATCGCCGCAATATCTAATTTGGGAATGAATTTGACTTTCTAGATTGGGACTCAGTATAGTGGCCGTCCCTAGGAGGTTTTATGAAACCTATGTTGCGATTTTTTGCATTTTGGAACCGAAAGAACTTAGCCCATGGGCTGTTCTTATTCTTCATTTTCACAGTGGCTTCTAAGGGCTTTTCGGGCTCCAAGTTGCCCTTTCCATTTGCGAGTCACGAAACTTCAGTATTTGATTCCTTTAGCGATATTACTTTTGCACCCAAAGTCATTCGCGACGTATCGCCTGCGGTTTTCCAGCTTGGCGGGGGAACTGCTTTTTTCGTTGCGTTTGACGGACAAACTTACATAGTAACCAACAATCATATAGCGGGTCCTGCAAATTGCCCTGTTAGTGGCTGTTATATGGATGCCGTATTTAGTCTTGAAAAAAATAGAATAGCGCAAAAGAAAATATTGTTCTTAACACCTGTCGCAACTGATCAGGATGTCGATGTTTCATTTTTCCGTTTTAAAGAAGCGTTTGAAGATGGTTCCTTTAAGGCCTTAAAAGTTCCAGCATCTCTCGAGTTTGATTCCCCTTCCCAACCACGAGGGCTTCTTAAGAAAAATATTTATGTTCTTGGACACCCGAGGCTAGGTCTCAAAAAAATATCCTCTGGAAACATCATTAGACTCGAGCGCGGGCACATTATTGTATCGGCCTATACCCTTCCAGGAAATAGTGGTAGCCCTATTATTACAGAACAGGGGAAAGTGATGGGCATTCATCATTCTTCAGTGAAACGAAATGATAATGTAACTAAATCTTCGGTGCTTCATGAAGGTAAAGGGTCCAGTGTATTTTCTCTTCTCTCTGTACTGAAAAAAGGCATATCTGACCCCTCAGGGGTAGCTTCTGACTTTATCAGAATTGACCAAAAAATGAGCTACAGCAAGGCCAAGAAACTAGCTCCTTTATTTTTAAACGCTCACGTTGTTCCGGTGCTTGATACAGACAAATCATTTTTTGGTGAACTTTACCTAGAGTGTAAAAATTCCCTTAATCTTTCAGCACATTCCTCTTCCGCTTTTTCTTTGAGCCACGAAGCTTGTACTACAGCTCGACAATGGATAGGGTGCCAAAGTTTAGAAAATCTACCTTCCCCTTCCTTTACACTTAGTACCGCTAAATCTATGGAGCACCCTGATTTTATGGCTTCTGGATCCTGGTGCCCAGCCTCTGAAACGAGAAAAGATTGGGCCCAAATTTTTCAAAAAATTGGCCAAAAGTATGAATCTTTTGTCGGAGGCTCCGCACTTCCTTGGACCGCAGACGCTGTGTTTCAGAGCTTTACCGATAGAGAGCGAGGGATGAAGGTTTCTTTTCTAGAAACGAAGCAGCGATTAGAATCCAGAAATGAGCCCATTCGCTTTGATGATGTCCTAGCGCTACTTCGCTATTCGGAGTACGAAAAAAAACCCGAAATAAAGAATATGACTCTTTTGGAAATGGTTAGACAATATAAGCGCCTCTACAATTATCAATATGAGATCCTAGAGATTGGTGAATCGGTAATCTTGTTAGTAAAACAAGGCCGATTAGATCGAGTTGAAGCTAAAGCACTCGTCGCCACCCTTCTCGACGACGAACAGATTTCCCTCAATGCTTTTTTGATTTTAGAAAGAAAGGCTTTTGAAAACAACCTCATTTGAGATCCGTGGCGTCCATCAAAACCTCCTGGAAACCATACTCCATAAAACGTTGCTTGCAGCAGTTGGTTGCAGCAAAGAGCTGCCCTCAGCTTGTGATCTATCAAAGTGGGCCTTATTTGCGTAGGCGACCTTTGCCGTCTGACAGGTTGACACTATGTCACGTTTTCTAGGCATGAGGCCATGAGGCGTGTCCATAAACAGTAAAGATTTCAATACGTTACAACTGGCTCAGTTGTTGCTAGGTTCTTTTCTAGAGGCTTTGACCTTTATTTGGAGGACCTATAATGACGTCACACTACCTACTTATGCCTGTTCTTGTTGCAACCCTTGCCGTTGCCGGGTGTAACTCAGATCAAAAGAAGATTGGCCCCAAATCCATAGGTGGTTCTTCTGACGGAAACCCATCAGGTCCGACAGTTGTACAGCCCGCACCAGACCCACAAGGCGGAGGTCAGCCCGACTTCCAGATCCCAGACGATTTGTCTACGAATTGGAATGACCAAATAACCTCGATAGATGCTGCGCAAACAGACATCAATGCCCGATTGGTAGCGTCCCAAGCCAATCTTACGGCGGCTCTGGAAAACCTCAAGTTTTGGGCCTCTGCGAGCTCAGACCAAGATAAAGAAGTGCGTGAATTGATGAGGACCGTGGTCATGAAGCACCATTGCGCACTCAAGTCTCTGGAACTTGAAAAGCACGAAAACGACCTCAGAAAGGCTGAGCTGGAAGCTTACTCGAGAGGTGATGTTCCTGCGCTAGGCGCCATTCAGGATCAGATCACTCAGCTTCTAACTGTAAAATCCACATGCGAACGCCTCAGCAACTTTATGGCCTCTGAAAGACCTTTTGCCATTGATACATCCTTTGTGTACACGGGAACTCTTGAGGCTCTTGATGCTAAGAAGGCACTCATTGAACAAAGAAAAAGTGATTTAGCTGCAGACCTTGGTGCAAATGATATTGTCGTGCTAGAAGGCGAGATCGCACTTCTCAAAAGCAACCTAACCGCTTTAAGCGCCATCACCGATACAGCGGCCACAATCACAAGCCTGCAAGCTCTTAAAAATTCAGGAAGCGTTTATGGAGCAGATCTTACAGCGTTGAATAATCTCATTACGAGCCTGACGAACGCATCAGCTGCCCAAGCACTAATCAATACGAACATTACAAATCTCAAAGCGCTTTTAGCTACGAAACAAGCTTTACTAGACAAAACAAGGGGTTCCTCAGGTGCTTTAGACCTCATTACGACGTCACTTAATGCAGAAAAGGAACTCATTGATCTCATGAAACAAATGTATCGCGGTTTGTTTGGCTAAGTTGCCTTCATTTCAAACTTGATTTAAAGAGCCCACTAGGTAAAAATAGTGGGCTTTCTCTTATTTTAATAAATAGATCAAAACTCCTTTCGACTGAGGATTTTATGTGGCAGATTTGGACAACCAGTCCTTTAGATACATTCCAAGATCTGTCGGAAACCTGTGAACGGAGGCAGGATCTTTATTTTTATGAATCGGATCATGCGCACTTGGAACATTTAAGGTCTCAGTTTGCTAAATCAGGCAGCTTTCTGGTTAAAAAGAAAAACCACCTACCCAAAGCTGTTTTTTTTGATATGGACGCCACACTGGTTGCGCAAGAAAGCATTGTGGAGTTAGCGCGCGCCGCGAATCAAGCTGAAAGAGTTTCCGAAATTACAGAAAAAGCGATGAACGGTGAACTTGATTTTGATCAAGCTTTAAAAGAAAGAGTCGCGCTTTTAAAAGGTTTAGATCAAAGCGTCCTAGACCAAATACGAAACTCACTTACTGTTTTTCCAGGGGTTTCCGAATTTGTAAGCCTAGCTCGAGATTTAAAGATTCCTTGTCACGTGGTCACTGGCGGATTTGAAGAAATAGCTAATCCCCTATTCCTCCCGCTTGGTTTTACCTCCGTAACGGCCAATCGCCTTGAAGTCTCAGGCGGCAAGCTCACGGGTAATCTCGTTGGATCCAGTTTTAATAGCTTTGGAAAAAGAGATCGTCTTGTGGAAGTGGCTTCAAACATGGGAATCGAGACCAACACTACCGCAGCAATTGGCGATGGCGCCAACGACATCCCGATGCTCCAAAAAGCAGGATTTTCTCTGGCGTACAACCCCAAACCGCTTCTGATTCCCCATGCTTCCGGTGTTAATAGGACGGGCGATCATCGTTTCTGGCTTAAAACTCTATTTTACCAAGACTTATAGCTCTATTTCGAAAGACGGCTCTAAAAAACAAGCACTCTCTAACATACTGTCTCATGATAGCTTCTTGGCGCCTATTCGATTCTCGCATAAAAAATGTGTTTAAAAATCATCACCTAACGGACGAAGGGCTTCAAGATTTAACTTAAGTTGCTTTTCTGTACCTATGTCAGACGGCATATAGAACTTTTGCCCGCGCAGCCCTGGTGGTAGATAGCTATTTTTGCGATAGCTACTATGTTCTCCATGAGGATTTTCGTAGCCGCGTCCAATTCCTAATTCCTTATTAAAGGACGTAACAGGATTTAAAAGATGACTTGGTATGGGAAGCCTTCCTGTTTTTTTAACACATTCTATAGCTTTGCCAATAGCTTGATACGAGCGATTGCTTTTGGGGCTGGCCGCCAGATAGGTGATGGCCTGGCTCAACAGTATGCGGGCTTCTGGAAAACCTACGATGTGACAGCCACTCGCACAAGCTACTGCTACACTAAGTGCTTCAGGATTCGCATTGCCAATATCTTCGCTTGCCGAAATGATCAAACGACGCACCAAAAACATGGGATCATCGCCGACCTCTAGAAAGCGGGCCATGTAATAAAGCGCTGCATCCGCATGGGAGGCTCGAATGGATTTAATCATAGCACTGGCCAAATCAAAATGTTCTCCATGCCCCATGGGAACATCAAGTCCCACTCTCATAAGCAGATCTTTGGTGACCGTTTCTTTAAAGCTCAAGCAAAGTTCTAAATAGTTCAAAGCTCGCCGAGCATCTCCCCCTGCCAGGGAAACAATAGCTAAAAGCCCCTCTTCACTAGCCTCTCCATTTTCTGCCTTTAGAGCAGCTTTAAGTAACGCTAGAAGAGCGTCTTGCCCTAAGGCCTCAAGCCTAAAGCAAAGGGTCCTGGAAAGAATCGCTCGATTGACCTCAAAACTGGGATTTTCGGTGGTCGCTCCTATAAAGCGAACGCTTCCCTCTTCAAGGGCTGGCAGCAGCACATCCTGCTGGGATTTATTTAATCGATGAATCTCATCCACGAACAAAGTAAGAGCAGCATCTCCCAAGCGAATTCTAACCTTGGATGCTTCGATCACTTCCCTTAACTCTTTGACACCGCTGGAAACGGCAGAAACCTCATGCAAAGTGGAGTGGGCCATAGTGGCTGCAAGGCGAGCTAATGTCGTCTTACCAACTCCTGGAGCTCCCCAGAAAAGAAGGCTGTGCCATGAGCCCGAAAGCAGGAGTTTTTTCAGGGGGGACTGCGGTCCTAAGATGTGATCTTGGCCCAAAAAGTCACTTAATTGCTTTGGCCTAAAACGAGATGCCAGCGGTTCCAAATCTCCCCCCTTTTAAAGTAGATCCGATTTTCGCCGATACTACACTTGAATCTACTGGGAGAAAAGCATGTTGTCTTTAGCTAGCTATATTGCCTATTTAACCCCTCATCTAAACCGAGACTTAGACCTTTCGGTCGTCTTTAGACCTTTTGGGCTGAACTTGGTCAGCTCGGTCATTAAAGATCTGCCGACGGGAGTTTTCGTGGAGCTTCTCATGGCAGAGGCCACTGGACCGGAAATCGATCCTGAGGAAGTGACAGAACTTCTTCTAGACTTGATCGACCCAGAAGCTTTGATAGCCCTCGAAGAACATCTGACTCGCAAAGCTAGCTAATTCAGGAGATTCACAGATTCCTAGCTCACTTGTGACACCTAGAACCCCCCCCCGGAAAACGCAAAAACTCCCACTAACCTATGGAATTTCGGATCTTTAAAAGTTCGCAATTTGTTTCCAGGATCTGAGCCCGAAGAGCTTCTAAAAGTGATAAGCTTTCTGGCCCATTCTTGATTTCAAAAAAGGATATAGCGCGGGTGATGGAACCCGTTAATGGCTGCGCTCTCAGACTGGCACTTATACCTCGCATCCGAATCAGCGCCTGAAGTCCTAAACCAAAATCTCCCATTTTCAAACCTTGAACACACTCGTCCAGATTCAGCATAAGATAACTTCCAGCGCGTTCCAAATAGCCTACAAGCATTTCTTCATCACCAGAAAAATCCGAAAGAAGCATTTTCTTATCGACAACCATGAAGTCAGGTACAGAAAAATCCCAGATGTCGTGTAAGTGCCTGACTTCATTCATATGACGAAGAGAAGGAGCCTCCACAGCCATAGTACGAGCTGACAGGGGAGACTCATTTATAGCCGTCACATTAACAGGAGAAGACACAGCATTTTGTTTCGCAGCTAAAGCCATAAACGCAATCCTTGTGATGGGAGTAGCTCAATGATCTATTTGAGATACTTCATTATAACAGATTTTCGTTCAAAGCCTAAAAAGCCTACGTGAATGCATCTAAATGCACTAAAATAGTTAGTGAAAATATAATTTCAGCGGAATATCCTAATGAACCTAAGATCGGTAATATTTGCCTTGAGCTTCCTAGGCTGTGGTGGGGATCCCAAGGATGGATTAAAACACACGTCAAATCAGATTCTAGAACCTGAAGACTCTTCAGTGGATTCCTCAGCGACTCTTGATGGGAATACCTGGATTATAGGAAGGCCGAGCTTTGAGCCTTTTCTTCTTACGGCATCAAAGTCAGGAAGGGAGCTTATAACTAGTGACGTTTGGCAAGATGAAGAGAGTATATTACAAACAGAAAGTCTTTCAACCCTTGATGAGCAAGATCCTAACGCTACGCCTCCTCCGGTAAGACTTGGGCCCCAACTCCTAACCCAGAGTTTTGAAAGTCAACCTCTTAGTATTGAACTCGTTGAGTTTAAGCCGGGTATAGATGCAAAAAAGATTTTAGATAAGTGGCAGCAGCAAGGACGCATTCTCTATTATGAGCCCAATACCATTTCTGAGCCCAAAGCTAGTGCCTTTCAAGACCTTTCTACCCAGTACACCGACGCGAAGGTCCATTGGCACAAAGCTATTCGGCTTCCTGATGCTTTTCTGGCACTAGCTGACGGTACCCTTCCCCATGAGAATGAAGATGTCATCTTTGGTCGAGCTCCGGTCATCGCCGTAATTGACTCGGGAGTTGACATCAAAAACCCCCTCCTTGAGAAAGCGATTTGGGAGAATCCAATTCCAGGCTTGCAGTGCAAAGATGATAGTCGCGGCTGCAATACATCCACAAATTTCAGTAAAGATTATTTGGGCAATGGAGAAGTTTGGCCGGTGGGACTTCAGGGTTTTGGACAAGCTTGCAGCGATGACGGCCAATGCATCCATGGAACCCATGTTGCCGGAATAATAGCCGCTTACGATAAAGAAAAAGCGATCGGTGTCTGTCCGTTTTGTAAAATCCTTCCCATTAAGGTGTCACGCCCTAAAACGGCATCAGAGCCTGGAGGCATCAGTGATAGCTCCATCATTCGAGCTCTTCAGTACCTCACTCAGTTTTCAAGGGACGGGCAATCTCTCATCCGCATTGCAAATGGTTCTTTTGGCAAATACCAACGTTCTCGAAGTGTCGCGAGCCTCGTTCGTAAATTGAGCAATGCCGCCGGCGGTGGCACTCTTCTTATTGCTGCAGCTAGTAACGAAGACAGCTCCCAAAGAGCTTATCCCGCTTCGGTTAGTGAAGCGATCAGCGTTTCTGCATTAGCAAAAAACCTCACCAAGGCGAGTTTTTCCAATTACGGGCCTAGTGTCGATATTGCAGCACCAGGCACGGAGATCAACTCTACAGTACCAGGCGCGGACCCTAAAGATAGCCAAGGAACGTCGATGGCTTCTCCTGTAGTTGCAGGTGTTGCAGGGCTTGTTATTGCCCTCAATCCCTCTATGGATGCCAAGACTTTGCGGGATCGACTCATTCAAACGGCCAATCCCTACATTTACGCGAATGAAGTCGCAGGCGGCTATAACAGCACCTACTACTATCCTACTGTTTCCACTGGCGAGCGAATTCCACTTTTAGGATCAGGAATTGTGGACGCTTTATCAGCTATAAAAGGTGACTACCAAAACGTCCCGAATCCCTCCAGTAAGAATCGCGTGACTCCTGGGTGTTCGACTCTTTCTGCTGACAGCCTTTCTTTTAATTGTCTTTATTTGCTACTGTTTCTCCCTGGTTTTGTTTTGTTTAAAATCCGAGCTTTTAAGTCTTCTCCCCGTTAAGTCGATGAACCGAGTGGACCGGATGTCCTTTGGGAGTTAGATTCATGGAACAAAAATCTCGTCTACTAAAGAGGCTTAATGAGCTTCATGGAATCGTTAAAGCCATGTCCAGAGAGACGGACCACAAAAAACTGTTAGAAATGACCGTCTTTGGAGCACGCCTTTTAACCAATGCCGACGGTGGGACGCTTTATTTTAGAGATAAAAACCAGCTCAAATTTGAAATTATATTTAACGAGTCTCTTAAAATCCATATGGGAGGGTCTAGTCACGAGAATCTCAATTTTGATCCTTTGCCTTTGTATCTTGATGGAAGCCCAAACCTTAACAATGTAGCCTGCTATGCCGTCATTAACGATCAAATTGTCAACTTAGAAGACGCCTATTTAACGCAAGATTTTGATTTCTCTCGGACAAGGCAATTCGACAAACAAACCGGATACCGCTCGAAATCTTTTTTAACCATACCCCTAAAAAATCACGAAAAAGAAATTATCGGTGTGATCCAGCTTATCAACGCTCAAGATGAAGATGGAAACATTTGTTCTTTCAGCCAAGAAGATCAAATGTTCACGGAATTTCTGGCGACCCTTGCGGCGATCACTCTAACCAATTACACTCTTATACAACAACAAGAAGGACTGTTCGTCGTATTTGCTGATGTCATTGCGTCTGCCATCGATGATAAATCCCCCCATACAGGCAAGCATTGCCATAGGGTGCCAATTATTACCATGATGCTCGCTGAAGCTGCTGCTAAGGCAAATTGGGGATCCTTTACAAATTTCTCTATGAATGAAAATGACCGCAAAGAACTTCATTTAGCGGCACTCCTCCACGACTGTGGAAAAATCACCACACCAGTTCACGTTATCGAAAAATCGACAAAATTGGAAACCATTATCGATCGCATTCAGCTCATCGATACAAGGTTTGAAGTTTTAAAGCGAGATCTACAAATCACCTACCTCAACAAAAAGCTAGACCTTGTTCAAAGTCAAGCTCAGCATGAATTCACTGAGTTAGAAAGCGAACTCTCACAAAAGCTAAATAAACTAGAAGACGATCGAAAATTTGTAAGAGAAGTCAATATTGGTGGGGAATACCTTGACGATGACAAACTAGACCGCATCAAGCAAATAGGTCGCATGCGTTGGATCAATGAAGAAGGCCTTGAAGACAACTTTTTATCTTTCGATGAAACCAATTGTCTTTCCATACGAAGAGGGACACTGACTTCGGAAGAAAGAGAGATCATCAATCGTCACATTGACGTTACAGTTATGATGCTAGAAAAACTCCCCTACCCCAAACACCTCGCTAGAATCCCCGAATTCGCTGGCGGTCACCACGAACGCATGGATGGGAAAGGACGCCCCAAAGGATTAAAGCGTGACGAAATGAGCCTTCAAGCAAGGATTATGGGTTGCGCTGAAGTTTTTGAAGCGCTTACCGCCAAAGACCGCCCTTACAAAAAAGGAAAAACCCTTTCTGAATCTCTTAAAATAATGGGCGTGATGGCAGAGGAGCAGCATATTGACCAAGAAGTTTTTACATTGCTCATTGATTCTGGAGTTTTTCAAGACTATGCCAATCAATACGTCGACCCTTCTCAGTTCGACGAAATTGACCATAGCACCCTTCGCGGCTATTTGCCCGTTGAAGCACGTAGTAAAAATGACGAATCTGAAGTTGTTCAACTCCCCAAAATAGCCTCTTAGTTAGGACTTTGGTGGGAATAATCTGGAATCTTAAGAGTGGCCAAAATCCCATCCCTGTGCACTGTAACCAAAAAACACACGTCATGAATCAGGTTCATGACGTGTGTTTTTTAGAATATGATATGAAGTGCTTGGTCTAAAAACCGTTTTATATTAGCTTTTACATGCGTACTTTCTATTGCAGGCAGCAGTTCCGCCTTTACTTTGAATACAAATAGAGATCATTTTAGGACCGCAAATTAATGGCGCCTTTGCAGCAACCTCAGCAGAGCTAAAGCTCAAGGATGAAAACGAAGAAGGAACATAGACTCGCGGTGCGGCGCAGGTCGTCTTAATCTGCCCACAAAAGTCAGAACAAGCACGCCCTCCTCCAACTGCAATTTCAATATGCCCGTGGGTAGCACTGTATCCGCACTGACCTGGACTCCATACGATCACCGAGCCTAAGGGAGCATTTTCTGGATAGACTGACGATTTCTTAAGTTGAAAAACTCGCGCTAAATCGTTTGGATTGCGATCCGCCCAATCCCCAAATTGGTAGGCTGATCTTTCTGGAACCGATGTATTTTCGATCTTGTAGCCAATAACTCTTCTAAGAGCGCCCCAAACAAACTCATAACAACGCCCAGCGGAATAGCCTTGGCTTCCGTTAAGGGCAGATTGTGCTAAAGAGCGACCCAAATTGGAACTCGCAGTTTCCGAGCTCTCTACTTCCTCTATTTTTTGGGAATTGTAAAGATTACATCCACCCAAGGTTATTAGGCCTGCAAGAAAACCGATTTTCACAAAATGATTCATATGTAACACTCCTTTGAGATCTAGCACCTGATCCACCTAAGTCTCAGCAAAGCCTGTGCCAATAAAAAACCCAATCATTAAAGCCAGTTAGTCTATAGGTATAGGCAATTTAAAACCACTTTGACAAGGCATTTGACACCTAAAGAACATTCTCCGCTCAATAGAACGGCTTTCTTGCACGAAACAGAGTTTCCAGCAGAAGAGCTCCACGAGGTCTGTTAGACGAGGTGCGCCCCAAGGAGATGATGCTCTGAATCACAGAAGGGTCCCTAAGGGCCCAACGAACCTCAATGAAGTAGAAAATAAACCACTGGTTTCCGTCTGCCATTTTTGCATAAGATTCATGTTACGGAACATTCTCGTACTTTAAGGCTTTGTGCGCGGAAACAGCCATTTCCTGCCTATACGCTACAAGCCTCTAGTTAGAAGCCTGCGCGACAGGTAAAAAAAACTACGACCATTTGGCAAAAAACGAAACTTTAAGGGAGTTGGATAGTAGGATATTTCACGAAAACTTGAGCCCTACAGCGTGCGAGTTTTTTTTTATTTTTCTGAGAGGTTGTGATGATCTCGTCGCAGTAAAGTGAATTCGGGCACTCGATTTCTACGAAACGAGTTTTGGATTTTGCCCCGACAACATGTTAGGAATCACTGCCGGTCAATCGAAGCTAGAATAGCCATAGAATCTTGACTGCGAGGAACTTAGTCACAACTATTTCCAAAACCTTAGCTAACATTATACTCCGGAGTCAGTTTTCCATGCAATCGAATGACTCCTCCAAACCTTCATGTTGCATTCAAAACCACCAACGTGCCATATTCGGCCAATAGAGCATTTTCCGTGCCATTTAGTCCGAAGACTTTTAAGCAACAACGCTTGAGTTCTTGACGTTAATAAGGACACTCTTGTGTATCCTGCAAAGAATGGCAAAGAATTGCGTATTCGATTCCTGCCAGTAGTCAGTGACAAGATGGCTTTGCAGGATGCAGCCAGGCATTGCGAGAAGATGGATAACCGCCTCCCGACAGCGAGAGAGCTGTTTGATTTTTGTACCGTAGGTATCGATGGCCCCAATTACGGCAAAGACTTCAAGTTGGAGGAGTACCAAAAAACCGGAGGTCGCTGCGCTGAACTGTGGTCCATTTCACTTTATGCACCGCAGAGAGATACCGCAGAGAGATAAGGCATGGCACTTCGGTCTTATGGGCTACATGTCAGCAATCGACCGCTCATGGAAACAGGACGTTCGCTGCGTAGAAACCAGCAACTACCCGCGGATTCGGACCGAATGGCATGGAGCTGATTGAACTTGATACTCACTGCTCGGAATAAGATTTTTCTCACCCTACCTTAATCGCCCAATGATTACTCATTTTTGCGTGATCCCTTTGCCGATTATAACGAGCTGTCGATGGGAAGTGCTCTGATGATGTCCTTTGACCGTTCGAAACTATGAATGGACGCTACAAGTGCATTCCTCTCCTTGCCATCGATCTATTTTTAGGCCAATCAGAGTATTAGCACATTTTTTCCTGAATCAGGAAAGACTCTAATTTGTTCTCTGGCTGTTGCAAGAGCAAGTCATTTATTGGATAATTATAACGACTTATATCAAGTGACTAACAATCTAAACAAGAGATAGACAATGAATCAAAATACTTTTTTTAACATTTTCTTAACTGCTGCTTCAGTAGTTTTCTCAGGATGTTCAGATAAAAAAGATGATGGAAAAGGCAATCAAGCTGGTAAAAGCTATTCTTTTACAGCTGTTGCAAAAGCTTCAATTGCTATGAAATCTCAAGGATTGCTTGAAACAAACTCAAAAAGCCTCGGCCTAGCAACTTCTGGTCCCACGCTGTGCAGTAGTGTAATCTGCTTCACCCCGACAGCACTAACGGGTAAATATTACGGTACGGGACTTCTCATTCAATCTAATGGTAATGGTATGAGTGCGTATTTCGGAAAAGAAGCCTGGTCTGAAATAAAGGGGACATCTGAGGCGATGGATTTTAGCAGCGCCTCGCCGCTGGTTAATTCTGGCAATTTGTTTTGCTGTGCTGGTTCTGGAGATTTGGAATCTTCAAACACCTATATTTCTGACGTGATGTATCTCTTTGGATATTTAGATGCCACTTTTACGGTTTCTGGAGTCACTGGCAATACAAGCATGAATCGCGAATTTGTGGTTAGATTTGTTTTGGCAGATGGTGCAATACCGGATGGCAAGAGAGGAGACCTTCTTCTCAAAGACACTACAGATGGCGTCTTCAAGTGGATGGATAGCACTATTTCAGCTGACACCCTTTTCGTTTCACGACCTCCGGCTCCAGTAGTTATGAATACTGCAGTTACGAATTGGAGCAACCCGTTTGGGACAGACAAAGGGAATCAAACCATACCCGTAATTTATGCAGGCGTTCTCCCAGCTTCAGGGAGTGGAAACTTGGCTATAAAAGAAGCGGACCTAGCCGCTGGCGGTAAAACCTACACGTTTGGATTTGATCCATCTAATTTTGTTATGTTTCCAACCATGCAACTAACCGATTTAAACATGTTAAGTTCCTTTAAAGAATTGCTCTCAAAGATTCACCTTGGGGGGCTACCCCATAGTGCTCAAAGTATGGGAGTAGGAAGTCCTGCTAGCACCGTGCTTCGCATCGATGCACCCTAGGTTTTGAAGCTTAGGAAGCGTTTTTCTTTGTTTTTTTTCTTTGTTTTTTTTCTTCGTTTTTTTCTTTGTTTTTTTCTTCTCTAGGCATCGAATCTCGATCTATACACCGCCGAGTAGCCGAGAGAGTTTTACTCTCAGCTCCCCCCCCCGATCCGGACTTGAGCCTGTGGTTCTTTAAGTTCAAATTTATGCTGCAATGGGTGTGTAATACATCCCTCCACACACCTGCTTCCCATGAAAGTTATTCATATCTCTTGAGTCCAATTGCCATGCGCTATTTCAGGATTTTATGTGTAATCCGGGCGAATATTCACCAAGTTTAATTTAGGACGTTTTGGGACAGCGCAGTGGAGCAAATTTTGAACCGGCTGCATTTTTGCTACACTTGAGGGGTGATTTTTGATGAAAAGAAAAAAGAGGGCTTTGTAGATATCTGATTTTAATGAGGAAAAATGGTCGGGGTGATAGGACTCAATCCTATGACCTCATGCTCCCAAATCTCGTGAAAGCCATTTAACTTATTCTTTAGTATCAACTAGTTACCAGTACTTTTCTAGGCTTAGAGGCAATTCGAGTGTGACCATTTTTGATCAATTTCGATCATTTTTTATCAGTAAAACCCACATTTTCACCACTGGAAGAACCGACGTTAGAAGCATTTGTTATCTCGCTCTTTAATCTAGTTAAAACCCCCCTGTTATTATCTACTTATTCTGGATCCTGTCGAAATCTGCTTAGCTATTTTGTATAGGG
>CAIMVM010000318.1 GCA_903844895.1 uncultured Pseudomonadota bacterium
AGATTTGCTTTCAGGATGGACTGCCAATCGCTGCACCCTAGGAAAGGCTTCTGGCGATGTCTTGGACAAAATCAAGGAAATCGGCTCTGATTTGCCCTTTAAGATGGTTGGCTTTGCTTGTGATAACGGATCTGAATTCATCAACCATAATCTGGTCAATTACATGGAAAAAAACCAAGAAGGCAAAGTTAAGTTTGTTCGAAGGAGGCCCTACAAGAAAAATGATGCTGCCCATGTCGAACAGAAGAACGATGCCACGGTTAGGCAGCTCATAGGCTATAGCAGAATTGAGAGTCGAGAAATCGTAACCCTGATCAATGAAATATACCGAGACTACTGGAATCCCTATCTCAACTTCTTCTGCCCCGTCATGAAGCTAAAATAAAAAGTCAGAATAGGCGGAAGAATTCGTAAAGTTTACGACATCCCCAAAACTCCCTATGACCGTCTTATAAATCACCCTGCTTTGTCTGAACTAGAGAAACAAAGTCTAAAAACTAAAATGGAAAGTCTCGATCCTATCCGTTTAGGTCAAGGTCTTCAAAAGAAACTGGATCTGTTATTTAAGTTGTTTAGGGAAGAGTCGATAAAGAATAAAAATAACCCTAACGATAGTGCAGCTTAAATTTTATACTTAGGGTGTCATTTTCCCATGGGTCAATACGCACTTGATCAACACGTAACCGTTGTCTCTTGAATTTTTAACATCATATAAAGCTCAAGTATGGAGCGCAGATAGGTTAGTTCTAAATCATATTTCAAATTATGGTTGGTTAGACTGGAAATAAATGACACCAAATCCTTGCAGCTGCCTTTGTAATCGACTTTCAAGGACCTAAATATGTGCCCTAGTAGCTGAAAGACTAACCTCCAAAAATGCCGCGCATTTCGGAGGGAGGGAGTTTCTGTGAATGGACGTTTTTTTGAAGAAACCGGCCCATATGACACAAAGCAAGGCGCATTCTATAAAACGACCTATTCCTAGGAGAAAATTAGATGTCTGATTTCAGTTTTATAGGAATCCACTCCTGTTGCACAACTAAACGAAAGGGCTCACTTAGATCGTCAAAGCAGACTAAATCCACTTGAAAAGGAAGGTTGCTGTCGCTGAAGGCTTCTCTAAGGCTGGCTAGAGTTTCTAAAGGTCTATCAGAAACTATTTCCTTTATGCAAAGGTCAAGATCGCTGTCTACTCTAGCTTTTCCGGTGGACCTGCTACCAAAGACGTATACCTCGGCGTCTATAGTTTCTAAAATGTCGGCAACAATTTTTTTCTGATTTTCAGTTAATTGCATTTAGTTTAATAATTTTAACCGTTCTACCACCAACTTAACATGATCATCAAATTGGCGAAGTTCGGCGTAAATTTTCCTTGCAGTTTGCTCTTTATAGGTATGACTTGAAAGATTCCTAAGTTCAAGATAACTAAACCAAAGTTCAGGGGAATCGATCACCTTTATTTTAACTCCAGCGCGAAACGTGTCTCTGCTATTAGTAACCTCAACACCATAGACCTCAAGAACCCGCTTTAAAGTCTTCCAAACCAACTCGAGAGTAAACTGAAAGCACTGTATGGAAGAATTCCTAGTGAATTCATTTTCTGGCTGAGCTAAGGATCTTTGAAGGGCAGCATGGGCGTCAAGCAAAGACTGCGCTTCGACTTTTTGTAAAATTTTCCATGACATTTCACCACCCCTAGACATGAATTAGCTTGAAACCTAAATTGGGACCTACTTATGAGTTTACAACGGTTTGAGTCCTATTCAAAAAAAATCTTGAGCTCTTGTAACCAGTCTTATACTAAAACCCGCCTCTTGTTATAGAGTCTTTTTTGTGATTTTGTCTAGACCTCTAGTATGTCATTGCCTGAAACTAACTTGGGCTTTTGAGTGCGAATGAGCTTAAGCCCAGCGATGGGATATTTTCCTATGCGACGTCACATCGTTGTATTTCTAATAAAGAAGCTACACATAGGCCCCCGTTAGCGGGTCACCTCTGAGTCCACACGAAAGCCACTGTCAAATGGGAACCTTGTGGCGCACCCAGGAGAGGATCCGTAATTCGACTCTCTG
>CAIMVM010000319.1 GCA_903844895.1 uncultured Pseudomonadota bacterium
AGTCTTTAATAATGTTAGCCAGACGCAGTCAGTGCCGAGTTTTGTGGAAGGTGCGGGGCGGATCTACTTCTTTGGTACAGTGGGACTAGGTGCCCCAGCCCTATTGTCCTGGTAGAATCTGAGGGCCCTTTCTTTCTAAGATTAGAGGTTTCTTAAGGCATCGCTCGTCGAGTCTGGCTGGCAATTTTAAAATGGTTTTTTTTGAAGACTCAGCCAAGTTTGAAAAAGTCTATTTACTTCGTGAAACGTAGCTTTGGGGCGCAACGTGTAGAGTGTCTGGCTATTTATTTTTTGGATGGGGACTAATCCTTTGATGGTTGAGGTCAGAAAGGCTTCATCGAATCTTGGCAGCTCATCAGGAAAAATCAATCGTTCTGTAACGGGAATTTTGGCGCGGTGGAGGAGTTCCATTAATATTTGCCTGGTTGTACCAGGGAGAATTCCAGTTGTTAATGGGGGTGTTGCAACTTCTAATAAATCACCTTGTCGTCCTAGAAAAAAGATATTAGCTGATGTCGCCTCCAAGATACCATCATCATGATTGTACATTAAAAGATCATCAAAGTTTTGCTTTCTAGCCTTTCTGAGCTCGAGGATCGTATTTGACCAGTTGAGGGATTTACGGGGGTTTTTGTCTGGTGGGCTAAAGGGCCGCAACTTTATTTTGACGCCTTCTAAATAAATAGATTCAGGGATCTTGGGTAAGGGCTGTAGGATAAGGATGCGCTCGGTTGGACCTTCTTCGAGTAGGCCAAGGTCGCCTCCTCTGTAGAGCATAAGGCGTAAAATGCCACTTCCATTGAAAGTGAGGGCGGCTCTTAAGATTTCCCTGGAAAGCTCTTCGCGATCTGCAGGAAGGGGAAGGTCAGCGGCATCGGCGCTGCGCTCCAAGCGATCTAAGTGAAGGTGAAGTTTTATGGGGTGGGCGTCACGAATCGCTATGGTTTCAAAAACTCCGTCCCCATACCAAAGAGCGCGGTTATTTAGGCTGAGTCCATGATCAAAGCCTATCGGTGAGCCATTGTGCCATGCGTAACATTTCGTAATTAATGAATTAATTTCACTCATAGAAAGCCTCATAAAAAACGGCAGGGTTTACTTGAAGCTTACCACAGATTTATGATAGAAGCCCCACCGACGGTAAGCCTTTTTCTTTAGGCGCGTTCTATAGCTGGCAGGGAGTTTGAATTAATGGAACAGTCAATGGAGTTGGAAAACAGAAAAGTGCATTTGATTTCTTTAGGCTGCTCGCGGAATCGGGTGGATTCAGAGGTCATGCTAGGCACGCTTCTCCATGGTGGTTGGGCTATCACCCAGCAAGCCGAGGGAGCTGATCTTATCGTAGTTAATACTTGTGGTTTTATTCAATCCGCTAAGGAAGAGAGTATTGATACGATTCTCGAAGCGGCTCAACTTAAAAAATCGAATCCAAAAATGAAACTTGTCGTCACAGGCTGTTTGACCCAGCGTTATAAAAAACAGCTAAAAGATGGCTTGCCGGAAGTGGATCTGTTTATTGGTACCGATGAATTCACGAAGATCGGTGCCCTCATAGATGACGAAACTCAAATGGGTACTGTTCATGCAAAAAGAACCCATTATCTATATACAGAGGCCATGCCGCGCGTAAATACACTTACTAAGTCATCTGCTTATGTAAAGGTCGCTGAAGGTTGTCAGCATAACTGTGCCTTTTGTATCATTCCCGCCATTCGTGGTCGACTTCGATCTAGACCTGTTTCCAGCGTGGTGTCTGAGGTCGAGTCTTTAGTTAGAGAGGGTGTTAAAGAAGTCAATCTAATTGCACAAGACCTTGCTGCTTATGGCCGAGATCGTGGAACTGACGAGCTTCTGCCGCTTCTTAAGGAGCTTGTAAAAATTCCCGACTTGCAATGGATTCGCATGCTCTATGTTTATCCCGAGAATATTTCAGATGATTTTATGGATTTCTTTGCTAACGAGCCCAAGCTAGTGAAATACTTGGATATCCCTGTTCAGCACGCAAGCAATGGAATCTTGAAATCCATGAATCGTTCCGTAACCAGAGAAGAGATTGAAGCGACCGTACGTAAACTTCGAAGCATGATTCCGGGAATGAGTATTAGAACATCGGTCATGGTTGGTTTTCCTGGTGAATCAGAGCAGGACTTCCATGAGCTCAAGAAATTTGTTGTGGATATGAAATTTGATCATTTGGGATGTTTTACTTACTCCAAAGAAGAGGGAACCGTCGCGGCAAGGATGAAAGATCAAGTTCCCGAAGAAGTTATGATGAAACGTCATGGCGAAATTATGGAAATTCAGAAGGCGATTTCGGCCGAAATTCAACAATCTAAAATTGGACAGATTTTAGAGGTTTTGGTTAAAGGCGTATCTGATGAGTCTGATTTTTTATTTGAAGGTCGGCTTTCCACTCAAGCTCCTGAAGTTGATGGGTGCGTCTATATTAACGATGGAGAGGTCCAGGTTGGTCAAATCCAGACTGTTGAGATTACAGATGCGTTTGAATATGATTTGGTAGGTAGAGTTGTTTCGCCTCCCACGTTGCACTAATAAAATCGAGTGGTTGGAAGCAAAGTATTTTTTACTTGCGCTTATGGCAGTTGCAGCTTACATTCCAGCCAAGTCTTTCAATGTTCCCATTGTTAGCAGCCTTGCCGAAACCGGTAAATAGTTGAGCTATTTTTTCAGCTATCTCTTAACCCTCAAAAAACAAGATTTGGTGAGAATACAACCGCCTAAACTTATACCACAAATCAGATAAGACTAACTTCAATTATATAGAGAGCTATCGTGGCAAAAAAAGACACTCAGAATGCTGATGAAACTGCAGAAGCTTCGCAAGTAAAAAAACCAAGACGTAACAATAATAAAAGTAGCTCTGCTGCTGAAGCTGATACCTCAGAGTCGGCTCCCGCTGTAACGGTAAGTGAGCCGCAAAGCTTTGAAAGGCGTGACGAAGTAGTAGGCGAAGAAAGACCCCTTAGACAAAAGCCACAATCTCGTGATGATCTTGCAGCTGGACAAGCCCCCACAGCAGAGTCTCAGTCTGGTGATAGGCCACAACGTGACTTCCAACGTCAAAACCATCAGCCTCGCGATAATCAACCGCGAGAGCACCAGCCTCGAGACAATCAAAATAGAGATAATCAAAATAGAGATAATCACCAAAGAAATGACAATCGAGGACCTGGTGGGTTTAGAAACCATCGCGATAACAATCGGCATCAACAAGGTGGGCGAGAAGAAAGTCGCGGGAATCGCGGCCCCAGAAGGCCGTTTAATAAGCAAGTTCCTGATGTAGAACATGAAGAAGATTTTCAAGTGCGGCCGCCAAGAGATCCAAATTTGCCGGCTCCTGAGATGATTGATTTAAATAAAATTAAGAAAATGAGAATTACTGATCTTGCTGCTATGGCAAAAAGCTATGGCGTGGAAAATGCATCTTCCATGCGTAAGCAAGAGCTGATCTTTGGTTTGCTTCAGGCTCAGGCGGAACAAGATGGGATTATTTACGGCTCTGGTGTTTTAGAAACATTGCCCGATGGCTTTGGTTTTTTAAGGGCGCCTGATTATAACTATTTACCAGGTCCGGACGATATATATGTGTCTCCTTCCCAGATTAGAAGATTTAATCTTCGGACCGGGGATACGGTTTCTGGTCAGATTAGGCCTCCCAAAGATTCGGAGAGATACTTTGCTTTACTAAAAGTTGAGCATGTAAACGGCACAGTTGCTAATCAAGATTCAGATAAAATTATCTTTGATAACCTGACCCCTCTTTATCCTATGGAGAAATTCAAGCTCGAATACGATTCGAAAATTTTCTCTACAAGAATTATCGACATGCTGGTGCCGATAGGTAAAGGGCAAAGATCTTTAATTGTAGCCCCTCCGCGAACAGGTAAAACTGTTTTGATGCAGCAGATAGCGACAGCCATTGAGCGTAATTCACCAGAAGTTGTTTTGATCGTTTTATTGATTGATGAGCGTCCTGAAGAAGTTACAGATATGGAGCGATCTGTAAAAGGTGAAGTGATTTCTTCTACTTTTGATGAACCAGCACAACGACACGTTCAGGTTGCTGAAATGGTAATTGAAAAAGCTAAGCGATTGGTGGAGCACAAAAAGGATGTGGTCATTCTTTTAGATTCCATTACCCGTCTAGCCCGCGCCTATAACAGTGTCGTTCCTCCTAGTGGGAAGATTCTTTCGGGCGGTGTGGATTCCAATGCTCTGCACAAGCCTAAACGATTCTTCGGAGCCGCTAGGAACGTGGAAGAAGGCGGATCTTTGACCATTATTGCAACGGCGCTGATTGATACCGGTTCCAGAATGGACGAGGTTATTTTCGAAGAGTTTAAAGGCACAGGTAATATGGAAATTCATCTGGACCGTAAGATGTCTGAGAAGAGAATGTTCCCTGCCGTTGACTTGAACAAGTCGGGAACCAGAAAAGAAGAGCTGTTAATTCCAAAGGATGTGCTTAACCGCATGTGGATATTAAGGAAGTTATTACAGCCTCTTAACACGGTTGATGCTATGGACTTTTTGTTGGGTAAACTTGAAAAAACAAGATCCAATGCTGAGTTTATAGATTCTATGAATGGCTAGTTTTGGGTGTAGTTTAGAAGGGTTAAGAGTAAAATCTTGATTTTTAGAAATAGCCGAGATACATTTCGCTCCCCGCTCGTGCGGTCGTGATCTTTCCATAGTGGCGAGATTCGGTTGGAAGTGTATTTCTTAGACGATTTACATATCACAGAAGGATTTAAAAGATGAAAGACAATATCCACCCAAACTACAAAGTTTCCAATGTGACTTGTGCCTGTGGCAACAAGTTTCAAACACGCTCGATCTTGTCAGAGATCCAAGTTGAAATTTGCTCCAACTGCCATCCGTTTTTTACGGGCAAGCATAAGCTTATGGATACAGCTGGACGAATCGAGAAGTTTCAGCGTCGCTATGCTAATGTAAAAAAAGATTAGTAGATTGGAATTGAGAACTAAGCACGGCTTGTCCGTGCTTTTTTAGTTAAAAATTTAGCCTTTGAATTGAGGGCTGTGTTGATTACGATAGAGTCTAGATCCGGATGGAAAAGCAAGAATTTGATGGTTCCGCTGAGACAAGAGATGAATAGAGAGGACTAAAATGTTTGACAAGTTAGAAGATGTAGAAAATCGTTTTGTCGCGATTGAAGAGACTCTTTCTCAGCCTGGATTAGACGGTAAAGAAATGATTCGATTGACAAAGGAACGGGCTGAAATTCTCGAGTTAGTTGAGCTATATAGGCGATATAAGGGCTACCGAGCCGATGAACTTACTGCCAGAGAAATGGCTGCTAGTTCAGATACAGAAACGAAAGCTATGGGATTGGAAGAATTAAGCCTCGTAGTGGTGGAAATCCAAAAAATTGAGCAAGACCTCACGATTATGATGCTTCCGACTGATCCCAATGATTCAAAGAATGTCATTTTAGAAGTTCGGGCGGGCACCGGTGGGGATGAAGCAGCATTGTTTGCGGGAGACCTTTTTCGAATGTATTCCAGGTACGCTGATCGCCGAGGCTGGAAGATGGAAGTCATGAGCGCTACGGCTTCTGAAAGAGGCGGTTTTAGAGAAGTGATCGCGTCGATAGAGGGAAGTAAAGTTTTTAGCCGCCTAAAATTTGAAAGGGGCGTTCATCGGGTTCAGAGGGTTCCAGATACCGAAGCACAGGGCCGCATTCATACCTCCGCTTGTACAGTTGCCGTGCTACCTGAGGCAGAGGATGTTGAAGTCCACATAAACCCTGCAGATTTAGAAATTACTGCTTGTCGCGCTTCCGGAGCAGGTGGTCAGCACATCAATAAGACGGATTCAGCAATTAGAATTGTTCATAAGCCTAGCGGATTAGTAGTAGAGTGCCAAGAAGAGCGAAGTCAGCTTAAAAATAAAGAGAAGGCACTCAAGGTGCTTAAAAGTCGTTTATTTGAAAAGATTCAATCGGAACAAGACGCCGAAATTAGTGCTGAGCGTAAGAGTCAGGTGGGATCAGGAGATCGATCTGAGCGAATCAGGACTTATAACTTTCCTCAAGGTCGCTTAACAGATCATCGCATCAATTTAACTCTCTATAGTCTTGCCGACATAATGGAGGGCAGCTTGGATGGGGTTCTTGATCCTTTGGGGGTGGCATACACAGCTGAACTTCTTAAGGAGCAATCGAATCGTTTATGAATGATGTGGTTTGGACAATCGCAAATGTGCTTAAAATTTCGATTGAATTTTTAACTAAAAAAGGTGTGCCTAACCCGCGATTTGATGCCGAATTGATGTTGGCAAAATGTCTAGGCTTTAAACGTATCAATCTTTACTTAGAATATGATCGTCCTTTGACTGTCAATGAGAGAAACGACTATAAAGCTCTTTTGTTTCGAAGAGGGGGGCATGAACCTGCGGCCTATATTTTGGAAGAGGCCGGATTTATGGGTTATATGTTTAAGGTGTCAAGAGACACACTTATTCCACGGCCAGACACTGAGCTGTTGATTGAAGAAACCCTGAAGCTGCTTCCAATCTCTGGTGCAAGAAAGATTTTAGATATAGGCACAGGCAGCGGTTGTGTTGGCATTTCACTTCTTAAATTGCGTGGAGACTTAGAAGTAGATACTTGGGATGTCAGTGAAAAAGCCTTAGCCATAGCTAAGGCGAATGCCCTAGAACTAGGCGTCGCAGAGAGATATAGACCAATACTAATGTCAGCTCTTGTGGAAGGATCCTATCAAGGTGAATTTGACGGAATTGTCAGCAACCCTCCCTACATAGCAGCCACCGATTTTGAAAATTTGGACACCACAGTTAAAGATTTTGAACCGAAAATGGCCCTTTTAGCTGATCAGAATGGCCTCCAATTTTATGAAGTCATTGCCAAAAATGCTCCTAAGGTTCTAGCCCCGAGCGGATTTGTGACTTTTGAAGTAGGTTGGACCCAGGCGGGGGAAGTGGCACAATTATTGGATCAAAATGGTTTTAAAAACATCAAAATCACGAAGGACCTAGGAAACAGGGAGCGCGTGGTTTCGGCTCAATTGCCATGTTAAAACAGGAAAATAGAGTTACTTCTTCTGATAGGGGCTTTCGCATGTTGCTGGCTCCCATGCTTGGCATAACGGATGTCACTTTTAGAAACGTTTTTGCCAAACATTTTTCCGGTTTTGATCTTAGCTATGCCCCGTTTATAAAGGTCAATCAAAATCTAGACTTTAAGAAGAGCAAAATGGCGGAACTTTCTCCAAGTCTGAACAGGCACGTGGAAGTCATTCCCCAGATTATGTGCAATGACATAGCGCCATTTTTACACGTTTCTTCAATTCTCGCAGATTTGGGGTACAGTCGGGTTAATTTAAACCTGGGGTGCCCAAGCCCTACTTCTAGTGGACGCGGTTTAGGGTGTGGGTTAATGCCAGACACAGAAAGAGTAGATAGGCTTTTGGATGGCATCTTTGAGGGATCTTCCTTAAAAATTTCGATTAAAACCCGGCTTGGGCTAAGAAGTCCTGAAGACATTTTAAACTTGATTCCCATTTTTAATCGTTATCCTTTAGATCATGTGGTGATACACCCACGCACTGGCGAGCAAGGCTATTCTGGAGAGGTGGATCTAGAAGGCTTTAAAAAAGCAAGTCAGCAACTTAAAACAGTGGTTTGTTATAGTGGTGACATTAAGACTTTCCAAGATTTCCAAAGTCTTCGACTTAAAATACCAGAGGTGTCCCACTTTCTAATTGGAAGGGGAGCACTCAGAAATCCTAACATTTTTAAGTCGATTCAAACGTCGTCTGAAGCGTCTCTCTCAAGCCAAGATTTCTCTGAGTTTATTGGAGAGCTTGGCGATCAGTATCTTCGTAAAGATTTCTCCCTGAAAGACGTATTGATGCGACTGAAAACTATTTGTTATTACTTTGCAAGTAGCCATTCATTTCCTGCAAAGCAGATTAAAGCCATTCGAAAATCCCGTTCGATGTTTGAAGTCGCGCAATCTATAACCGCCGTTCATTGAACTATCGGCTTGTATGAAGCGAGAACGAACTATTATAGACTGGTTTCTAGGTCTTGTAAGTCAGCAGCGCTTCTATTTCCCCTCTGGCTTCTATTTCCCCTCTGGCTTCTATTTCCCCTCTGGCTTCTATTTCCCCTCTGGCTTCTATTTCCCCTCTGGCTTCTATTTCCCCTCTGGCTTCTATTTC
>CAIMVM010000320.1 GCA_903844895.1 uncultured Pseudomonadota bacterium
TCAGGCGGAAGTCGAATAGGCCGCTCACCTCGCTTTGCTCGGATCACGGCAGTCGGCTTTCACCACCAGCCAAACCCGTCTGGTTCCTCGCTGGCTCGGGACGGGCTATGGCTGGAGTACTTGCCGACAATCCGATAGAAGATGATCTGGTTTGAGACCGCTGAATGCTTGCACGCTGCAAACTATTAATTTTCCGAAATTTTGAAAATGGCGCACCAGGAAGGATTCGAACCTCCGACCACTAGATTCGAAGTCTAGCATTCTATCCAGCTGAACTACTGGTGCATCAAAGAAAGAAGTCCAGATCCTACAGGGTCTTGGAAGTATTGCAATAGAATTTCACCTCTAAAAAGAAGGCATAAATTTCAGGATGTTATATTAAACGCTCAACCTGAAGTCAGCGCTAGCTTCCTACACTTCCTGCTAAAAAGTCTTCACTGGCTAAATCGGCCGGTTCTTTATACCCGCCCTAACATTTAGAAGCGGACAGAAGCTACCTAACTTGGAGACCTTTCTTCAAGCGAGCTCCCCAGCGCGCGGAGCCTTCCGGCATTCCATAAAGCCTGAGTATTTTCTCTTTTGATTCTTTCAAGAGGCAAGATACTTGCGCAAAGAAGGATTGAAATGGGAGCCCCTTGGGCGCGGTCTCCTATATCTAAGAAGTTCCACTCTCTTAAATGAGAATTAGAATTCGGTGTGAAAAAAGACGAAATAGTGCTCGGGAGACGAATGAAAGGCAGATATTCGGCTTGCTGGGATCCTTAGCCAGTGGGGATCATTTTTCAAAATGCTGCAATTAAAAAGTTGATCCAATGGGACATCTAAGAAAATCATGAAACTTTATCAACTCAAATAGCTTCTCACCCCCAGATTGTATCTATTCAAAGTGATCAAGAGCTCACTAGGGGCGACTTTTAGATAGCAAAAGGCGAGACAACATCTGTACTAGTCAGCTTTGATGCAGCCTACACCGGATGCAATAGTGGACGCGAAGCATCACCCTCCATTATAGAGGAGTGTGCTTTCGTCGATACCCTTTCCGGGCTTCAAGGAGTACCGGAAAACTCGGAGGCATTCATAATAGTGGATCTCGGCCACGATTTCCCCTTCCCATTGCCTGTGAAATCAACGGCAAAAATAGGCGTCCAGCTCTCAAGGTCATCTCCATCGGTCATGACCATTTTCGGCCCGCCCAGCATCTTGAGGTCCGAGCCTCCAGAGTCAAGGACGACAGCAAGCCCAGGGCCAAATATTTCAGCGACATTGTTGTAATGAGCAGTCACACTCGCTCGAGCGGCTAGAGGTTCAATCGCTTTGCCTCACTTCTATTTCCACTATTCTGTCATGTGCCTTTAGCACGATTGGATTTGACTTATATAATTTGCAGGATTGGTCTCCAACAACTCAGAATAGCTCCTCCAAGGTAATAATTGCCACGCCCAAATCTTCAGCTTGTTTTAGAAACACCGGACTTGGTCTTGTTAAAAGGCACAAGAAATTCAAACGCGATTCGCCAATACTGAAATTTAGTGGAAAGGGTTTGTTTTTTATTTCAGCAAGCCATCTCGGATCGTTTTCCGAGCTCCACTTACACTCAATAAATCGAACAATCGAATCTGAATGACATTTCACAACAATATCAAACTGAGCTACTTTGGCCTTATCTAGAACCCAAACCTCTTCAACAACAGAAGGTGCAGTATGTAAAAATAATTTATCAAAAATTGCCGGTTTTGGGTTAAGAAAGTAAGTATTTTGCAGTGTTTGAATCACAAGGTTTTCAAAAGCCGGCCCCGTAAAATTCTGAATATGAAGGCTATTGATTGGCGAAAAAACCGATGTAAATAATTGTCCATGGTTTTTGTTATTTACAATTTGTTCAATTCTTGGGCCCATAACGCTATAATAGAACAACAAATACGGATCGCAAATGGTGTATCGATAGTCTCTTTTATTTGCTGTTTTGCTGTCAATTCTTTGTATGCCGCGGAGAATTTTGTACCGTAAAAGTTTTTCAATGAGATCAGAAACTCGCGCTGAGGCCCTGCCCAGTATTTTTTCGAGCTCCCCTTTTGTGTAGCTGTAGCGCCCGAGTTCTGTGAGTAAGAGCTGCGAAAAATTTTCTCCCTGTAGGTTAAACTCAAGAGAAAGCAGTTCCCTTTGCTCCTTAACGAACATTCCACCCCCACAGAACAATGCTTGATTGACAGCATGAACAAAGGGCAAATTTTTCGAAATAAGATTTAGATAAAGAGGAATCCCCCCTAAGATCATGTAAAGCAAAGCGGTTTGCTCTTGCGACCAGTTAGCACCGCCCCAGTGTTCTCGAACGTCTCTAAGAGAAAATGGCTTAACCCACAATTCGCCAGCATTGGCCATGCCGCGTAAAACTGCCGTGTCTCCCTCTGTTGCTTGGGTAAACCATTTAGTGGAAGACCCGCAAACTATAATTTTTGTTAACTGCTGTCTTTCTAGCAAGATCCAGCTTTCTTTCAAAGCTCCTACAAAAGAGCCGTCTGGTGGTGAAATCCATTGAATTTCATCAATAACAAGCAACAAGCGCTTTTTTCTTTCGTCGTTGAATAGGAGAATATCTTTTAAAATATCCATCCAGTCCAACTCCGAAGTTTTAATACGCGAGGGACCGATTCTTCCCGAAAACTGAGCCCACTCTTTTGCGAGTCGTTGCTTTGTCGTGCGTTCCTGAGGCCGGCCAGTGAAGGAAAAAACGGAATAGCCGAGTTTTTGTGCCGGTTTGATGCTTTCCTGCAGTAACCAACTTTTCCCTATACGACGTCGGCCGCGCATGATCAGAAAATTCTGCATGCCTGACTCAAGAAAAGCGTTAATTTCACCTAGCTCATGTGGACGATATATATTCATAGACCCAACTTGCAACGATAATAAATCACGAATTAAAAACGTAGGAATTTAAGTATCTAATATAAAATATTTATTTGCAATTGATTGCTGCTCCAAAAAAATATAACCTTTAGTTACAGCATATTACAAACTTACGATTTCTTGCAAGTGCATAAAAACGTAGGAATTTAATACCTGGCGCGGGCCCACCATTCCGCTCGCGCCATATGCAGGCTCGGTCGCTAAGACTTTACTTTGTCATCAATGACCATTCTGGTTTCTTTGGCATCCTGGCTTCTTTGAGCGCGGGCTTCAAGGGCTTCGAGTTAAGCTCCCATGGCCTTCTTCCTCTCGGCCAACTTTTCAAGTTTTTCCGTATTACATTTTTAAGGTCAGAGCTTCCGGCCATTTCTGTATGGAGCTGAATCGCGGAATGTGACGACAAGATGCACTGTGGCGAGTCATCACATTCCATGCTTCTGGTAACGAGTTTTACTCATCCTACTTTACAGTCTGCCGACAGGCAGCAAGTAACTAAAAAATGGAAAAACTTGCAAAGCGTGTTCCAAGTGATTGCGAGCTCCCTTGGAGCGACTTTTACATGACATAAGAAAGAGGAATTTAGATTCATAGGCAACATCGGCGATAGGAAGCGCTCTTCGACAACTCTAAACTGCCTAGCCATAGCTATAGCAAAGAATCCTTCAAATAGCGCTATTGTGTCGTTCGCGCAACAGTTGTATAGTTTTTTCGGGACAACAGAGATTTAAAATCCAATAAATTAGGGGACTATTTTATGAAACTATTTGAACAAGCATCTCTCGGAGCGCTGAAATTAAAAAATAGAGTGGTCATGGCTCCCATGACCAGGTCCCGCGCGATCCAAAATATCCCGGGTGATATTATGGTAGACTATTACTCTCAAAGAGCTTCTGCTGGACTTATTATCACCGAAGGTGCTTCGCCTTCTCCTAACGGCCTAGGCTATGCAAGAATACCTGGCTTGTTCAACACGGAGCAAGAAAAAGGTTGGAAGAAAGTAACGGATGGAGTGCACGCCAAAGGCGGCAAAATCTTTTTGCAAATCATGCATACAGGACGCGTGGGGCACCCTCTCAATATGCAAGCAAACGCAAGAATTTTGGGGCCATCTGCTCTAGGATTGTCGGGCAAAATGTGGACAGATTCACAGGGTGAACAACCCTATCCAACTCCCATCGCCATGTCAGAGTCCGACATAAAAGAGGCAGTAAAAGAGTATGTTCATTGTGCAGATCTTGCGATCCAAGCTGGATTCGACGGAGTCGAGCTCCACTGCGCAAACGGCTATCTTATGGAGCAGTTTCTAAATCCAAACTGTAATAAACGCGCTGATTCCTATGGCGGAAGTCCGAAAGGACTTATGGCTTTCCCCCTCGAGGTTGCCACTCAAGTCTCCAAGAAAATTGGTTCCGAACGAACAGGGATTCGTATTTCCCCTTACGGCGTATTTAATGACACGGGTGCCTTTACGGGAGTTGACGAACTCTATGTGGAATTCACAAAAGAGCTAAATGCTTTAAATTTAGTGTATTTGCATGTCGTCGATCACAGCTCTATGGGGGCTCCTGCTGTGAGTGCCACTCTCAAACGTGACATGAGGGCTATTTTCAAAGGCGCCTACATTCTTTCAGGTGGCTACAATGCCGAAAGAGCAGAGGCTGACCTCATCGAAAATAAAGGCGACTTAGTGGCATTTGGAAGACCCTTTATTGCTAACCCAGACTTAGTTCCTGTCTTGAAGGCAAAGATGTCCTTAAATGAGGCCAATCAGAGCAAGCTCTATACTCCAGGCCCTGAAGGCTATAGTGACTACCCCAGCCGCACTTAGATAAAAAAGTAAGCGTATCGCCTTGAGTCGTAATTAATTAAACTCAAGGCGGTACGCTTGCGGATGTTTCTATATAGGAAAAGCCTACTAACGCATTGCCTACTTTCTGATCGAATACGTAAGCTCAACTAAAGTGACGCTTGTTCTTGGCTCGCCATCACGGGAATGTTTTTTTCGTATTTTGGTAACTTCATTTTCTTCAGGCCTAGCCGCCCGAAAAGCGCGTTGTCTTTTTCGGGCACGGGATTGTTGGCCGTTAAAAGCTTCTCGCCATAGAAAATGGAATTAGCTCCCGCCATAAAACATAATGCTTGAAGCTCATCAGACATTTGCTCTCGGCCAGCAGACAGGCGAATAAAAGATTTAGGCATAAGTATTCTTGCTAAAGCTATGGTGCGGACAAAGTCAAAGGGATCCACGTCCTTCTCCCCAGCCAATGGGGTTCCTGGAATCTTAATGAGTTGATTTATAGGCACGGATTCCGGCGGTTCCTCTAAATTTGCCAGTACTAATAACATCTTAATTCGGTCTTCATTCGTCTCTCCTAGGCCCAAAATCCCACCCGAGCATACCTTGATGCCTGACTTTCTGACCGAGTCCAGAGTATCCAGGCGATCCTGAAACGTTCTTGTGGTAATCACTTCCTCGTAATACTCAGGCGATGTGTCAATATTATGATTGTAGTAATCAAGGCCGGCGTCTTTAAGTGCCGCAGCTTGAGATCTCCGCAAAAGCCCTAATGTGACGCAGGTCTCTAGACCTAGGCTTTTAACTTCACTGATCATTTGTCCCACTAGGGCAATATCTCTATCCCTGGGCCCACGCCATGCCGCTCCCATGCAAAACCTGCTACTGCCTGCCTCTTTAGCCCGCCGAGCAGCTGCTACAACGTCTGCTAGCTCCATCAGGGGTTCTTTATTTAAGCCCGTTTCATAATGGGAAGACTGAGGACAATACGAGCAATTCTCAGGACAACTCCCTGTCTTAATGCTCAAAAGTGTGCTAACTTGCACCTCGTTTGGGCTAAACCAAGTCCGATGTGCAGTTTGCGCTCGGAAAACGAGATCGTTAAGAGGAAGGTTAAAAACTTCGGTTGCCTCTTTCAGATTTAACTTGATTTGCATATAGCCCGTCCAAGAAAAAGGTAAGTGATTAGAAATGCTAAATGCATATGAAAAATACATTTGTGCGCTGGATACTACGTCTAAACTTAGAAAATTGCCAGTAGGACCTACTTTAGGCCCACACATTTTTACGGATTTTGCGTCCAATGATTACCTCGGCATGAGTAAAAATCTAGATGTAATCTCCGCCGCCCAGGATGCCGCCAAAGAATTTGGCGTGGGAGCCACCGGATCCAGGCTCCTCACCGGAAATCTCTCTCTTTTTGAAGCCCTTGAAGCCAAAATTGCTAAGGACAAAGGCTCTGAAACGTGCTTACTTTTCAACTCCGGATTCCAGGCAAACCATTCTGTTTTAGCATCACTACTCGATGAATCGACATTAGGTGAAAAGCCGCTCGTTTTTTTTGACAAATACAACCATTCCAGCCTCTATCAAGGGGTGTGGCAAAGTGGAGCTGAAATCTTGAGATTTAAGCACAACTCCCTTTCCCATCTTAAAGATCTATTAGAACGCTATAGACATATAGATCGACCGAAATTTATTGTCACGGAATCACTTTTTGGAATGGACGGAGACTTTGCTCCGCTTGCGGAAATTGCCGATCTCTGTCGAATTCACAATGCCCTTCTCTATATTGATGAAGCCCATGCAACAGGCATTTTCGGCCCTCAGGGCTTGGGTCTAGCCTGCGAGTTTGGCACTGAAAATTTCCCCTTGGTTATAATGGGCACCTTTAGCAAAGCCCTTGGTGGAAGTGGAGCTTACCTTTGTTGTAGCCACACCGTGAAAGAATATCTCGTTAACAAGGCTCCTGGTTTTATTTACTCTACTGCTCCCTCACCCGTTTCTATGGCCGCAGCAAGCAAAGCTTGGGATTTGATGAAGGCTATGAATGGAGAAAGAAAGAGAATTCTGGGTTTAGCTGATGATTTAAGAAAGGAACTTAAAGAGTCGGATTTTGATTCAGGAAGTTCGAGGAGCCATATTATTCCCATCAGAATGGCTAACGAAAACCAAGCTGTCGCTGCAAAGAACATACTATTAGAGGCAGGCGTTTTAGTATCGGCCATTAGGCCCCCAACTGTCCCCGTCGGCACCAGTCGGCTTAGAGTGGCCCTAAGTGTTAACCACACCGATAGAGATATTGAGTGCCTTTTAAAAGGGCTCAAAACACTATGAAAGGAAATCTTGTATTATGCCACGGTTTTGGCTTTGATAGGGACTATTGGAATCTCTTGATTCCTTATTTTTCTGACTACCAAATCTTCAATATGGACCTTGGCTATTACGGAAAAAAAACGAGTTCTTTGCCGCCTACCACTTCTCGAAAAACGATAGGCATCGGTCACTCCTTAGGGTTTTTAAAGCTAGCTCAGTTAAATTATGATTTCGACCTTCTTGTGGGTTTGAATCCCTTTCTTAACTTTCTGGGCAATCAAAAAGAAATCCGAAGAAGACGTCACCTAGAATTCCATATGCTCAAATCCAATATAAAATCGTCACCTGAAAAAGCTCTTGAGGCCTTTCATTTGAGGTGCGGGGTCCCCTTTGAAAAGGCAAAGTTTGAGCACTTGTCGCTCCATGATTTGATTCAGGATCTCGACTATATTTCTTATGAGCACCCCATGCCAAATGCTAAAGAAATTCTTCTCTTCGCAAGTGAAGATGACCCGGTTGTTCCCAAAGTTCTCACTGAAGATCTCATGAAACCAGAGTTTAGCCATTTGAAAGTTGAATTTTTAAAAACGGGTTTCCATGCACTCGGCTGTTTGAATCCTGACTTGATCCAATATAAGATCAAAGGATACATTGATGATCACCTTTAAAGAACGTATCCTTCAAAAATTCAGCCATGCCAGCGGTGTCTATGACGACTTTTCTGAGTTTCAACGGGCTTCAGCTTCTGAACTTGTAAAATTCTTAAAGGAAAGCTTTCCATCGTTCTCCCCAGCCACAGCCATCGATCTTGGAACTGGAACCGGTCATGTGGCACTAGATATTTATAAAGCTTATCCGAACGTGCGCCTCACTATAAATGATTTGTCCATAGACATGATGGGAGAAGCTCTTAAAAAACTCCCCCATGAAACTGAGGCCATACCAGGTGATTTTGAAGCGCTAGAGTTAGAGGAATATAACTTAATTATTAGCAATTTTGCTTTTCAATGGGCTCAAGACTTAAAGAAATTGATCGAAACCCTTAAGCCCAAATGTGAGGTCCTCGCGTTTAGTTGTCTTTTAGCGGGAACCTTTAAGGAGTGGTCAGATTTGTTAGAAAGGGAAGGTCTAACCACTACAACACTTCCCTACCCCCAAAAGGAAGACGTCCTTAAAATTTTAAAGACCCTAGAGGGGTGTCACCTAGAAACCAGATATATTGATTTAAAACTTGAATTTCCGGATGTCCTTAGTTTTGTGCACTATCTGAAAAAAATAGGTGCTTCTTCCAGCAAGGAGTCACTGGGATACGCAAGGCTCAAAGATATTTTAAATCGCTTTAAAGATAAGTTTTGTGTGGACTATAAAATAATGCTGGTTGTCATGGGAAGGGATTCATGAGCGTTTTTATTGCCGGAACCGATACTGATATCGGAAAAACCCTAGTTTCCAGTTGGCTGTGCCTGCACAGTGGGTTTAGCTATTTCAAACCGATTCAATCTGGTTGCATGCATGAAACCGATTCCGAAATTGTTGCACGATTGAGTGGATCGAAAATTCACCCTGAAGCCTACCGCCTCAAAGAGCCTCTTTCTCCCCATCAGGCCGCAAAATTGGACCACGTCGAAATAGATCTCCTTAGCATAGAGCTTCCAGATCAGGAAAAAATTATTGTCGAGGGAGCAGGGGGGCTCATGGTCCCCATAAACCAAAAGTATTTTGTAATCGATCTCATCAAACATCTTAAGTTGCCGGTTATTTTAGTAGCAAAATCAGGTCTCGGCACAATCAATCATACACTTTTAAGTATGGAAGCTCTGCGAAGGCGAAACATCCCCCTTCAGGGCGTCATTTTAACCGGCCCCCTGAATGCCTCGAACCGAACCTCAATTGAAGACTATGGAGAGATTTCCGTTCTAGCCGAACTCCCGCAGCTCATCGACATTGACAAAGAAAGCCTAAAAGCCATACCTATCCCAGCACAATTGCATAAATTCCTTTGAGGACCCTATGGAAACCTATTCCACTCGAGATCAAAAACTAATTTGGCACCCATTTACTCAGGAAAAAACGGCTTCTCCCGTACTTCCCATTGTGAGAGGAAAAGGGTCCTACCTATTCGACGAAAATGGAAATTCTTATCTAGATCTGATTTCAAGTTGGTGGGTCAATCTTCATGGACACGCCCACCCAGACATCGCGCAAAGCATCTATAAACAGGCTCTTGAACTGGAACATGTCATCTTTGCCGGTTGCACTCATCCACCTGCCATAGAACTATGTGAGAAACTGTCGGATCTTCTCCCTAGGTCCCTTAGCCGGTTTTTCTTCTCAGATAATGGTTCAACGGCCGTAGAAGTAAGCCTAAAACTGGCTTATCAATATTGGCAAAATCGCGGCGAAACGGGCAGAAGGAGTTTTATTAGCTTAGAAGGTGGCTATCATGGAGATACTTTTGGAGCGATGTCCGTTGGCAAATCTTCGAAATTTCATAATGCTTTTTCCGATATTCTTTTTCCGGTCTTTAACATTCCATTTCCCAGTACTTGGATGTCAGACACCAACGTTCAGGAACGTGAAGATAGTGCACTCAGTCTTCTTGAAGCCTATCTCAAGACTTCTGGTAAACAAGTTGCGGCCCTTATTCTAGAGCCCCTCATTCAGGGCGCAAGCGGCATGAGAATGGCACGACCCATCTTCTTTGAACGCGTCATTAAAATGGTCCGAGAGTACGATATCTTGGTGGTTTTTGATGAGGTTATGACAGGGTTTGGTCGCACAGGAACAACTTTTGCACTGTCTCAGCTAAGTGAAGAACCAGATTTTCTTTGTATTTCTAAAGGAATTACCGGCGGCTTTATGCCTCTTGCCTTAACGGTAACGACAGAGTCCATCTATGAATGCTTCTTGAGCACCGAGTGGAGCAAAGCTTTTGCGCATGGTCACTCCTATACCGCGAATCCTCTTGCCTGCAGCGCTGCCCTAGCATCGCTCAAATTGTTGCTCAGCGATAGCACCCAAAATTCTATTGCCAGCATCCAACAATCTCACGTTTTGGGACTTGAAGAAATTCGCAAAAGATGTCGAAACGTTACAAAAATACGATCCCTTGGAACCATTGCTGCTATGGATATCGAAGAGCCTCTCCCATTCCTAAAAGAAGCCGTTCACAAACTTTTGAAAAGAGGTCTTATTATACGGCCGCTAGGAAAAACCCTTTATCTCCTCCCCCCTTACTCGATAACGACCAAAGAGCTCGAAAGATCCTACGAAGAAATATTGAATTGCATAGTTTAGAAGATAGGTATTTAATAAATGCAGCTGAAGTTCCCAAGACACTTTCATCACCATTAAAGTGTCTTGGAAATTTTTCAGGCCACTTTATATTGAAGCCAGCTTGAACAAGGCTCCACCTCTGAATTGCAATTTGACAAGGAAATGAACTCATGAATCAAACCATCATTTTTTATCAGCTTTTTGAATTGGAATCTTCGACCTATACGTATTTACTGGCAGACCCAGCAACCAAAGAAGCTGTGATCATAGATAGTGTTCTGGAAACCGTTGAAAGAGATTTAAAATTGATTCGAGAATTGGGTGTCGATTTGAAATACATATTAGACACCCACGTCCACGCCGACCACATTACTGGAGCTGGGCGACTTAGGGCCTTGACCGGAGCAAAATCTGCGATCAGCCACCAAGCAAAGGTCGAATGTGTGGATCATCCCCTAAAAGACGGAGACAAGCTTTTTATCGGCAATACAGCTATTAGCGCATTTGAAACTCCAGGCCATACGAATTCTTGCATGTCTTTTTTAATTGAAAATCGAATTTTTACGGGGGACGCTCTGCTGATTAGGGGGACCGGTCGTACAGATTTTCAAGGAGGCTCCTCTGAGACGCTCTTTGACAGTGTTCACCAAAAAATATTTGCTTTACCAGACCACACTGAAGTTTATCCTGGCCATGACTACAATGGACATACCAAATCAACCATTTCCTTAGAGCGTCAGTTTAACCCAAGACTGGGTCAAGGCAAGTCCAAGTCTGAGTTTGTAAAGATAATGTCGGAGTTAAAGCTCGCAAATCCTAAAAAAATTCAACAAGCGTTACCCGCCAATTTAACCTGCGGGATTGTCGCAGAAAAACAAAGTTTATAGACTTGAGACTACAATATCCTTGGGAGCAGCAATCCAATGTTAATTGGATAGGAATCCGGAGAAGGAAAAATCAATTCTCTGTCACTGCACTAGTCCGGAGACCTGACCCCGCCAATGCTTTGTCAACCTAAAGAATCCATTGCGGAAAAACCGTACCTATCAAGAAGCATGAGAAGGTCACAATCCGAGCAGATAGCATCTTTGCCCTTCGTGGATAGGCAAGGAATCTGCCTATGGAAGCTCATGCCGCTAAAAATAGTTTAGATCCAACCATGAATTCGCTAGTGAACCTAGACTCAAGTAGCTTAAAAATATGACCTGCTCGAAAAGGATACCTATTAAATGAAACTTCAATTTCAAAACACATACAGCCAACTGCCCTCTGCTTTCTACTCTCCCTGCAGACCAACTTCAGTTGCTCACCCAACATTGCTGCTGTTTAATGATCCATTGGCAGAAGAATTTGGCTTTTTACCTTCTACGGAATCTGAAAAAGCCGATTTTTTTTCTGGCAACAAGCTTAGCCAAGAGATGGAACCTATTTCACTAGCTTATGCAGGCCACCAATTTGGGCATTTTGTCCCTTCCTTAGGTGATGGGAGAGCCATTTTGCTCGGAGAAATTCTCAATAGTAAAAATCAACGATTTGATTTGCAGCTCAAAGGATCAGGACGCACCCCATTTTCTCGTGGTGGCGATGGAAGAGCAGCCCTTGGGCCGATGATTAGAGAATACATAGTTAGCGAAGCCATGCATGCCCTTGGCATCAGTTCCACACGCTCACTAGCTTTAGTTTCAACTGGTGAGCCCGTCGCTCGTGAATCGCTTCTCCCAGGCGCCATCTTCACTCGAGTCGCGGCAAGTCATTTAAGAGTAGGAACTTTTGAATATTTTGCATGTCGAGATGACTATAAAAGTTTGAAGATCTTAGCTGAGTACGCTATGAATCGGCACTATCCTGAAGCTTTTGAACACAAAAATCCTTATGTTGCATTTCTACGCGGAGTCATGGATCGGCAAACCACTACTATAGTAGATTGGATGAGCAAAGGTTTTATACATGGTGTTATGAATACCGATAACTTCTCTATATCCGGAGAAACTATAGACTACGGGCCGTGCGCATTTATGGATGAATTTAGCTCCGGAAAAGTTTTTAGCTCCATAGATCGAAACGGTAGGTATGCCTACAATCAACAGCCGGCGATAGGACTGTGGAACTATCTGATGCTTTGCAAGTCTTTAGCATTTCTGGTCAGTCGGGACTTCACTAAGTCTCAAAATATCATTTCACAGTTAGACTCAGAATTCTCTGAAATGATTGAAGCAAAGCTAAAAGCAAAAATGGCGCTAAAAATTGGGTTCTCCTCGCCAGAAGGTCAAGATGTAACTCTAGTTAACTCGCTACTTGAAGTAATGGAACAAAATTCTTTAGATTTCACATTAACCTTCACTTATCTTCAAGCGCAACTCGCGGGTGAGAATTTTGCATTAGAGAGAGAATTTGTGGAAAATGAGCCCTTAAATCTTTGGATGGCTTCCTGGAGGTCCAGACTTAAGGACTTGCCATTAACTAAAGAACAAATCCTAAAAGTAATGTCACAAGAAAATCCAAGGATAATCCCAAGAAACCATCGCATCGCAGAAGCTATCGAAGCAGCAACCCAGCAGGACGACCTCTCCCTTGCTAAGAATCTACTTACGGCACTATTAAGTCCCTATGACTCATGTGAATTAGCCCTGATGGAGCCGCCAAAATTAGAACAGAGGGTACAAAAAACATTTTGCGGTACATAGCAAATCAAGTCTTGGGAATATCCAGAAATTCGAGTTGGTTGATGCGACAAATTGAGACGGTCCTTTAGACAATGCTATCTAGGGTTCAACATCAACTTTAGGGCCCAAAGATCACCAAATAAGTTTACAACTAAACCTAAAGCCAATACGACAGCCAAAGTTTGCGGAGGAAGGAAAGAAGAAAAGAGCAGAAGTAAAGAAATCGATATCATATTGATGCAAATCAAAATAGAACTGCTCGCACAACTATCAATCCCAGAACTCAAACGGCCTTTTTTCGCTGAATAGATCAACTGAATCGCGTTATCGCCTGCAAGTCCTACGAGAATGGCAGCAATAAAGAAACTAACGAAATTAATAGGAACGTGAACCCAAACCAGAAATCCATCATCACAATGGGACCAAAAAGTCCAGAAACTAAGATGGGGATGTAGTCCGCCATGATATCTGTTAGAATCAAATCACTGCTTTGCAACTCAATTCGGACATATTGGAGGAGTCGTGAAAGTTTCTTTTTTGGAATCAGGCTACTGCGTTCATCCAGAATCGTTGCTTTTTCACTCTTTAAACAGTTGGAATAGAATCACTCGATTTCCTAATACAGTTGTCTTAATCGAACATCCTACAAAAGGAAAAATTCTTTTCGATACAGGATATTCTCCTCATTTTTTTGAAGCCACACGGCGTTTTCCCGAAAAACCCTACCGAATGTTGGCCCCGGTAACTCTGAAGAATAATGATAATACTTTAGCCAAGCTTGGCGAAATTGGAATTCGTGCAGATGAAATAGACTATATTATCCTATCTCATTTCCATGCTGATCATGTAGCTGGAATTCATGATTTCCCAAAAGCTAAATTCATATTTATAGATGAAGCCTATAAACATGTGGCAAGTTTAAGTCGACTTCAGGGACTTAAGTCAGGCTTCCTAAAGGCCCTGATTCCTGAAAATTTTGCCTCAAGGGGTACTTCGATACCCTTGTCTCAAATGGTCAGCCCCGTACTCCCATTGGCGCCATTTGACCAAACATTTGATGTGTTTGGGGACGGAAGTATTATTGGAGTCAGCTTGCCGGGGCATGTGTTGGGCCACTGGGGCATTTATGTGGAGAGCGAACAAGGAAAGTATTTCTTTATCGCTGATACCTGCTGGGATGAAGAAGAGTACCTTGAGGGCAAGTCCTTGGGAAGAGTCGCAAACCTTGTCATTCATGATCGCAGCTCTTACGATTCCACTTTAGACAGAATGAATAAGTTTCATCAGAATCATCCTGATGTACAAATTATACCTTGCCACTGCATGAAGTCTCATCGAAAGGCAGGAAATATTTTGCCACGTTAATCTACTACAAGAGCGATATCTAAATGAGTTGGATCCTCGCTTTAGCATCGAGCTAGGCCGAAGGAATGAAACTTACAATAGGAGTCCCAATCTATCGGCGAGGAACGATCATGGGGAAAAGGGCTGCTATCCTTATGTGCCGGAATCCGAGACTCGCACACCTAGGATTTGCGCGCCAAAAGCGCTTGAAAGATGCTTCACAAATGGCGAATCCAGGGCTTCATTTTTTAATTTCTCTTTTCTTTCTATCGCCTGTCTTTCCTTGACCTTAAGCAAGCTTTCGCCGCCAGATTCGTCGGTTAAAATATCGACAAATAGTTCGCCTTTAAAAGAAAAAAGGTCACAAAAATCTTGTTTTAGTTTTTGGGTTCCGTCATTTTGAAGCAGTGCCTTCCCAACTAAAGATTCTACTTTCACGCCCAGTCTTATTTGACTTTCGGTATAGTTAAGAGGAATCACCTCTTCAAGCTTTCTAGCTTCCAAAGGGCGAGTTATTTTCCAAATATCCACAAGCTGAGTCCAGGTCTCAGGAAATTTAGTTTCTAACACCCTTATTCCACCAGAGGCATTTCCATCAATGGCAATTACTTTGCCGTGGTTTGATGGTTCCGTAGGAGATGACACTTCGCCCAAATAAACTTCACTCCCAAGCTCTTCCAAAGTCGGTTTGCCGTTTTTGGTTTGAGCTGACCTTCTATCATTTTGATGCAATTTATGAGGCTCTAGGCTCTGATGCGGACTTAGGCCTTCGGAAAAGTTACTTTTTTTTTTATCTAACTCATGGCCTGCAATTGGATTTGCTGACTCCTGAGCAGAAGCAGCTGCTGTTTGTCCCTGTAATGGTTTTTTTTCCGCTTCTTGGCCTAATTTAGAAAGTGGTTCTGCCAACGCTTCTCGCATTCCTTGCGCAAAGTTTTTGACATTAAGCTTCGTCTTACTAGGAACAGGCTCTTCAAAGCCCTTCTCGGCCACAACGGCTTTTGAGGCTTCTGGCTTTATGGAAGGCGGATTTAGATCTGTGGTCTTAGAGGAAGTAACCGCCGAACTAACGCCTGACTTCTGGTACGAAGACGTTTCAGTTCTTTGAGGAATTGCTTTTTGCGCTGAATGGGAATGATTCAAAAAATGACCTTTGCGCAAATCTTCAACGGAAGGCAGGCCTGGATCAAAACACCATTCCAATAGGTAGTTTTCTGAGATGTAACGATCCATCTCGGAGCCATCTAGATCTTCCAAACATTTAATAAGAGTCCGAAATAAACGGTTTAAATCGAAATCCCTTGCACCAGTTCCTATGTCGCTCAATCGGCCCAATTCACCATCATCGAGCCCTAAACTCTGAATTTCAGGGGTTTCTGTACCGAGAGTTCTAACGATTAAAGCATGCCGAGATAATGTTGCTAATTCACCAATATAGCTTTTCGCTTGGATCCCTAGGGAATCAAACTCAGCAATCTTTTCAAGGACACTCTTTCCTTCACGATTCAAGCATTTAGAAAGAAGCTCAATATAAGGTCCGATCGAAGCGCCACTGATCATATCTTTCATGACAGTAAATGTGACCTGGCCACCCCCTAATGCAATGACTTGATCCAAAAAAGTCAGAGCATCACGCATAGAACCTTGGCCTTCACGAGCAATGAGCCATAGAGCTTTTTCATCATACTTAATGTGCTCCTGGGCCAAAATATTGGCTATTCTGTCCACAATTACTTTGGGCTTCATTTTTTGAAGATGGAAAGTAAGACACCTCGAGGAAATGGTATCTGGAAGTTTATGGATTTCAGTTGTAGCTAGTATAAATACGACATGAGAAGGAGGCTCTTCCAACGTTTTAAGCAGAGCATTGAATGCGCTACTGGAAAGCATATGAACTTCATCAATGATATAGACTCGGTATTTTCCTCTCTGCGGAACATAGTTTACCGTATCTCTTAAACTTCTAATTTCATCGACGCCATTATTAGACGCACCGTCGATTTCAAAAACATCTTCATGACAGCCACGAGCTATGGCATCGCAGTTCTCGCAATTTCCGCATGGCTCGCCAGCAACACCCACAGTACAGTTTAAAGCCTTAGCATAAAGCCTTGCTGTTGTGGTTTTACCTATCCCTCTAACGCCAGAAAATATGACTCCATGAGGCTCTCTACCAAGCCTAATAGCATTTGATAATGAAGATGACACGGTTTCCTGGCCAACTAAGTCGGAAAAGGTCATGGGACGATATTTTCTTGCGAGTGGTTGGTAGGTCACTAGAAAGTTCCCCAAAAAAAATAGGCTCTGAGAATCTCACAGTGATAGCTAGATGGACCAAACACCTGAATTGTCCACTACCGTTGCTTCCTTCCGGACCTGGCGGGGTTTGTAGGAACCCATCATTCGGGATCTAGCTATCACTCTGACATAACAAAGCCAAGGCAACACCTTCTTGTACCCAAAATATTTAAGCTTAGATAGGAAAAAAATAAGTTAATCCCTGACAAATAGAAACCCGCCTCTATGCCAGCATAGATATATTCAGCCATTTAAAAAAAGACAGTTGCTTTGACTATTTAGATTATGTAAGGTTTGTGAAAATGAACGATAAAATCAGCGCCAGGATGGCAATAGGACACTGCAGCATAGAATTCAGACTTCATTTCTCATGTAAGTTAGAATTTAGCTAAAGTTCCCCATGAGCATGGCCCCGGTGGCTGGTAAGTCTTCAAATTTAGGGATGATTTTGTTTTGCCTCAGGCGGCATTAGCAGGCCAGGATCTAAAGGATACCTAGCCAAGCGGCTTTACGCTTTAATGCTTTGGGGTGGGGACTAAAATTTCATGAGTTATTTGTCTTGATGATTAATTTTCACTTGCAAAATTCACCGCGGTGACTATGAATAGGGATAGCAAAGATGGCAGTCAGTGGAATGGACATGCAAGACAAGAAAGCACTTTCGGATGCGCTTAAGCGGGAAATAGACGCTTATATTTCGGCGCGCCCAAATCGCTCGATAGCCTCACTAGCAAGAAAGTCGGGCTTGGGCTATTCCACCATTAGAAGGCTTGCGCAGGGCGAAGCAACTCCGGAACTCTCCACAGTGGTGACGGTTATAGGGGCCATCCAGTCTCGAGATGGATTCATGGCTTTCCTAAAGGAGCACTTTCCTAAAGAAGGCTCGTTTTTCGAACAGCACTTTATAACCACCTCACAGTTTTCTGAGGAAGGTTTAGATTATTTCTTAAGAGATGAAATTTCTAGCTATATTATTCACTTAGCGGCTACCCACGCGGGTACCAGCGTGGAAAACATTACTCGCATCCTAGGCGAGAGAGGTCTTGCCAAACTCGACGACCTCATTGATTCCGGATTTGTGGAAAAAGACAGAGAAGGAAGAATCCGTTTTTATAAAGAAAGTTTCGCGTTCACAAATTTTGAAACTTTTTTGCAAAACATCAAGCTTCATGCTGGGTATTTTAATCTTAAGAATCTTGGCTCAGATGCTGCGCTAATTGCATTACAAAGCGAGTCAGTAGACGCGGCAGGGTTAAAAGAGCTAAAGCAAGCGGGCGTCGACTACTGTAATAAAATCGCAGAGATTAAAAGAAGAAGACCTGGGAAAATCCCTTTCTTCATAAGTTTGATGCAAAATATATATGATGTTAAAAATCTAGAAGACTAATCATTAAGGGATACCTATGAAACGCCTTTTGCTCGCTGTCATTTTCGCATGTTTTAGTTTTGCGATGCCATCCTATGCTGGCAATGACTCAGTTTGCTCGATCACTGCGGTGGATAATTCGAATAATGCCCAACCCAAAACATTCCCTGGAATTCTGACTACGGGATCGTATGCCTATACGTTGAAAGTAAGTTGGAGTGAATTTAATATGATCAAAGAACTTGATAGTATCTATGTATCCACACCAAAATCCTACCGCGGAGCCGTCACGAGCTTAGAAGTTGTAGGAGGAGTCATCATTGGCTACACAACAACTGCTGCTCCTTTTGTAATTGTGGTTGCGCCCCGTTGAGTTTCTGTATTGTTGATTCCCCAATAGGCAATCTATTCATTAAGGAGACTGATTCTACGATCAGTCTCCTTAATATTACGTTAGAGCGCGGCTCTGAGCCTACCGCGCCCTTTCTTAAGCAAGTAGCTCACGAGATTTCAGAGTATTTTCGTGGAGAGAGAGAAACTTTTAGTTTTAAAGTATCTCCGGCAGGTACGGAATTCCAAAAGAAGGTCTGGAGTGAACTTCAAAAGATCCCGCTAGGCCAGGTAAAATCTTATAAAGAGATAGCTATAGAACTAGGTGCACCAAACTCCGCCCGGGCCGTAGGGACTGCGATCGGTAAAAATCCCATTTTACTCAGAATTCCTTGCCACCGCGTGATTACCAGCCAAAGAAAACTGGGCGGGTTTTCTGCAGGAGTTGATAAAAAACGCTCACTTTTAAATTTGGAAAAAGTATATATTTAATTTCAATTGCAATTTCCCCAAAAGTCGTTAAAAGATTTGTTCCCTTACAATCAGATTTGATTTTTGGGTTTGGAGAGGTGGCCGAGTGGCTGATGGCGCACGCTTGGAAAGCGTGTTTACTTTAATCGGTAACGGGGGTTCGAATCCCCCTCTCTCCGCCACCATTTATTTCTGCCAATTTTTTTGAGGCGGAATTCATAGACTTCAGTAGGTTTGTCAGCAGAATTTTTGGGTCCATTCATTTGTGGCCGAAAATTAAAGATCTCATTTTAGCTTAAATCGTTCAAATACTGTGCTGCGACAGCGCCTAGATATGGATATTTTTCTTCCTGAATAAAGCTCGACTGAGGGAGCCTCACCTTTTGTAATCAATCTGATCGCAGAGACTCTTACCAAGGCAGATCTATGGATGCGTATAAAAGCCTGTGGGTCTAGACGTTCTTCAAGTTTTTGAAGCGACAAGTCTAACAGGTACTCTTTGTCCCCACAGTGAAGCCCGGTATAGTGATCTTGGCTAATGAGAGCATCAACATTCTGAGCCGAAACAAGAATGCTGACTCCACGATCATTAACCATAAAATTTTCAAGGTAGCGGTGCTGACCTGACATAGACCTTTGTAGGCTTAGCTCAGGTTGACGGTGGATGCCATCTAAACGAGCACGCTCGAATGCTTTTACAAAACGGGCCCTTGTAAAGGGCTTTAAGAGATAGTCACAAGCGTTCTCCTCAAAAGCTCTTATTGCAAATTCATCAAAAGCGGTCTGAAAAATGATGGCAAATGGTCGCACCTCAAGGTGGTCCAGAACTTCAAATCCGTTCAATCCAGGCATTTGAATGTCGAGAAATACAATGTCTGGTACAAGTTCTCTTACAGAAATAATAGCTTCAAAGCCATTGATGGCTTCCATGATCCTTGCGTTGGGCTCTATTTCTTGAATCAGGCGCTTAATTTTTCTTCGAGCCAGCTCTTCATCATCAACGATTAAAATTTTTAGGCAAGGTTCAGTCAATTTTTACTCCTGGGACTCTGAATTCAACGACCGTCATGCCTTTGTCATCGACACCAAAATTAAACCCATGGACGTCCTGGTACATCAGTGTCAGTCGCTCCTGGGCATTCGCCAGTCCAGTCTTCGTAGAGTTACGCTGGATCACAGGGGACCCATCGTTACCAATCTTTGGGGCAGATCCGGTGTTTTTTACTTGTATAAAGGTCCATCCCCCAAGAGTGACATCCGCATTAACTTCAATCGATCCGCCAGAAATCGAGGTTGAAATGCCATGTTTAACGGCATTTTCAACTAACGTTTGAAGGATTAGGCTAGGAATAAACACAGATTCGCCGTTTCCTCTGCAAGTGACCGTAAAGTGGAGCCGGTTGCCAAATCGAAGGCGTTCAAGTTCCAAATAGTTACGAATAATAGCTAATTCCGAAGCTAGAGAAGAGGTTTTTTCTTTCGAATTCTCCAGAATGTGGCGATAGAGATCTGCGAGCCTTGCTGTCATTTCACTTGCCTCGGGCATATTGGAATCAATAAGCTCGGATAGACTATTTAGAGAGTTGAACAAGAAATGTGGCTGCATCTGAGCCTTAAGTGTTTCATAACGGGATTCTAAGGTAGCCTTTTCAAGTTCATCAATTCTCTGAAGGCCAGAGCGATAGGCAACGCGAAAAATGATGGCCGTAGAAATCAATCCACCAACAAAGAGGGAACCGGTCAAGTAACCGATATCCATTGAAAATTGGATGTCGCAACATTGCTGCAGAGCTATTGGAGCAAAAACTAGACCTAAAAACAATCCAACCATAGTCAGGGTGCCAAAAAGTGAAAAACTGAAACGCTTATCTCGCTTATGATTGGAAAGCATATCGACCCTATAGACAATTGCTAGACCTGCTGTAACCACCGAAAAAATGGTCCAGGAGATTGTAAATGTTGTGATTAGCGTGGATAAAAAGCTTGGCCAGGTTAACGATGCGCCATTTGTAAGTGATAGTCCGTAGAAGCAAGGGACAAGCATCAGCGGAATCCAAAGCAGACCACCCGGTGCTCGTTTTGCCGTTTCAGACCAAAAATTTTTCCATCCAGGACTCAATTAGAACCCGTTATTCAAATAAATAGAGCAAATGAAGAGACTTACAAGACTTCCAAATTTACTCCGTGCCTTTATAGATAGTACCTGAATCCAACGACTGTTGAAAAGCCATTACTATAAATGGGCTTTCTAGGCTGCTTGTCGGCATGAGCGGAGATGCCGTTGGCGCCAAGTTCAATGTAATAGTTAAGGCTATGTCCGCTTAAAAACTCAAAACCAAAGGCTCCATAAGAACCAAGGGCACTTTTCTTGGCTGACATCTTAGCATTAGGAACAATTAGAAGAAGCCCGCCGGCACCGTACATGCGCATAAAATTGTTTGTGCTCAGGCTACCTCCCATGACTCCTAGTTTATAGCTGGTAAATGGTAGCCAGCTTTCTTCACCGGTTGTTTCATTTTCAGCGTGTGTGAACCAGCTCTGAAAAACCTTGGCCTGCAGCGCTAGCCGGGAGTCCAGAAACCATGGAGACGTTGCTTCAATCCCAGTGCTATAGCCTGTCGCAAAAGTTATGGGACATTTGATACATCTGTGATATAGTTTCTCCATTATTTAAATGGAGTTTGAAAATGAGAGAAGGCGACATAAACTACGATGAAAATTTTAAAAAGAGAATTTTATTTGCACTAAA